>JAODBM010000095.1 GCA_025463985.1 Acidimicrobiales bacterium
CGACCACCACGTCCGGGGGCAGTGCGATCCCGGTGAAGGAGTGGGCCGACGGGTTCTGCATCCCGCTCGGCGTGTGGATCAAGGATCTGAAGGCGGCCTCCGCGAAGGTGAAGACCGCGCCGCAGACCACGATCGCCGAGAAGAAGACAGCGATCGAGGGGCTGTTCGACGAGGCCGCGGCCGCCAGCGAGAAGCTCGCCGGCGTCATCGAGGCGCTGCCGCCTGCGGACATGAAGCAGGGCGACCAGATCGGCCCGGACCTGGTCACGAAGTTCAATGACTTCACGACCGAGAGCAAGGCGACCAAGGACAAGGTCGCGGCGGCCTCCGACACGGATCAAGTCGCGTTCAAGGCCGCAGCCACCGACGCCATCAACGCCTTCCAGGCGAACGTGAAGGTCATCAGCGACTCGTTCTCGGCGCTGGACACGAAGTACCCGGACGCCGCGTTCCAGACGGCGTTCAAGGCCAGCTGCGCCGGACCGCTGTCCGGCGCCTGAGGCCCACATCTCCACGCCGCGCCGGCGACCCTCAGCGGGGCGCCGGCGCGGCGGGCGGGTGGCCCCCGTCCGGGTGCGCCCGCTGGAGGAGGCACACCGGTAGCGTGGCCTGATGGAACGCAGGATCTTCGGTCTCGAGAACGAGTACGGGGTCACCTGCACGCTGCGGGGCCAACGGCGGCTCAGCCCCGACGAGGTCGCCCGCTACCTCTTCCGCCGGGTCGTGTCGTGGGGCCGCAGCAGCAACGTCTTCCTGGCCAACGGCGCACGCCTGTACCTCGACGTCGGCAGCCACCCGGAGTACGCCACGCCCGAGTGCGACTCGGTGCACGACCTCGTCGTCCACGACAAGGCCGGCGAGCGCATCCTCGAGGGGCTCCTTGCGAGCGCCGAGGCCCGGCTGCGAGAGGAGGGCATCCGCGGCGTCGTGTACCTGTTCAAGAACAACACCGACTCGGCGGGCAACTCGTACGGCTGCCACGAGAACTACCTCACCAGCCGCCGCGACGACTTCGGCCACTACGCCGAGGTGCTGATCCCCTTCCTCGTGAGCCGCCAGATCTACGCCGGCGCCGGGAAGGTCTTGCAGACGGCCCGGGGCGCGATGTTCTCGATCAGCCAGCGGGCCGAGCACATCTGGGAGGGCGTCTCCAGCGCCACCACCCGCAGCCGGCCGATCATCAACACCCGCGACGAGCCTCACGCCGACGCCGAGCGCTACCGCCGCCTGCACGTCATCGTCGGCGACTCGAACATGAGCGAGACGGCCACGTTCCTCAAGGTTGGCGCCACCAGCCTGCTGCTGCGCATGCTCGAAGAGCCGAACGTCGTCCTGCGGGACATGACGCTCGAGAACCCGATCCGCGCCATCCGCGAGATCAGCCACGACATCACCTGCACCCGCCGCGTGCGGCTGGCCAACGGGCGCGAGGTATCCGCGCTCGACATCCAGAACGAGTACCTCAGCCGGGCCATCCGCTACGCCGAGACCCACGGTCTGTCGCCCGAGGAGAAGATGGCGCTCGACCTGTGGGAGTGCACGCTCACCGCCATCGAGAAGGACCCGCTCTCGCTCGACCGAGAGTGCGACTGGGTGATCAAGCACCACCTCATCGAGGCCTACCGTGAGCGCCACGGCCTGGCCCTCACCGACCCGCGGATCGCGCTGATGGACCTGCAGTACCACGATGTGAACCGTGAGCGCGGGCTCTTCTACCGGATGCAGGCGCGCGGCTTCGTCGATCGGCTCTGCACCGACGAGGAGGTCGACCTGGCCGTCGACCAGCCGCCGCAGACCACCCGGGCGCGCCTGCGCGGCGAGTTCATCCGTCGGGCCAAGGAGCGCAAGCGCGACTACACGGTCGACTGGGTGCACCTGAAGCTCAACGACCAGGCCCAGCGCACCGTGCTCTGCAAGGACCCGTTCAAGTCCCACGACGAGCGGGTCGAGAAGCTGATCGCCTCCCTCTAGCCCGCATCGATGCCCTCGTTCCGCGAAGCGCTCGTCGTCGGCGTCCTCTCGACCCGACCCGGCTTGGCCCGCGTCCGGCTGGCCGACGGCGCCCGGGCCTATGCGCTCACCGACCTGACCGGCCCGGTGGCCGACGGCGACCGCGTGGTCGTCAACACCACGGCGGTCGAGCTGGGGTTGGGCACGGGCGGCTGGCACGTCGTGCACTGGAACCTCAGCCGCGGGCCGTGGCGGGCGCCCGGGCCCGGCCACATCCTCAAGCTGCGCTACACGAGCCTCCAGGCGGACGTCGGCAGCGGCGAGGAGGAGCACCCCGACATCCCCAGCGGGCTCGACGGCATGCCTGTGGTGGTCGGGAGCCTGCACAGCCAGCTGCCGGGCATCGCCGTGGCGCTCAAGCACCTGCGGCCCGACCTGCGGGTCGTATACGTGATGACCGATGGCGGTGCGCTCCCGCTGGCGTTCAGCGACCTGGTCTTCCGCCTGGTCGAGCTCGGTCAGCTCGATGGCACCGTCACCGCCGGCCACGCCTTCGGTGGTGAGGTCGAGGCCGTGAACGTGCCGTCGGCACTCGCCTTGGCGCGGCACGTGCTCGCGGCGGACGTGATCGTGGTGGCGATGGGGCCAGGGTCGGTAGGTACCGGGACCCGGCTCGGCACGTCGGCACTCGAGGTCGCACCCGCCCTCGACGCCGCCGCGTGGCTCGGCGGCCGGCCGATCGCCTGCGTGCGCATCTCCCAAGCCGATGCCCGCGCTCGCCACCGCGGCGTCAGCCACCACACGCTCACCGCGCTCGACGCGGTCCGCTCGGAGGTCGACGTCGCCGTCCCCGCCGGTGGCACGCTCGACCTCGGGGGCCGCCACCGCGTCCACCAGGTCGTCGCGCCCGACGTGGCCGGGCTGCTCGCCGCGCTCGGCCTGCCGGTCACCACCATGGGCCGAACCCCGGCGGAGGAGCCGGCCTTCTTCGCGGCCTGCGGTGCCGCGGCCGCGCTCGCCGTCGCCCTGCTCCCCGCCCGCCCGCCCACCACCGACGGGAATGTGGAGTAGAAGCGGCTGCGGTCACGACCGCTTGTACTCCACATTCGCTGGGGTGGTGCGCCCGTAGGATCGGCGGCTGTGGCGGTGTCGAAGCTCGAGCGCTTGTTGAACCTGATGAACGTGCTGCTCGACGCGCCGCGCCCGCTGCCGGCGCGCGAGCTGCAGCGGCTGGTGCCGGGCTATCCCGACGACGCCCAGGCGTTCCACCGGGCGTTCGAGCGGGACAAGGACGAGATGCGCGACATGGGGGTGCCGCTGCGACTCGAACCGATCCCGGCCACCGATCCCCCCGCGAGCGGCTACCGCATCCGCAAGCAGGAGTTCTACCTGCGCGATCCCGGGCTTGAGCCCGACGAGCTCGAGGCCCTCAACCTGGCGGCCGCCACCGTTCCCCTCGACGGCGGTCGGGGCCGCCAAGCCCTGTGGAAGCTGGGCGCCGTGCCGGGTTCGGGCGACGCGCTCGCCGAGCTGCCGGCCGACCCGAACCTCGAAGCCGCGTTCCAGGGCGTCGTGGAGCGGCGCACGCTGCACTTCCGCTATCGGGACGTCGACCGCGACGTGAACCCCCACCGCCTCGACTTCGCGCGCGGCCGCTGGTACCTGAACGGCTACGACCATCGGCGCGAGCAGGACCGCTGGTACCGCCTCGGCCGGGTGCAGGGCGCGATCGCCGTGGGGGAGCAGCCCGGCGCGTTCAGCCGGCCGCTCGAGGCCACGCCCGGGCTGCTCCTCGACCCGTGGCAGCTCGGTGGCGAGGACCCGCAGGTCGAGGCGCTCGTGCTGGTCGACGCCGCGCTCGCGCCGAGCGTGGTGGCCGCGCTCGAGCCCGAGCAGCTGGTCGAGACCCGGCCCGACGGCTCGGTGGTGCTGCGCTTCCGGGTCACCAACCGCGATGGGTTCCGCTCCTACCTGCTCTCGTTCCTCGACCACGCAGAGGTGCTCGAGCCGGCCGATGTGCGAGCCGACCTCGTAGCGTGGCTCGAAGACCTGGCCGGAACGTCCCGGTGAGCCCGGCACCGCGCATCACCGCCGGCCTACGCCTCCAACGCCTGCTGGCCATCCTGTCCTGGGTCGCCGACCAGGCCGACGGCGCGTCGATCGCCGAGGTGTGCGGCCGGTTCCAGGTGTCCTCGAAGGACCTCGTGGCCGACCTGCAGATGGCGATGATGGTCGGCGCCGACTCGGTGCACTACGACGACATGCCCTTCGAGGTCATCGTCGAGGACGGGCGGGTGTGGGTGCGCCTGCTGTCGTTCCGCCGCCCGCTGCGGCTCACGCCCGCCGAGGGGCTGGCCATGCTGGCCGCGGGCGACGCCATGCTGGCCCAGCCCGGCGCCGATCCGGAGGGCCCGCTGGCCCGCGGCCTCGCCAAGCTGGCCGAGGTGCTCGGCGTGGAGGCCGGCGAGGTCATCGACGTCGACCTCGCCACGCCGGACCACGAGGTCACCGCCGTCCTCCAGCAGGCGATCGCGGAGGCCCGCCGCGTGCGCATCCGCTACTACACCTATGGCCGCGACGCCGTCGGCGAGCGCGAGGTCGAGCCCTGGCGGGTCTTCGCCGAGGCCGGGGCCTGGTACCTCGTCGGCTGGTGCGCCGACGCCGCCGGCGAGCGGGTCTTCCGCATCGACCGCATCCAGGCCGCGACGGTGCTGGACGAGACGTTCGAACCGCCGGCCGCGCAACCCGAGGCGGGCCTGCGGTTCGGGAGCGATGCCCCGCAGGCGGTGCTCGACCTCGACCCGTCAGCAGCCTGGGTCGTCGAAGCGCATCCGGTCGTCGCGGTGGAGGAACGGCCGGCCGGACGGCTGCGCGTGACCCTCGCGGTGGTCGCTCCGGCCTGGCTCGATCGCCTGCTGCTGCGCCTCGGACCGGCCGCCGAGCTGATCGACGTCGACCCGCGCTTGGGCTCGACCGACCTGGCCAGGCGCGCCGCGGCCCGAGTCTTGGCCCGCTACGCGCCCGCCGGCTGAGGCCTGTCCCCGGCCGGTTCGGCCGCGTCTGAACGCAGGGGGGCCGCGCTAGCGTCAGCAGTCGTGACGCCATCAGCACCCGATCGCCCGCCGACTCAGGGCGACGGGGCGCTCGGGCCGGCGCCGGTGGCCGGCCAGACGGTGGTCGGCGCGCCCCCCGTCCCACCAGGCGATGGCACCACGACCGCGGTCAAGGAGCCGCCGCCCCGCCGCTCGGCCGCCCGCAACGCCCTGGAGTGGGTGTTCGTCGTCGCCGGCGCCGTGGCCGTCGCGTTCGTGGTCAAGACCTTCCTGTTCCAGGCGTTCTGGATCCCGTCGGCGTCGATGGAGAAGACCCTGGTGCGCGGCGACCGCGTGCTCGTCAACAAGCTGTCCTACAAGCTCCACGACATCCACCGCGGTGACGTGGTGGTCTTCAAGCGACCTCCCACCTTCACGGACAACACGGTGAAGGACCTGATCAAGCGGGTCGTCGGGCTGCCGGGCGAGCAGGTCAGCCTGCGCGACCACAAGGTCTTCATCAACGGTCGGCAGCTGGTCGAGCCCTACACCAGCGGCCTGCCGACCGACGTGCTCCCGTGCGGCACCTTCAACGTCCCGGGCATCGATTCGCTCCAGGGGATGCTCGTGCCCGCCGACACCGTGCTGGTCATGGGCGACAACCGCACGAACTCGTCGGACGGCCGCTGCTTCGGGCCGCTCAAGAAGAACCTCATCGTGGGCCGTGCCTTCTTCGTGATCTGGCCGCCCTCGAAGATGGGCGGGCTCTGACCGCCTCGCGAGCGGCCGCCGGTCACGGCAGCTTGGGGTGGGGGAGCGCGGCGTGGCGGCCGAGCGACTCCACCATGCGGTCGACGTGGTCGCTGTAGACGGCGTCGATGCCCATCTCCAACAGGCCGTCCAGCACCCGAGGGAACTGGGCGTCCCAGCCGAACGTGAGGATCCCGAAGCGGTGGCAGAGGGTGGTCAGGCCGCCGGTCCAGTCGCTGTGGTGCAGGTTGAGGGCGTCGATGCCGCGACCCTGAAGCGTCGCCGCCCTCCGCTCGGGGCCCTGCCTGAGGGCCCGCAGGCGCGTGGACGCGACCAGCCGGACCGCGGGGCCCGCCGCCCGCCACGACTCCAACAGGTCGAGATCGTCGTGGCAGAGCCAGAGCCGGGCGGCCATGGCCGGGTCGTGGGCGAGCACCTCCTGCACCACCACCGCTCCGGCCGCCGGATCCTTGACGTCGAGGGACAGCTCGTAGTCGCTGCCCAGCTCGCCGAGCAGCTCGGCCAGCGCGGGAAGCGCAGGCGGCAGGTCGGCCCGCAGGATCCGGCCGATCGGCTGGCGCCGCAGCCGAGGACCGACCAGGCCGTCGTGGTCGAGCACGGGGACGCCGTCAGCGGTCAGCCAGACGTCGCTCTCGAGGCCCGTGGCCCCCAGGCGCAAGGCGAGCGCGAACGCCTCCAGGGTGTTCTCGGGCGCGTGGGCCCGCGCGCCCCGGTGAGCGAAGCCGATCGGGGGACGTCGCAGCGACGGCAGGCGGGACATGGGCGCCATGCTGCTCCGCGCGCCCGACCGCCGGCCACCTGCCCGCACACCGACCCATGTCACCTTCCTGCCAGATGCCCTGCCGTGTCCTCAACACCTGCCCGGTCCGTCCGATTGATTCGGGACCGAGGGCTCGGGAGGAGCACACGACGATGGCCAGGATCCGAGCGAGCTGCGGGACGTGCGGCGACGTCGAGCTGACGACGGCCGAGGTGTCGGTGCAGATCTGTGCCGACGACGGTCAGGGCTCCTACTCGTTCCGCTGCCCAACCTGCAGCGTGGCCGTGTCCAAGCCGGCCGAGGCCCGCATCATCGAGCTGCTGGTGTCATCCGGCGTGCGCATGTCGACCTGGTCGATGCCTGCGGAGCTCGCCGAGCCCCGGACAGGCGATCCGATCACCCACGACGACCTGCTCGACTTCCATGCCCTGCTCGAGACCGAGGACTGGCTCGACCGGCTGAACCGCATCACCCGGCTGTAGCCTGCCGACCGTGGCTTCCCTCTGGTTCGTTCCCACGATCGTCCTCACCGCCGGTGCCGGCGGCGCCTGGTGGCTGCTGAGGCGCATCGCTGCCGCCTCTGGCGAGGTGCACACGGCGGCCCGCCGCCTCGACTGGGTGCAGCCCGCGCTGGTGCCGATCCGCGTCGAGACCGAGCGGGCCCGCGCCGCGATCGACAGGCTCGACCGCCGGTAGGCTCGCGCCCATGTTCAACGTGGGCGGGCCCGAGGTGCTGGTCATCCTGCTGGTCGCCCTCGTGGTCCTCGGACCTCAAGAGCTCCCGAAGGCGGTGCGCTCGTTCGGCCGCGCGATGGCCGAGCTGAGGAAGATCTCGAGCGGGTTCCAGGCCGAGCTGCAGAACGCCCTCGACATCACCGGCTCCGACTCGACGCCGTCGTCCTCGTCCTCGCCGTCCTCGTCGTCGTCGTCGTCGGGCTACGCCACCACCATGGAGCAGGCCGACATCACCGAGACCGTCGCCCGCACCGAGCCGCTCGAGGCGAGCGCCACCGACACCAGCGCCGACCAGCCCGCAGCCGCCGCCGGGCCCCACCTGGTCGAGGTCGAGGCCGCGCCCGCCGCGGACGACGCCGCCATCCGCCCCGTCAGGCACATCGATCCGATCGATCGGGCCGCAGGATGACCCACGGCCCCCCTCCGTGCCGTATCACCACACATGACAGTCACTGAGATGGCCACCCCGGCGCCCGCCACCGATGACGGCCGCATGTCGCTGATGGACCACCTGGTCGAGCTGCGCGGCCGCATCATCAAGTGCGTCATCGCCGTGGCCATCGGTGCCACCCTCGGCTGGTTCGCCTATCCCTGGGTGCTGCACATCCTGATCCACCCCCTCGAGCAGATCTCCAAGGCGCACAGCCTCACCAACGGCAAGCTCATCCTCACCGACCCGCTCGAGGGCTTCTTCCTGCGGGTCAAGATCTCGGCCTACTTGGGGATCGGGATGGCCATGCCGGTGGTCCTCTATCAGCTCTGGAGCTTCGTGGCGCCGGGCTTGTACGCCAACGAGCGCAAGTACGCCCTGAGCTTCGTGGCCACCGCCACGGTGCTGTTCCTCTCGGGCGCCTACATCGCGTACTGGACCCTGCCGAAGGCCCTCGAGTTCCTGCAGTCGGTGTCGGGCAACAGCTTCGTGAGCGCCTACACCGGCGGCAAGTACCTCACGCTGATCGTTTACATGATGCTGGCGTTCGGCGGCGGGTTCGAGTTCCCGATCGTGCTGATCTTCCTGCAGCTCGTGGGCGTGGTCGATTCGCGCAAGCTGCGCGACGTGCGGCGCTTCGCCATCGTGATCATCTTCGTGGTCGCCGCCGTGATCACCCCGAGCGCCGACCCGTTCAGCCTCTTCGCGCTGGCCATCCCGATGTGCATCTTCTACGAGCTCTCGATCCTGTTCGGTCGCTTCCGCGAGCGGCGTGCCCGCAAGGCGGCCGCAGCCTGATCGGCCGGCGGTGACGGCTCCGACGGGTGCGTCGCCCGGTGACCGTGGCTTCACGCTCGATCGCTTCCAGCTCGAAGGCATCGCCGCGATCGACGCCGGTCGCTCGGTGCTGGTCTCGGCGCCCACCGGGTCCGGCAAGACGGTGGTGGCCGAGTACGCGGTGGCCACCGCGCTGCGCTCGGGGCGTCGGGCGTTCTACACGACGCCGATCAAGGCGCTCTCGAACCAGAAGTACGGCGACCTCGTGCGCGAGCACGGCGCCGACCAGGTGGGCCTCCTCACCGGAGACAACGCCATCAACGGCGACGCCCCGATCGTGGTGATGACCACCGAGGTGCTGCGCAACATGATCTACGCGCGGAGCTCTGCCCTCGACGCGCTCGATTGGGTGGTGCTCGACGAGGTCCACTACCTCCAGGACGCCTACCGGGGGCCCGTGTGGGAGGAGGTCCTCGTGCACGCACCGCGCCAGGTGCGCTTCGTGTGCCTCTCGGCGACCGTGTCCAACGCCGAGGAGCTGGCCGGCTGGATCGACACGATCCGGGGACCGGTGTCGACGGTGGTCGAGCACCGCCGACCGGTCGAGCTGGTCAACCACTTCCTCGTGCACGACAAGCTGGAGCGCCAGCAGGTCATGGTGCCCACCTTGGTCGGAGGACGGCCCAACCCCGACGGTCATCGGTTCGACGCCGCCGACCTCGGCCAGCCGAAGAACCTGCGCCCGCGCGGTCGGCCGCGCCGGCGCTGGGCCACGCCGCGGCGGGCTGAGGTCGTCGACCAGCTGCGCGAGGACCAGCTGCTCCCCGCCATCTACTTCATCTTCTCGCGTGCCGGGTGCGACGACGCCGCCCGGGCCGCGCTGGCCGACGGGGCACGGCTCACCACCGCCGAGGAACGCGAGCGCATCCGGGCCGTGGCCGAGCGCCACGTCGAGCACCTCACCGACCAGGACCTCGACACGCTCGGGTGGGACACGTTCCTGGCGGGGCTCGAGGCGGGCGTGGCCGCCCACCACGCCGGCATGGTGCCCCCGTTCAAGGAGATCGTGGAGGCCTGCTTCGCGGCGGGGCTGGTCAAGGTCGTGTTCGCGACGGAGACCCTGGCGCTGGGCATCAACATGCCGGCGCGATCGGTGGTGATCGAGTCGCTCTCGAAGTTCACCGGCGAGCGCCACGAAGACTTGACGCCGGCCCAGTACACGCAGCTCACCGGCCGGGCCGGACGGCGCGGCCTCGACCCCGTCGGCCACGCCGTCGTCCTCTGGTCGCCCTGGTACGGCTTCGACCGCGTCGCGGCGCTGGCCGCCAGCCGCGACTTCGTGCTGCGGTCGGCGTTCCGGCCCACGTACAACATGGCGGCCAACCTCGTCCGCCGGTACGACCGCGAGGAGGCGCATCGCCTGCTCGACCAGTCGTTCGCCCAATATCAGGCCGATCGATCGGTCGTGAAGGTCGAGGCTCGGCGCCACAGCCGCGCCGAGGCCCTCGAGGTGCTCGAGGCCGACGCGCGCTGCGAGCGCGGCGACGTCGACGAGTATCGCGAGCTCGTGCGGGCGGACCGCGAGGCGGCGAGCGGGCAGCGGGCCCGGACCGACGTCGAGCAGGCGATCGCCCGGTTGGCACCGGGCGATGTGGTCCGGCTCGGCGGCCGACGGCTCGCGGTGCTGACGGTGGCGCAGCGGAAGGGCGGGGGCGGCAAGGTCCGCTTGGTCGACACCGAGGGCAAGGCCGTGATGCTCGGCGTCGATGACTTCGACGAGCCGCCCGAGCGGGTGGCGGCCCTGACCCTCCCGCAGCCCTTCGAGCCACGCAGCAGCAAGTTCCGACACCGCACCGCCGAGATCCTCCGCCGCACGCGGGTGGGCCATGGGTCCGACCGACGCCGGCGCGGCCCCGGCCGTGCGGTGGCACAGGCCCCGCACCATCCGGTGGCCGGCTGTCCCGATCGCGATCGGCACCTGCGCGCCGCCATCGGGATCGAGCGCATCCACCGGGAGCTGGCCGACCTCGACCGCACGGTCGCCGAGCGCACGGCCACGCTCGGCCGCCGGTTCGACGCCATCCTCGATCTCCTCGGACGCTGGGGGCACCTCGACGGCTGGGCCCTCACCGAGCGCGGGGAGATGCTGGCTCGGCTGTACCACGAGTCCGACCTGCTGGTCGTCGAGGCGCTGGCCGAGGGCCTACTCGACGACCTCGACGCGCCCACGCTGGCCGGCGTCGCGTCGCTGCTGACCTACGAGCACCGCAGCAAGACCCCGCCGCCGACGCCGTGGTACCCGAACGCAGAGGTGCGGGCCAAGGCCACGGCCATCGACCAGCTCGCCCGACGGCTGGTCCGCGACGAGGAGCGTGCCGGCCTGCCCGCCAGCCGTCTGCCCGACCCGACGTTCCTCCCGCTGGCACATGCGTGGGCCGCGGGCGAGGGCTTCGACACGGTGATCGAGGCCGCCGAGCTGTCGGGCGGCGACTTCGTCCGGAACGTCAAGCAGCTCATCGACCTGCTGCGCCAGCTCGGCGAGGTCGCGCCCGTGGCCGCCACCCGGGCGTCGGCGCGTGCGGCCGCCGAGGCGCTCTTCCGCGGCATCGTGGCCACGTCGTCGAGCGTCGGCACCGGCGTGGACGACGACGAACCGGTCGACGACGCGCTGGCCGACGACCGTCCCGGGAACGGCGCGGGCGAGGACGATCGGGACGACGAGGTCGCCGCGATCGCCGCGGTCGAGGTGGTCGAGGTTGTCGACGCGGTCGACGCCGAGCCGGCGGGTGGGGACTCGCGGGGCGAGGGACCGGGGTCCGGACCCGGGTGACGATCCGCAAGGGGGAGCGGTGGGGCGAGCCGGGCGCGCTGCCGGCGGACGGGGTCCTCGTGCGGAGCGACGCCGAGGCGCGGGCCATGGTCGAGGCGGCGCGGCGCACGGGCGCGCCGGTGCCGTCGTTCGGCCTCCTCGGGGGCGACCTCTGCCGCACCCTCGGCGGCCGCGGCGACGAGGAGCGGATCCGCAGCGGCGACGCGATGCGGTTCCCGATGGACCTCGGGTCGGTGTTGATCGACGGCCGGCTCCACTGGTTCGTGGCCCACCTCGTGGCCCGGCGGTCGTGGTGGCACGGCCGGGTGGTGGCGGCCATGAACGCCCAGTGGATCGGTGCGTGGGACGTGGCGCCCCGCAGCCATCCCAACGACGGGCTGCTCGACACGTTCGACGCCGACCTCTCCTTGGGCGACCGGCTCAAGGCCCGCGGGCGCCTCGCCACCGGCACCCACCTGCCGCACCCCGGCATCCGAGAGCGCCGCACCGCCTCCCTCCGGGTCGACCTCGAACGCCCCACCGACGTCTGGCTCGACGGTGAGCGGGTGACCCGGGCGCGGGCCCTCGCCATCCGCATCGAGGCCGACGCCCTCGACTGCTACGTGTAGCCGGCTCGTCCGACTGTCACTGGGCGGGGACTCGGTCGTCCCCGCGACCGCAACCCCGCCCACTTCGGGATGGGTGCGGCCAGCCGTCTGGAACTGGGCGGGGACTCGGTCGTCCCCGCGACCGCAACCCCGCCCACTTCGGGATGGGTGTGGCCCCCCGACTGGAACTGGGCGGGGTCTCGGTCGTCCCCGCGACCGCAGCCCCGCCCACTTCGGGGGGTGGGTGTGCGCCGGTAGCGTCGGCGGGATGAAGGCGTGGATCCTCGACGAGTCTCCTGGTAGCTATCGGTTCGGCGAGATCGCTGACCCGGAGCCCGGGCCGGACGATGTGCGCGTCCGGGTGATCGCGAGCGCGCTGAACCACATGGACCTGTGGGTCACCAGGGGGCAGCCACGGCCGGCGCTGCCCCATGTCCCCGGCTGCGACGTGGCCGGCGTGGTGGACGCCGTCGGTGCGCAGGTCACCGCCTGGTCGCCGGGCGACGAGGTCGTGGTCAACCCGGCCGTCATCCCGATCGAGCACGTCGTCACCTACGGCATCGACGCGCCGGCGCAGCGGGGCCTCGAGATCGTGGGCGAGCAGCGCTGGGGCGGGCATGCCGAGCTGGTCGTGGTGCCGCAGCGCAACGTCGTCGCCCGACCCGCGGACCGCTCCTGGGCCGAGTGCGCGGCCTTCCCGCTCGCCACGCTGACCGCCTACCGAATGCTCCGCCGGGCCCGGCTGCGGGCGGGCGAGCGGGTGTTGATCGTGGGCATCGGCGGCGGGGTATCGACCGCCGCGTTGGCCCTCGCCCGCCAGATGGGCGCCGTGGTCGACGTCACGTCCCGTGACGAGGCGAAGCGCCGGCGGGCTCTCGACCTCGGCGCCGAGCGCGCGCTCGACTCGAACGAGGACTGGCCGGGTGGCGCCGACGTCGTGGTCGAGAGCGTGGGCCCCGCCACCTGGGAGCGCTCGGTGCGGGCGCTGCGACCCGGCGGCCGCCTGGTCGTCTGCGGCGGCACCTCGGGCCAAAAGGTCGAGCTCGACCTCCCGCGGCTGTTCTTCAAGCAGATCGAGGTGATCGGCTCGACGATGGGGAGCTATCCGGAGTTCGCCGACGTGGTCCAGCTCGTGGGCCAGGGCCTCCCGGTCCTGGTCGACACCGAGCTGCCAATCGCCGCCTACGGCGAGGCGCTCGACCGGCTCGCCGCCGGCGAGCAGATGGGCAAGATCGTCCTCCACCACTGACCGACCACTGAGCGACCACGCGTCGACCACCGACCGGCCGCTGCCTGCCACGGGAGGCCGTAGCCTGAGCCGATGGTCGACCTGGACGCAGTGAAGGACCGCCTCGACGCCATCGTCGACGAGCACGCCGACGCGCTGATCGAGGCTTCGCACGACATCCACGACCACCCAGAGCTGGCCTTCGCGGAGCACCACGCCCACGACGTCCTCACCGCGATCCTCGACCGAGCCGGCATCGAGGTCGAGCGCCACGCCTACGGCCTCGCCACCGCGTTCGCGGCCCGCGCCGGCACGTCGGGCCCCACCATCGCCGTGCTCTGCGAGTACGACGCCCTTCCCGGCATCGGGCACGCCTGCGGCCACAACATCATCGGCACGGCCGGCCTCGGCGCCGGCATCGCCGCGGCCCGGCTCGCCGACGAACTGGGTGGCCGGGTGCTGATCCTCGGCACGCCGGCCGAGGAGGGTGGGGGCGGCAAGGTGGCGCTGGCCGACCGGGGCGCCCTCGACGGCGTCGACGCCGCGATGATGGTGCACCCCGCGGGCTACGACCTGCCGACGTTCGGCGCCATCGCCATCCAGCAGCTGCACGTCACCTACCGCGGCAAGGCTGCGCACGCCGCGGCCGCGCCTCAGGTCGGCCGCAACGCCCTCGACGCCGCCGTGCTCGGCTACGTGAACGTCGGCGCGCTGCGTCAGCACATCCGACCCGACGAGCGCATCCACGGCATCTTCACCGAGGCCGGCGAGGCGCCCAACGTCGTGCCCGAGCGGACGGCCGCGATCTGGTACGTCCGCTCACCCACGCTGCGGCGGCTCGAGGCGCTGAAGGCCCGGGTGCTCACCTGCCTGGAGGCCGGCGCGGCCGCCGCCGGCTGCACGATGGAGCACGCGTGGATCGACCCGGCCTACGCCGACCTGGTCGACAACCCGCCGTTCATCGAGCTGTACCGCCACAACGCGGCGCGGGTGGGCCGTGAGCTGGCTGACCCGAGCGTCGCCGGCGCCATCGTCGGCAGCACCGACATGGGCAACGTCAGCCACCTCGTGCCGTCGATCCACCCGATGATCGCCGTGTCGCCGCCCAACGTGGCCATCCACACCCAGGCGTTCGTGCAGCACGCCCGGGCGCCCGAGGGCGACCAGGCCGTGGTCGACGGGGCCAAGGCCATGGCCGCCACCGTCGCCGACCTGTGGCTGCAGCCCGACGTGCTGGCGGACGTCCAAGCCGCCTTCGCGGCAGCGCGGCTGACGCACCACTAGGGCCGCCACGGCCCGGCGGGCACCGGTTCCTGTGCGGTCTTGACCTCGCAGCGTGGTCACTCCGGGTACCTCGACCAGGGCGTAGCCTCAGCCGCCGTGACCGTCTACGTCGCCGAAGACTTCAGCCCCGATGAAGCCGACGTGCTCCGGCGCTACTTCACGAACCTCGACGGCCCGGTCTTTGCCCTGGTGAACTTGCCGGAGGTCGTGAAGGGCGCCCTCTTCGCGCGCTACTCGCGGTCGCCCAAGAGCCTGCGGCGGCTGTTCCTCGACGAGTTCGTGGGCGAGCTCGACATCAGCGGCGACCACACGATCGATGCCACGGTCGGCCTGCGGCGCGCCGAAGAGCTCTACGACCGCGTCTTCTTCGAGTACGGCGACGATTCGGTGGCCCAGCTCGGCGGGGTCCACCTCGCGTGCGAGCAGGCCTCGAACCTGCTCACGAAGGTGCTCGAGTGGGGCCGGCTCATGTCGTACCTCGAGCAGTCGACCCGCTACATCGCCTACGACTCGCGCCTCGGCGGCCGCTACCGGTTCCACCGTGACCCCGAGCTGCTCGGCTCGCCGCTCGGCACCCGCTACGTCGGCGAGATGGACCGGCTGTTCGACACGTACGCCGAGCTGCTCCCGGTGCTGGGCGACTTCTTCCGCGAGCAGTTCCCGAAGGACGCGGCTGACTCCGACTTCGTGTATCGGCAGGCCATCCGGGCCAAGGCGTTCGACGCTCTGCGCGGCATCCTGCCCACGGCATCGCTCTCGAACGTGGGCATCTACGGCACCGGCCAGGGCTACGAGGCGCTCCTGCTGCGCATGCGCTCGCACCCGCTGCCCGAGGCCCGCACCTACGCGGACCTCATGCTCCACGAGCTGCGCAAGGTCATCCCGTCGTTCCTCAAGCGGGTCGATCTCGCGGATCGGGGGGTGGCCTGGAGCACGTATCTGGCCACGACCCGCACCGCGATGGACGAGGCGGCCGAGCGCCTGTTCCCCAGCGGCACCACCGAGGCCCAGTCGGCGCCGAGCGTCACGCTCGTCGACCACGACCCCGACGCCGAGGTCCACCTGCTCACCGCCATGCTCTATCCGCACACGCACGTGCCCGAGGCCCAGATCGACGCCCGGGTGCGGGCGATGTCGGCCGAGGAGCGCCTCGCGATCGTGCGGGCCTATGTGGGGGAGCGGGGGAACCGGCGCCACAAGCCCGGGCGAGGCCTCGAGCGGTCGTCGTACCGCTTCGACGTGCTGGCCGACTACGGCGCCTTTCGCGACCTGCAGCGCCACCGCATGCTCACCGTCGAGTGGCAGCCGCTCAGCCCGCGCCACGGCTACACCCGGCCCGAAGCGGTCGACCTCGCCGGCGCCACCGGGGTGTTCGACGGTGCGATGGAACGCTCCTCGGACCTCTACGACCTGCTCCACGAGCGCTTCCCGGCGCAGGCGTCGTATGCGGTCTGCCTCGCCTACAAGGTCCGCTTCGTCATGCAGATGAACGCTCGCGAGGCCATGCACCTCATCGAGCTGCGCAGCGGGCCGCAAGGGCATCCGGCGTACCGGCAGGTCGCCCAGGAGATGCACCGGCTCATCGCCGAAGAGGCCGGGCACCATGCGGTGGCCGAGATGATGCGCTTCGTCGATCACGCGCCGGAACCGAGCCTCGAGCGCCTGGCCGCCGAACGCCGCGCCGAAGCCCGCCGCTCCGACGTCCGCCTCCCCGGGAGCTCATAACCGACTGTCCGCCTCTCCGGGAGTTCATAGCCGCGCCCGGTCTTGCTCACATCGTCTCTCGGAGCCTCTTCCTCGGCGCGTGAGGTTGACCGAGCTGTCGGGGGTCCGTCCCTTCCGCGCTCTTGGTCACCCGTTTGGCTGAGCAGGGGGTCTCGGGGCGGGGTGTGACGCGTGTCACTGGGGAGGTGCCCACCGTCACGGTGTCGAAATGCACATGCCAGCGGCTCATTCGGCCCAGGCGCAGGCATCGACACAGCAAGGGGAGCGGTCTTGGACGCCATCATCGCATTGCGCGACGTGACCAAGTCGTTCGGCAGCCACACCGTGTTGGAGGGGATCTCCTTCGACATCCCGCGCGGAAAGACGAGCGCCATCATGGGCCCGTCGGGCACCGGGAAGTCCGTGCTCCTCAAGAACATCATCGGGCTGCTGCGTCCCGACCGTGGCGAGATCTGGGTGGACGGTGAAGAGACCGTCCGCATGCGCGAGAAGGACGTCTACCGGGTGCGCCGCAAGTTCGGTGTGCTGTTCCAGGACGGCGCGCTGTTCGGCTCGCTGACCATCTACGACAACATCGCCTTTCCACTGCGCGAGCACACCCACAAGTCCGAGAGTGAGATTCGCAAGATCACGCTGGAGAAGGCGTCGATGGTCGGCCTGCTCGACCACCTGAAGAAGTTTCCCGGCGAGGTCTCCGGCGGCATGAAGAAGCGCGCCGGATTCGCGCGGGCGCTGGTGATGGAGCCGGAGATCGTCTTCTTCGACGAGCCCGACTCGGGCCTCGATCCGGTGCGGGTCTCCTACCTCGATGAGCTCGTCAAGATGATCCAGGAGGAGACGGGCGCGACCTTCATCATCATCACGCACAACATCCCGTCCATGATGCGGACGGCGGACTACGTGGGCGTCCTCTATCGCGCCGGGCTGGTGCGCTTCGCCGACAAGGCGTCGATGGTCGAGTCGAACGACCCGATCATCCGCCAGTTCCTGGCCGGGCGGGCCGCCGGTCCCATCGGTATGGACGAGATGGCGACCGAGGAGACCGACGTCGAGCGCGACCTCGTCGAGCGGTCGAAGGCGCGCCAGCGCGAGGAAGGCCACCACGAGTCCGAGGTGATGACGGTCTGATGGCGTCGGTCCCCGGGCTGGGCAAGGTCACGTCGCTGTTCCGCGAGACGGGGAACATGGCCGCGGTCGGGCTCGAGGCCGTCCGCCGCATCTTCAATCGACCCTGGCCCGTGGCCGAGTTCCTCGATCAATGCTGGTTCATCGCCAAGGTCACGACCGTGCCGGTGATCCTGATCTCGATCCCGTTCGGGATGGTCATCTCGCTGCAGGTCGGCTCGCTCATCCGCCAGCTCGGAGCCGAGGCGCACCTGGGTTCCGCGCTCGTCCTCGCCGTCGTCCGTGAACAGGCACCGATCGCCACCGCGCTGCTGATCGCCGGCGCCGGTGGTTCGGCCATGTGCGCCGACATCGGGGCCCGCAAGATCCGCGACGAGATCGCCGCGATGGAGGTCATGTCCATCAACCCGATCCAGCGGGTCGTGATGCCCCGCGTGCTGGCGGCCACGTTGATGGCGGTGCTGCTGGACGCGGTGGTGAGCGCTGCGGGCCTCGGCGGCGGTTGGTTCTTCGCCACCCAGGTCCTCCACGTCTCGTCGAGCAGCTTCTTCGCCTCCTTCAACGAGCTCAGCCAGCTGCCCGACCTCTGGATGGCGCTCGTGAAGGCCGGCGTGTTCGGGTTCATCGCCGGCGTGGTCGCTTGCTACAAGGGCCTCTATTGCAAGGGCGGACCCAAGGGCGTCGGCGACGCGGTGAACCAGGCCGTGGTCATCACGTTCGTGCTGCTGTTCTTCGTGAACTTCGTGCTGACCGCCATCTACTTCAACTTCGTCCCGCAGAAGACCGGCTGATGGCTGCACCCTCCGCCGCCGAGCACGTCACGCGTTCCCCCTGGGAACGGCTGGACCGCGCCGTCAGCAAGCCGCTCGGCAACCTGCTCGCGCCGCTCGCGATCGTCTACGACCAGGCCGTCTTCGCCGGCAAGATCATTCGACGGCTGCCCAAGGCGCTCAAGTACCGAGCTGAGATCTTCAACATCATCGGCGACATGATGATCGGCGCCGGGGCCGTCGTCGTGGGCGGCGGCATGCTGTTCGTGATCTTCTTCCTGGCCTTCTTCACCGGCACCGAGGTCGGTTTGCAGGGCTTCACCGCCCTGCAGCAGATCGGCGCCGAGGCCTTCTCCGGCGTCATCTCATCGGTGGGCAACACGCGCGAGATCACGCCGCTCATCGCCGGCGTCGCGCTGGCGGCACAGGTCGGTGCCGGGTTCACCGCCCAGCTCGGCGCCATGCGCATCTCCGACGAGATCGACGCCCTCGAGGTCATGAGCGTCGACAGCTTCGTCTACCTGGTCTGCACGCGGGTGTGGGCGTCGCTCATCACGATGGTGCCGCTGTACCTGGCGGCACTCTTCTCCAGCTACCTGGCGACCGAGCTGATCGTCACCAAGTTCTTCTCCCTCTCGCCCGGTGTCTATCGCCACTACTTCCAGCTGTTCCTGCCGCCCATCGACGTCGTCTACTCGTTCATGAAGGCGATGCTCTTCGCCGTCGTCGTGACCCTGATCCACTGCTATTACGGCTACTACGCGACCGGCGGACCGGCCGGCGTGGGCCGGGCCGCAGGACGCGCCATTCGTCTGTCGATCATCGCGGTGACGCTGCTCAACCTGCTGCTCTCGCTCCTCTTCTACGGCGGCAAGGACACCGCCCGGATCGTGGGCTTCATCGGGATGGGGGTGGGCCGCTGATGGCACACACTCCCGAAGAGCTCGGCAAGGCCTACCGGGTGCTCGCGGCCCTCATCACCTGCGTCATCGTGATCAGCGCCGTGACCATCGGCGTGCGCGCGTCATACGGAGCGTTCTCGAAGGACTTTCGGGTCAGCGGGATCTTTCCGCGCGCCGGGCAGGCCCTGCAGCAGGGGAGCGACGTCAAGTACCGGGGCGTGACCGTGGGCAAGGTGCGCCATGTCGAGCTGGTGTCGCGGAAGGTGCGCATCACGCTTGCGCTCAAGCAGGGCGTGAAGGTTCCCGCCGACGTGGCCGCCACGGTCCGACCAAAGACGCTGTTCGGCGAGAAGTACGTCGATCTCACGGCGCCGTCCGGCGACCGCGGGCCATTCCTCGCCAACGGTTCGCAGCTGCGGTCGACCGGGACCTCGGAGGAGGTCGAGGGCTTCGTGTCCGGGGTCGACACCCTGTTCCGGGGGATCGACAAGACCGAGCTCGGCACGCTCATGACCGAGCTCACGCAGGCGGCCCAGGGCGAGGGCGACCGGGTCGCGCACGCCATCGATCGTGGCGTGGCGGCGTCGAACGTGTTCAACGACACGCTCGACGCCCAGCTGCGGGCACTCGATTCGTTCGCCCGCTTCATGCGTGAGTACCGCGACATCGCCCCGGACTTCAACGGCACCTCGGCCAACTTGAACCGGTTCCTGCCGCAGTTCAACCAGGCCCGCGCCGACTTCGAGCGCCTCCTCGTGACGCTGCGGCCATTTGCCGACCACGTGGCCGACTTCCTCGTGACCAACGAACCGAACATCAAGTCGCTGATGGACAACGGCGACAACATCGTCCGGGTCATCATCGCCCACAAGAAGGACATCTCCGATGTTGTCTATGGGCTGTCGCGCTACACGTACAAGTTCGCAAAGGCCCGCAGCCAAGAGGTGCTGCCCGACGGTTCCCGGCTGGGGTACTTCAAGCTGTTCATCGACGTCGGCGACATCCGCCAGATGCTCTGCTCCATCTTCACTGCCCCGGTCAACCAGTCCCAGATCGCGCAGCTCCAGGCCGCGTTGAACAAGGCCAACCCGCTGCTCAGCTGCAGCGCGAGCGTCCGCGCGACCGGCAGCGGCAAAGGCAGCGGCAGCGGCACCGCACCGAGCCGCAGCACGCCCACCGCTCCCGGGAGCTCCAGCGCGCAGCAGCGCATCACGCAACAGGTGCTCGACCAGCTCGGCAAGCCCCAGAACCAGAGCGGTGGCCCCGGTGTGGTGGCCTCGCTGTTCGCCCCGGCGCTGGGGGTGGGCGGATGAGGTTCTTCTCTCGCCTCCGCAAGGGCCTGAGCGGCAAGCCCGGGCGCAACCTGCTCAAGATGATCGTCTACAGCGCCGGCTGCCTCGTCGTGCTCTTCGGGCTGATCGGGCTGATCGGCAACGTGGACTTCTTCGCCAAGAAGACGGGCTACAAGGCCGAGCTGCCCGACGCCACCGGTCTCCTCGTGAACGACCAGGTCAAGGTGGCCGGCGTCGCCGTGGGCAAGGTGACCGGCATCAAGGTGCACCGGGGCATGGCGCTCGTCTCGTTTCAGCTCGAGAAGAACCTGAAGCTGCACGACGGCACCCGCACCGGCATCCGCTGGCGCAACGTGCTCGGCCAGAAATACCTGTACCTGGCCCCGGACCCGCAGGGCAAGGAGCTGGCCGCCGGTTCGACGCTGCCCGCCAGCCAGGCGGATCGCTCGGCCGACGTGGGCGAGTTCCTCAACTCGGTCGGCCCGATCCTGCGGGCGATCGACCCCGCCAAGGCCAACGCGTTCGTGCGGGCGCTCAACGACACGCTGGCCGGCAACGAGGACAAGGTGCGGGGCCTGCTGTCGGACACGGCGTCGATCTCCAAGGACCTCGGCGGCATGGACACCCAGATCGGCAGCGTCATCGTCAACCTCGACACGGTCGTGGGCGGGCTCGCCAGCCGGGACCGCGACCTCAACACCGCCGTCGACCGGCTCGGCACCCTCGCCAAGAACCTGGCGATGAACAACAACGACCTGCTCACGCTCGTCGACCGATTCACCCGCGTGCAGGACGGCCTCAACCGCCTGGTGAGCGAGAACCGCACCAACATCGACGGCACGATCAGCGACCTCACCGTGATCGCCGGCGTGCTCAGCCAGCACCGCGCGGACCTCGAGAAGTCGCTGGCCACCCTGCCGGCCGGCCTGCGCGGCTACCACCTGATCTCGGCCTACGGCCAGTGGTTCCAGGTCCGCAACATCGTGTCGTGCGTGGCCAACCAGGCGAACTGCAGCCACGAGAACCAGCTCACCGAAGGGCTCAAGAGCTCGCCGGCCAAGTCGTCGCCGTCGGCGCCGCTGCAGGCCGTCACGTCGTTCGCACTCGCGGGGCCGGCGCTGTGAAGTCCTTCACCGAGCGCAACCCCGTGATCATCGGCGTGATCGTCGTGGTCCTCATCGCCGCCGCGACCGGCGGTGCGCTGATGCTCAACGGCGGCATGTTCAAGTCCCGCTACACGGTCAAGGCGATCTTCACCGACAGCGCCGGCCTCAAGAAGGGCGACAAGATCCGCGTGGCGGGCGTGCCGTCGGGGCTCGTGTCGGGCCTGCGTCAGCAGGGGAGCAAGGTCGAGGTGGACCTGGCCGTCGACAAGGGGATCGAGCTCAGCGGTGACACCCGAGCGGCGATCGTGGTGGAGACCCTCCTCGGCAACAAGTACGTGCGGCTCGTCACCGGCAACGACTGGACCCACCCGCTGAGCAAGGGCGCGGTCATCAAGGACACGCAGACCCCGACCGAGCTGCTGGACCTCCAGAACGTGGGCGCGCCGCTCCTCGAGAAGAGCGACGGCAAGGCGCTCAACGACCTTCTCACCAAGGTCGACCGCATCGCCGCCGGCAAGCGCCAGGACGTCGGCGACATCATCTCGGGCCTCAACCGACTGACGGCGACCATCAACGAGCGCCAGGCGCAGGCCCGCCACCTGATCGACTCGGCCCGCACGGTGAGCCGCACGTTCGCCAACCGCGACCACGACCTGCTGGCGACCATCGACAACCTCAACACGGTCATGGACGGCCTCGCCCGCAAGCGGGTGCAGCTGGCCCAGCTGCTGCAGGGAACGGCGGCCACCGCGAGGAAGGTGGCCGACCTCGTGCACGCCAACCGGCCCCAGCTCGACATGATCCTCAACGAGCTCCACCAGGATCTGCAGATCATCGGCCGCCACCAGGCCGACCTCGCCGACTCGGTGGCGATGCTCGGGTCGGCCGTCCAGGGCTTCGCCTCGGTCGGCTACTCGGGCCCCGACCAGTTCCCCAACAAGTGGGCCAACATCTACAGCCAGCTGGCCGGGCCGCTGACCCCCGACGCGCTGTTCGGATCGTGCGGCTTCCTCGACAGCGTGCTGGACCTCTCCTTCGGTCCCGACCCGCTCGGCTGCTCGGCCCGCACCGGTGCCATCCCCAGCACGGCCAAGGCCGCCGGCGGGCGGGCCCAACCGGCCACCGGGCCGCTGGGCGGACCCACCGGCCCGTCGCTGTCACCCATCTACGGACCGGCCTTGCGAGGACCATCGTGAACCGGCGTCGCGCGCTCCGCGGGGTGCGTCACGTCGCCCTCGCTCTCGCGGCGCTGCTCATCGCGCTCGTGCTGCCCAGCTGCGGGCTCATCGGGCCGCCTTCGGGCGGGTTCGACGTGCGCGCCGAGTTCGTGCGCGGCACCGGCCTATATCCGGGCTCGCCGGTGCGGGTCCTCGGCATCAACGTGGGCCGGATCACCGCGGTCAAGAACGTCGGCGACCACGTGAACGTCACCCTGCACCTCAACGAGGGAGCCAAGGTTCCGGCCGACGCGCAGGCCACGATCGTGCCGCTCACGCTGCTCGGCGAGCGCTACGTGCAGCTGGCGCCGGCCTGGCAGGGCGGCCCGAAGCTGCAGGGCGGCGCGGTGATCCCCCGGGCCCGGACCCGGGTCCCGGTCGAGATCGACGAGCTGCTCCGCGGGCTCAAGAGCTTCATGGGCGCGCTCGACCCGAAGAAGACCTCGGACGTGGTGACCAAGCTGGCCACGCTGCTCGACGGCCAGGGCACAGACTTCAACCACCTGATCTCGAACGCCTCAGGAACGCTCGGCCTGCTGGCGGACAAGGGCAAGGAGCTCAACGACATCATCGGGTCGCTGGGCGAGCTGTCGGCGACGCTGCGGGGCCGGACCAGCTCGATCGAGTCGTTGGTTCGCAACTACAACCTCGTGTCCCAGGTGCTGATCGACAACCGCGGCGACCTCGACGCCAGCGTGCAGCAGCTCGACCGGGTCGCCCAGGAGCTGACGGCGCTGCTCGAGGCCCACAAGACCGCGCTGCGGCCCGACGTGGCCGAGATCACCCGCGTCGGGCGCACGCTCACCCGCAACCTCGGTGCCCTCGACATCACGCTGGCCTCGACCGTGAAGCTCTTCGAGGCCGCAGGCCGGGCCTACGACCCCACCCGCAACGTGCTCAACGTCAACAACCAGCTCAACCCCGGGTTCACCTCCGAGCTGCTCGCCGCCCGCCTGCGGGATCGCATCGCCGGGCTGTGCCGCCGCCTCAAGCTGCCGTTCTGCAGCAGCCCCACGTCGCCGTTCTACGACGGCCTCACGGGACTCATCCCGAGCCTGATCACCGGCGTGGCTTCGGGCACGGGCCTGCAGCCGGCGCCGCAGAATCCGAGCGCCGCCCCGCAGTCGCCGCCGCCGTCGTCGGGCCCACCCAGCCCCACGCTTCCATCGCTGCCCCAGGCGCCCGCCGCCCCGGCCGCGCCGAGCGCCGACGCCCTCATCGCCCTGCTGTTGGCCAAGCTCACCGCGCAGCTCGGTCCGAACCAGCGCACGGCGCTCGGCCAGCTGGACCCCGCGAGGCTGCAGGTCCTCCTCGGTCTCGATCCGGTCCAGCTCGCGATCCTGCCGAAGCTCACCCCGGCGCAGCTCGACCAGCTGCGGCTCGCCGACCCGGCCACCATCAGCGACCTGCTGAACCGGTTCGCCGCCCAGCTGCAGCCGCCGTCCTCGCTGCTCGACCCGCTGCTGCCACCGCTGACGTCCCCGGGCGGTGGCGGCATCGTCGGCCTGCCGCCCGCGCTCCAGAAGGCATACGGCTGATGCGCCGGGTGCGGACCCTCCTCGCGATCAGCGCCTTCGTGGTGGCCGTCCTCGGCGGCGCCGGCTGCTCCAGCCAGGCCGATCAGGTCCGCGGCGCGGCCGTGTTCGACGACGTCGCTGACCTCGCCAACGGTGCCCCCGTCATGATGTCGGACATCCGGATCGGGCACGTCACCGGCGTCCATCTCGACCGCACCGGCACCCGCGCCCGGGTCAGCTTCGTCTTCCGCAAGACCGCGCAGGTGCCGGCCGCCGTCGAGGCACGGGTGCGCCGCACCACCGCCCTGGGCGAGAAGTTCGTCGACCTCCAGCCGCTCACCGAGGACATGCACGCCCCGCTGCTCCAAGACGGCGCGGTCATCCAGCGCACCAAGGTCGTCCCCGACGTCGAGCAGCTCGTGGGCAGCGGCACGCAGATGTTCGAGGCGCTCAGCGCATCGCAGATCGCTATCCTCCTGGACGAGGGCGCCCGGTCCTTCGGCGGCAAGGCGCCCCAGCTGCGCCAGATCCTGAGCAACCTCTCGAACCTGGCCAACGCCTACCGGGGCCGCACCGACCGGATCAAGAGCGTCATCGCCGACCTCGACCACCTCTCGTCCGGGCTCGCGCCGGCGGCGAAGACCAACCTCGATGCGATCGCCAACCTCAACCAGACGGCGCTGATCCTCAACCAGAACAACGACCGCTTCTTCACGCTCGTCCGCTCGCTCAACAACCTGGCCACGGTCGGCGATCGCATGCTGCGGCGCCACCTCGACCAGATCCGCCGCCAGTTCACCGGGCTCCGGGCCGCGACCAGCGCCATCGCCGGCCAGCAGGCCGCCCTCGGGCGCCTCCTGAGCGACCTGCCGAAGCACAACCAGACCATGACCGAGATCATCCGCGGCGACTTCGGCCAGCTGGTGCTCGACATCATCGTCTGCGGCCTGCCGGGCGGCGGCGAGGTGAAGGGCGATCCGACGTCCGACTGCCACCCGACGATGAAGGGGAAGTGATCCGATGATCTCGCGCCGGGTGCTGATCAACCTGCTGGTCGTGGTCGTCGTGTCCGGCGCTCTCGTGACCTACGGCGCGGTCACGCTGTTCGGCAACCCGCTGGCCACGAAGACCCACATCTCGACCGAGCTGGCCAACAGCTCCGGCCTGCGCACCGGCTTCAGCGCCAGCGTCAACGGGGTCGTGGTCGGCCGCGTGAGCAGCGTCAAGCTCACCCAGCACGGCGTGCGGGTCACCGTCGAGCTCGATCGCGGCACCTCGGTCCCGAGCAACGTCGAGGCCCGCGTCGTGCGAGCCAGCGCGGTGGGGGAGCAGCGGGTCGAGTTCACCCCGACCGGTCCGGCCAACGCCGCCCCCCTGGCCAACGGCGCCGAGGTCAAGGCGGCCCCCGACGCGACGCCCCCCGAGGTGGCCGACGTCTTGGGCGTGGCCACCCGTCTGGTGCGGGCGATCCCGACCAACGATCTCAACACGATCGTCCACGAGGGTGCCCGTGCCGTGCGTGGGCAGGCCGACAACCTGAAGGCGATCACCCGCTCGCTGACCACGCTCAGCGACAACGTCGTGGCTGGTGAGGGCAACTTGCGCCGGCTCCTCGACAACAGCCCGAGCGTGCTCAACGACTTCTCGGCCATGTCGCCGGCCGTGCGCACGGCCCTCGCCAACACGCGGATGCTCACCGGGATCTTCGCCGACGACAGCCAGCACCTGCTCGCACTCCTGCGCTCCGGCGGCGACTTCGCCACGGTTGCCGACAGCGTGCTGCTCGACAACCGCACCAACCTCACGTGCCTCATCGGCGACCTGACCACGCTGTCGGCGTTCACCCAAGGCCGCAACCTCCAGAACCTCGACCGCGGCCTGGCCATCAACCAGAACCTCTTCGGCGCGATCGACAAGCTCGCGCCCGAGGGCCACGCCGCCGCCATCGGCTACGGCGGTCACGAGCGCAACGACCAGACCTGGCTGCGCAACCGGCTGCTCGTGCCGCCGGGCACCCCCTCGGCGAGCGCGTACTCGCCGCACCGGCCGCTGCCGGTCTCCAAGCCAGGACTGGCTTGCGCCAACCGGTACGGCGCGGGCGCGCCGGCCGTGCAGCCCAACCCCGGCACGACCGGGGCGGCCAGCGCCGCGCAGGCCCGCTCGACTGCCAGCGGCTCACCGCTGCCCGGGGCGCTCGGCCCGATCGCCCGCCCTGCCTCGATGCAGCAGGCCTCGAAGCGGTCGCCGGCGACCAGTGGT
>JAODBM010000097.1 GCA_025463985.1 Acidimicrobiales bacterium
CGCGGGCGCGCTGCCCGCGGGCGTGACCGCTCGAGCCGTCGAGGCTGCCCTGCTGGACGCCCTCGCGTCCTGCTGACCGGGCTGGCGCGGCGCGCCGCCCCCACGACGGGTGACAACCCTCCTGACCTGGGCCGGCGCGTCGGCGAACGCCAGATCGACCCTTGCGTCTGGAGGGATTTGGAGTATGGTGGGTCGACATGGAGGCACAGGGAGGTAGCGGGGAGGTCGTGGCGCAGGCGGCGGCGACGCGCTCCCGTGGCACCGTCCGCCACCTGCCGTTCGCCGACCAGTTCGCGCTGAAGGCCGAGCCGAGCGGGCGCATCGTCCTGCCCAGCACGTTCCGGGCCGCGTTCGCGGCCGGCGGCTACCTGCGCGTGCACCAGAACGAGTTCGTCGGCCTCTGGACCGTCCATGACTTCGCCCGGATGGATCGCGACCTGCTCGCCCGCCGCCAGCCCTCGCTCTCGGCGAACCGAGCCCGCCAGATGCTCTACGCCACGGCCAAGGCCGTCCGGCCCGACAGCCAGGGCCGCATCATCGTCCCCGACGACCTGCGCACTCGCGTGGGCATCGACGGCGATCTGGTCGCCGTGGGCGCCATCGATCGCGTCGAGCTGTGGGCGCCCGAGCGCTGGGCTGCGGCGGCGGCCGACGTCGAAGCCATGCTCGAGCTCGAGCTGAGCACCTACGCCGGCCCGGACCCCGACGACCTGCTCGACCTCGACCCCGACGACGTGTCGTGAGCTTGCCGTGCCCGCGACCTGCTCCGCCCATCGTCCCCTGCAGCTCCCTGCGGCTCGGCCCATCGCCCGGCGGCGCCCGCCGCTGCTGCTCGCCGTCCCGGCCTGCGTGGTCACGGCTGCCCCACACCCCCGCGCGGGTGCGGCCGTGACCATGCACCAGTTCTCGCACGAACCCGTGCTGCTCGAGCGCGTGCTCGAGCTGTTCGCTGCGGTGCCGGCCGGCACCGTCGTGGACGCAACCCTCGGCGGTGCCGGTCACGCGGCGGCCGTGCTCGAGGCCCGACCGGACCTTCGGATCCTGGGCATCGACCGCGACCCCGACGCCCTGGCCGCGGCGAAGGCCCGTCTCGCCCCCTACGGCGCCCGGGCCTCGGCCGTGCGAGCCCGCTTCGACCAGCTGGCAGAGGTCGTCGCCGGTGCCGGCACCGCCGCCCAACCGATCACCGGGGTGCTGTTCGACCTCGGCGTCTCGTCCGCCCAGTTCGATCAGGCCCGACGGGGGTTCTCGTACCGGCAGGACGCGCCGCTGGACATGCGCATGGACCCCGACGAGGCCCGCAGCGCGCTCACCGTGGTCAACGACTATCCCGAGGCCAGCCTCGCCCGCGTGCTCCACGAGCTGGGCGACGAGCGGTTCGCCCGCCGCATCGCGCGGGCCGTGGTGGCCGCCCGGCCGGTGCGCACCACCACCGAGCTGGCCGAGCTGGTGGTCAACGCGATCCCCGCGCCCGCCCGCCGGCGCGGCGGCCATCCGGCCAAGCGCTCGTTCCAGGCCATCCGCATCGAGGTCAACCGCGAGCTGGAGATCCTGCCGGCGGCCCTCGACGCCGCGATCGAGGCGCTGGCCCCCGGCGGCCGCTGCGTGGCCATCTCGTACCACTCCGGCGAGGATCGCCTGGTCAAGGCCCGGTTCCGGCTCGCCGACGACGGCGGCTGCACGTGCCCGCCCGGCCTGCCCTGCGCGTGCGGCGCGGTGCCCGAGGCCCGCCTGCTGCGCCGCGGCGGCTGGACCCCGACCGCCGACGAGGTCGCCGCCAACCCACGCGCCGCGAGCGCGCGGCTGCGGGCGATCGAGAAGCTCCCCAACCCCGACCAGGCCGACCAGATGAACGAGGCGGACCAGCCATGAGTGCCCCGATGAGCCGCGTCGCGGCTGCGCCCCAGCGTGCCCCCCAGCGTGCCCCCCAGCGGGCGCCGCAGCGCCGTCCGGCCACACCGACCCCGCGTCCCGACCTGCGGGTCGTCGGCGCCCCTCGCCGTCGCCCGCGCACGGGGCTGCTCGTCGCGCTGTCGATGATCCTGGTGTTCGCGGCCCTGCTGGCATCGGCCATCTTCCACTCGGTGCTCGTCACTGGGCAGCAGCGGCTCGACGCGTCGGACACCCGGGTCGCGCGGCAGGAGCAGCTCATCCAGCGGCAGCGGTTGCAGGTGGCCCAGCTGCAGTCGCCGTCCCGCATCGTCGACGACGCCCGCCGCCAGGGGATGATCGAGCCCGCCCGCACGGTCTGGGTCGCGCCCCCTGGCCCTGATGGCAGCACGCCGCCGCCGGTCATCACCGGAGCCTCGGCCCCGCCGTCTTCCGCGCCCGCCGCCGCCGGAACGACCCCGTCCTCCTCCAACGCCTCGAACCCGACCTCGTCGTCGGCGGGCACCACCTCGTCGACCAAGTCCCGGTCCACCACGACCACGCATCGGCACACAGCCACGGCGGCCGCCCAGCGGCAGGCGTCGGCCAACCCCACCACGAAGCCGTGAGCTCGGGGGTGCGGCCCGGCGGGGCCACCACGACCCGCCGCCCGAACCGGGCGCGGGTCGAGGGCGCGCCACGCACCCGGGTGACGCCGGCGC
>JAODBM010000114.1 GCA_025463985.1 Acidimicrobiales bacterium
GGCCCCAGAGCCCCCGGCGGCGCCCCCCTCGCGCCGGGTGCGTCGGTTGTCGGCCGTCGCCGCGTTGGTGGTGTGCTCGCTGCTGGCCGGCGCGGTCGGCGGCTGGTTCGCGCCGCACCGCGGGACCACGACGGCCAGCCCGGCGGTGACCGCGCAGCCCGCGAGCGTGCAGGCCAGCTCGCAGCTGACCAAGTCCGGGCTCAGCGTCGCTCAGGTGATCGCCGCCACGAAGGCATCGGTCGTCTCGGTGGAGACGGTCGTCCAGCAGCAGCAGGGGCCGTGGGTCACGAACGGCAAAGGCGCCGGCACCGGCATCGTCCTGGACAACGCGGGCCACATCCTCACCAACGCCCACGTCGTGGACGGCGCCACCTCGATCACGGTCCGGCTGACCAGCGACACCTCGCCGCGCACCGCGACGCTCGTCGCCGCCGACACGAACGCCGACATCGCGGTCCTCAAGGTGAGCGACCCGACCGGCCTCGTTGGGGCCACGTTCGCCAGCACCAGCGGCGCCAACGTCGGTGACGACGTCGTGGCCATCGGCAACGCGCTCGCACTCCAGGGCGGGTTGACCGTCACCGAGGGCATCGTGTCCGCGACCGGCCGCTCGATCTCGACCGACACCGGCTCGCTCACCGGCCTGATCCAGACCGACGCGGCCATCAGCTCGGGCAACTCGGGCGGCCCGCTGGTCAACGCGAAGGGCGAGGTCGTCGGCATGAACACGGCGGTCGCCACGAGCAGCAACAGCGTGTCGGCCTCCAACATCGGCTTCGCCATCTCGATCGACGTGGCCCGGGCCGGGGCGCAGCGACTGCTCGCCGGCAACTGAGGCGCCCAGGACGACGGTCGCCCTGGGCGCGGGCTCAGCCTCGGCCGACGATGGCCGGAACGGTGCCCATGCGGCCGGCGTTGAAGTCGTCCACGGCCTCGACCAGTTGAGCTCGGGTGTTCATGAGGAACGGGCCGTAGTGCGCGATGGGCTCACGGATCGGCAGACCGCCCAGCAGCAGGACCTCGAGGTTGCCGCCGTCGGGTTGGCGGGCCGCGGCCTCGAGCGTGAGCGCATCACCGGGCCCGAAGACCACGAGCTGGTGCTCCTCGACCGGTCGCCGCTCGGTGCCGACCTCGCCGCGCCCGCTGAGGACGTAGGCCAGCGCGCTGAACTGCGGGTGCCAACCGATGTCGAGCTGGGCACCAGGGCTGAGGCTGGCGTGCGCGTAGGTGATGGGCGTGTGGGTGACGCCGGGCCCGGCGTGGCCCCCGAGGTCGCCGGCGATGAGGCGCACCAGCGATCCCCCGTCGGGCGTGGTCAAGAGCACGAGGTCAGCGCCGGTGATGGCCTGGTAGCGGGGCGGCGTGAACTTGAGCGCCGCCGGCAGGTTCACCCACAGCTGCACGCCGTGCGTGCGGCCACCGTTGCGCTTGAAGGTTTCGGTCGGGACCTCGTCGTGGAGGATGCCGGCGCCCGCGGTCATCCATTGGGTGTCACCTTCGCCGATGATCCCGCCGCCGCCGTTCGAGTCATGGTGCTCGATCACACCGTCCATCACGTAGGTGACCGTCTCGAACCCGCGGTGCGGGTGCCACGGTGCGCCCACGGCCTCGTTCGGCGCGTAGTCGACGGGCCCGAGCTGGTCGAGCAGGAAGAACGGGTCGGCGATGTGGGGATCCACCACGCCGGGGAAGGGTCGCCACACCTCGAAGCCCGCGCCTTCGATGGCGTGGTGGGCGGTGACGACTTGCTGGACGGTGCGACGGGTCACCTCAGGGCCGGGGCGGTCCAGGCGGGGAAGCACCAACGGGTTCTCGACGGTGATGGCAGGCATGGCTGCTCCTTGCGATCAGCTCTGGTAGTTCTGCTTTCAACTACTGTTCACACCAACGGCTTGCGGGGCCCCGGCATTCCGCCCTGCGCCGTCGATCGCCGCGTCACTCCGCGTGCAGCAGGAGGGCCGTCGGGATGCGTGCCGCGGCCCGGCCCGGCAGGGCGGCGGCCAGGTTGGCGAGGGCGAGCGCGCTCACCGCGAGGAGCACGAGCGGCACCACGGGGACGGTGGGCGCGGGAACGGCATCGATGGTCCGGGCGAACAGGGTCCACAGCTGACGTCCCAGCGCGATCCCCACCGGCACGCCGAGTCCGACGCCGATCACGGCGACGATCGACGCATGCCAGGCCACCGAGGCGGCGAGCTGGCGGCGCGTGAACCCGAGGGTCTTCAGGATGGCCAGGTCCCGGCGCCGGCGCCGCACCGAGGCGGCCAGCGTCAGCGCGAGCGAGACGATCGCGCCGGCGGCGAGGCCTGCAGACAGCACCGCTGGCGTCGCCCCCATGGTGCGGTAGTTCACGATCTCCGCTGGGCGTTGCGCCGCCAACACATCCACGGAGAAGCCGACGCCGCCGCCGTTGGGGATCGACGCGAGGGCGCGGTTCGCGGCCCCGACGATGCGCTGCATGTCGGCGCGCCCCGCCGCCGCGCCGCCGCCGGCGCGCAGGCGCACGAACACGAGGTTCGGCCCGTTCAACGTTGGTGGTCCAGTCTGGGACGCGGCGATCGCAGCCGCGGGCTGGATCCCTTGCGACGCCAGCGCGCCGATGCCCATCGAGGTGTGGTCCTGGGCGACGAGCGGCTGGCCGATGGCGGGCATCGTCGCCGTCCCGACGATGCGCACCGGGGTAGGCGGCAGGTACAGCGGGGCGTCGCTGGGGCTTCCGTAGGACACGAGGACGCGGTCGCCCACGTGCTTGTGGAGCTGTGCCAGCGTCGCGGGACCGAGGACGACCTGGTCGTTGGCCTCGACCGTGTGCCCCGACAGGATCGGCGGTCCCGGGACCGGGCGAAGGTCCCCCAACAGGACCGGGACGCTCTGGCTGTCGATCTCGATGATGAGCGTTTGCATGCCGGTCCACGCCGCGACGCGGGGGTCATGGCGCAGCAGCGCCAGCGCCTGGGGCGGCACGTCGTTGCTGGCGTTGAGCGCGTAGTCCCAGTTCCATCCGTAGAGGGCCGGGCGGGACACGAGGGTGTGCAGCCCGCTGGCGAACGTCAGCGTCGCGGCGAGGGTGACGACAGCCAGCAGGTTGGCCAGCAGCGCTGAACGCACCGGCGCCGCTGACTGGCCACGACCCGGCTCCAGCGCCAGGCCAACGCCAACCACCGCGGATGTCGGCAACCCGGCCGTCGCCGCGACGCGCACGGCGCTGGACCGGCGAACCGGCGTCCGCCGCGACCTCCGAGCCACCCGATGAGGCGCTCCCCGGTACGCGAGGGCGATCGCGGCCGCGCTGAGCGCACCGACCAGTAGGGCGACGCCGATGCCAACCACTGCCCAATCGGCGACGACCCCAGGCGTCGCATCGACGCGGCGGACGGGCCCGATCGGGGCCAGGGGTGAGAGCGCAACGGCCACGCCCGCCGCGGCCAACGCGCCGAGCGAGAGCGCGCCGAGGAGGCCGAGAAGCCCGTCGCCCATGGTCGTGGCCGGACCGGCACCGAGCGCGCGCAGCACGTCCAGCTCCGCGTCCCCGGCGCGCAGCTGGCGGGTGATGGCCTGCGTCGCGATGACCAGCGTGGCCGCTCCGGCGATCGCGCCGAACAAGCCCAGCGCGATGTCCTGAGGCTTGATCGCCCGCTCGACCTTTGCTTCGACCGGCGCCCCGTCGTGGAACGTGAACCCGGCGCCTGGCGGCAGCAGGGCGGTGAACGCGTGCTCCACCGCCGGGACGTCCCGCGCCCCGTGCGCGAGCTGTACGCCGTAGTAGGTCGCGCCCCCGGCCCCGATGCCGCCGGCGGCGAGGAGCGGCCGCGTGAGCGCCGGCCCGAACACGACGGCCGTGGCCGACCGGTCGACGTCGTCCTGGACCACCTCGTTGTTGAACACGACGAGGCCGACGAGCCTGGCCTCGAGCCGTCGCAGCGGTGGCACGCGAGACGTGCCGAAGCCTGGCAGGCCCTGTTGTCCATTCCCGTAGAAGCCAAAGGGCACGACCTGGCCGAGATGGAGCCCGAGTTGGCGAGCGCCTTCGGCACTCGTCACGAACTCCTCTGGCCGTGTCGGATCGGCCATCCGCCCGGCGGCGACCGCCGGCCGGTCGTGGTCGAAGTAGAGGCCGTCGACGCTGCCGAAGGTGCCGGCCGTGCTGCCGAGGTCGAATCGCGGGGCGCCGCCGGGGGTGAGCCGCGCCGCGTTGAGGCCCACGACGTGCTCGACCGATCGGACGGCGGGCAACCGACGGATGCTCGCGTTGAGGTTGGCGACCGTGTTGAAGCCGCCGACGCTGGTCGCGTTGACGCCGTACACCGAGATCACGAGATCCGAGCGGTTCGTACGAGCGAGGAACGCCGGGAACGTCGACTGCGTCCGGCGGGCCGCTGCTACCGATGCCATCGCGCTTCCGCCCACCACCGCGATCAGCCCGATGATGGCGACGTAGCCGCGCCGCCGCCGGCGGAACGTCGTCCGGAAGCGGTACCAGACCACCGGGAGCACGGTTCCGGTCATCGCGCGTCGGCCACGAGCCGCGGCAACGTCACGTCACGTCGAGCTCTTGGAGCATGCCCTTGAGGAAGTGGGGCGGCCCCGTCGTTCCGAGGTCGGGCATGAAGCAGGCGAGCAGATACTTCCCCGGCTTCAGGTCCATGGGCATCAGCAGCTCGCCGTGCGCGCCGACCACCGCGCTCCCGATGGCCTGGTCGGGATTGATGGCGGGCGGGCCTGGGGGCGGGCTGTTCGAAAGGAGCGCCGCCTTGGCGTCGGCCAACGATTTGCCGTTGAGGATGGCGAACATCTGCAGGTGGTGCACCTGCTTGCCGACGTTCACGAAGCGGACCAGGTTGGTGCCGGACTTCAGGCCCTGGGTCAGGAACTTGTACTCGGTCGCCGTCACGGTGGCGGTGGGCTTCGGCATCGGGGCGCCGCTCTGCCCGCTGACCGTGAGCTCGCCCGCCATGCCGTGCGAGACGTGCGCCACCTGCGGTCCGCCTCCCTGGCCCCCGCTCGACTGGGTGCAGAAGTACCAATACTTCCCCGGCGCCAGATTGAGGGTGACCTCGCCGGCCTGTCCGGCGGCCACGGCCCCCACGCCGCCGGCCGGGGAGAACCAGGTCGCCAGCTTGGCGTTCGAGTCGCTGGCGAGCGAGATGACCTCGTTGAGGGTGTGGCCGGGCACCTGCCTCACGAGCTGGAAGTCGTGCGCCACCTTGCCGGTGTTCTTGAGTCGCAGGGTGACCACGCCGCCCGGCAGCTGCGTCGGCATGTCATACGTGAACGACTGGGGTCCCGTGTCCCTCGCCGTGATCGTGGCCACGGGGACGCTGACCGGCGTCACCCGGTTCACGCTGGTGGCCGGCGCGTTCGACGCGCTGTCCTTGCCACAGCCGGCGAGCACGAGCAGCGCCGCCAGGATCGACGCGCCCACGCGTGCAGCCCACAGCTGGCTCCCGATGCCCCTCGAACCGGACCTCTCGCCCCGCAGATCTGATCGCCGGATCATCTCGCCCTCCGTTCGCCCACCACTGCGACCAAGTGGACTCCGATCGTGCACCCCCGCCAAGGCGGCCAACACCCGTTCGTCGGGGTGGCTAGCGCCCGTGGGTCACGACGCGGCGCGGTGCCTGGTGTGGCGCTGGGGCTACACCTCGGCGGTCGGCTCGACCTCGATGCGGTGGAGGTCGTCACCGAGCTCGACGCGGCCCGCGAAGTGGGCGGCGGCTCGCGACCGCCACTCGTCCTCCGTGCCGGGCACCAGTGCCGGCACGTAGTGGGTCAGCACCAGCGTCGCCACGCCGGCTCGGGCGGCGGTGTCGGCGGCGTCCTCGACCGAGGAGTGGTAGTCGAGCACGTCCTGGATGCGGGGGATCGGGATCGGCTCGAGCAGGTCGCGCCGGATCACCGTGTGCACGAGGGCGTCGGCGCCACGGCACAGAAGGTCGAGCGACGCGCACGGCACCGTGTCGCCGGCGACGACCGCGGCAAGGCCGTCATGCTCGACGCGAAACGCGATGCTCGGCTCGACGGGCCGGTGGTCGGTGGGCGCGGCGACGACCCGGACGCCGGCCTGGTCGAACGCCATCCCGTCGAGCAGCTCGGTCACCTCGACGATCGGCTCCCACGACAGGTCGGCGTGGTGGGCCGTGCGGTAGCCGATGTCCGACCGGAGCGACGCGAGCAGCCCGTCCACGACCCCGGTGATCCCCGGGGGGCCGATGACGCGTAGGGCCGTCGGGGCGAACGACATGATCCAGCTCGTGGTGATGACGTCGGCTAGGTCGGTGATGTGGTCGCTGTGGAGGTGCGTGACGAGCACGGCATCGAGCTGGTTGGCTCCTGAGCCGGCCGCAGCCAGGCGCATCAGCACGCCGCGCCCTGCGTCGACCAACAGCGTCACGCCGCCGGCCCGCACCAACGTGGCTGGACCCGCGCGCTGCGCGTCGGGGATCGGGCTCCCGGTCCCCAGCAACGTGATCTCGATCACGGCATGACCCCCTCTGTGCACGGGCGGCGGCGGGCCGGGCGTGACCGAAGCATCGCTATCATCTGACACTTGAACTGTCAATTGATGAGCCAGCCTGAGCCCGGCCACCGGCGCGCCGGCACCGGGGCGGCTCAGCCCAACGCCATGGCCTTCCAGGCGACGCCTTCGGCGTCGAGCACACCGGGCAGGACGCCGGCCGCGCCCTGCGGTGAGAGCCACACGGTGGCCGAGAGGAGGCGCCCGACGGCCGCCGCTTCGAGGTTCAGCAGGTTGAGGCGCGGGTGCCGCGTCGCGAGCTTGGCCATGGCGGGGACGGTCCGGCGTGGATCGGGCAGGTCGATCTCCTCGCGGAGCTCGAGCAGGCTCAGGATGGCTCGCTCCTGTGCGGCGGCGGGCAGCTGCTCGAACGGTCCGGAGAGGTGGCCGCCGGCGCCGGCCATGGCCGCCCGGCAGGCCCGGTAGTACCAGGAGGTCGTCGTGCTCAGCTCGACGTTCGGCCGCGGTCGCGGGCGGCCGGTGAGGAGCTGCTCGATCAGCAGGCGGTCGTCGAGCAGGACGCGCTTCGGGGCCGGCACCCGCGGCTACTGGTCGGCGAGGTCGGGGTCGTGGATCGCGGCGAGGCCGGCGTCGTAGCGCTCGCGGAGCACGCGGTGCAGCTCGGCCCGCGCCGCCGGAATGCCACCGGGAACGATCAGCGCGGCGTCTCCGAGGTCGATGAAGCCGATCTCCCCGCCCTGATCGATGCCCCAGCGCCGCCGGAGCTCGGCCGGCAGGCTGGTCTGGCCCCGATGGGAGACCTTCGCGGTGGTGGTGCCACTCATGTGGCGCATTGTAGATCGTCGAGATCTACAAAGCATGGCTGCCGGCGTCGGCTCGAGCCGACGCCGACGGCTGGAGCCGCTATGGGCCGGACCGTCTTCGAGGTGGGTGCCGGGACCGCTGATCAGCGTCTCAGGTGCCGCCGCCGACCACTTCGGCAAGGAGCGCCCGCAGTCGAGTGCGCATCCGGGCCGCTGCCTCGCCCTGAAGGCCTGCAGTCAGCATGGGAAGCGCGCTGCCGCCGTCGCCGAGCTCGTGTGTCAGGAGCTGTCGCAGCCCCGACAGCGCCGGGTCTTCGAAGTCCACCGGGGTGACCCCGTCAGCTGCTGCGACCTCGAGGCAGCGCCACAGGTCTTCGGCGTCGCGTGTCTCGTTCCGCACGGTGCGCGCTCCAGCCTTGAGCGCGAGGGTTCCGACCGCGTCAGGGATGATCACGAGGGCTCGGTGCTGTGTCTTGTCGGTGAGGTGCATCTCGACGTCGAGTGCGATGCCGGGTCGTCGGAGCGCCTCCGCCAAGCCGGGAACTTCGGTGGTGACGACAGCTCCGACTCGAACGGTGTTGCGCGCTCGCGAGCGGTAGGTCGGTACGAGCAGATCCACAACCGCGACGCGCCGGTCATCGATCGGGCGTTCCCATCGATTGCCCGCCGTCTTGTGGTAGCCGAGCGCCTCGATGGCATCGACGAGCTTGGCCTGGTGGAGGACGAAGGGCGTAACGCCGAAGTCGGCGTCACCGGTGGCCCGCAGCGGTAGGTCGAGCCCCAGCCGCTGCACATGCAGCAGAACGGTGACACCGCCGATCAGCCGATAGTGGTCGGCGGCGCCCGCCGTGGTCATGGCACCGCTCACGTCGGCGACCGCCGTCAACCCGCCGTCCATCGCCGCCGAGGAGCTGAGCAGGACCACGGGCTTCTCGGCGGTCATGACGGCGCCCGAATCGAGCGATCGAGGATGGCTCGACGCAATCGGCCGGCCGCCTCACGCCGGTCGTCCCCGCCTAGGTCGATCAGGTCCCACCATTGCTGCACCGGATCGACGAGTGGAATGCCGTCGACTGCGCGCGGCCAGGCCGGCGCCGGCACAAGGAGCGTCCGGTCGTTCGTCCGGCGGACGATGGTGCTGGCGTCGGCGCTCCCCTCGGCGCGCACAAGCCCCGCAGCGTCGAGGCCCAAGTGACGGTCGGCATAGACAACGACGACGGTCGGGTGCCGCCAGGGCACGAGCAGATCGGGACCGAGATCTGCGGAGAAAGCGACTTGCGCCTGCTCGCGGGCTGCCTGGTCGACGATGCGACGCGCCTGCTCCACGATCGAGCGCGTGGTGTACCAGTAGGAGTCAGGTTCGACCGTGGAAGGGCGCGCGCGGTCGAGGTAGAGATCGAGCAGCCGCGCGCGACGTCCGACGAAACCCGCTGGCGTTGCCCGCACCGCGTCCAACTCGGCGAGCTGCTTGATGACCTGAGAGGCCCTCGGCTGGCTAACGCCTACGGCAGAGGCCATCGCCACTTGCGTGAGTGGAACCTCGGACGCGATGAGGAGGCGCACGATGCTCGCTGATCCCGCGCCCCACCGTCGGGCGGGTGGTTTGGAGGCTGCCGTGGTTGCCACCCGGCAAGGCTATAAGCCTTCTTGGTCCACGACAAGGAAGACTTATATGAAGACTTATGGCCGACGGCAACGTGGGGCGCAACATGGACGACGCGTTGGCCTGCCCAAAAGCCCGCCCACTCGCGCGAGCAACGAGGGCCGAGGAGTTACCTCTCGATCTCTCCTTGCAACTCCAGATGTGGCTTCCGATCCCAATGTTCTCGGCGCGGTCAACGGCAAGCCCCGTCTTTTCGGCGATCCGACCCGCTCCCGCCCTGCAACCGAGGTCCGGACAGGGTGCCCAGACGCGAAGAAACCCCTGCTCAGCAGGGGTCTCTTGGTGGGCGAGGGGGGACTTGAACCCCCACGTCCTTTCGGACACTGGCACCTGAAGCCAGCGCGTCTGCCAATTCCGCCACTCGCCCGAGTAGCGGAGCGACCCTAGCGCAACAGGCAAATGCCCTCCCACCGGTAACGTGGCCGCCGATGGCGCTCAAGGGGTTCGAACGACGGCTCGAGCGCATGGTCGAGGGCACGTTTGCTCGCATCTTCAGGTCGGGGCTGCGACCGGTCGAGCTGGGGCGCCGCCTGGTCCGGGAGATGGACGACGGGCGGTCGGTGGACGTCCGGGGTCGCACGATGGTGCCCAACCATTTCACCGTCGAGCTGGGGGCGGAGGACCTCGAGCGGTTCGCGGAGGTCCGTGAGAGCCTCGAACGAGAGCTGGCAGAAGCCGCCCGCGAGCACGCTCGCGACGAGGGCTACGTGTTCATGGGCCCGGTCGAGGTCGAGCTGATCGAGGGTGACGGGCAGCGCACGGGGGCGTTCCAGATCACCGGGCGCATGCGGGAGGGGAAAGGCGGGGTCGGCGCGGGCTCGTTGCTGCTGCCGACGGGCGAGCGCATCGCGCTGCGCGACGCGACCATCACGATCGGGCGGCGACCGGAGTCCACGCTGGTGCTGGCCGACCCCAACGTCAGCCGCAACCATGCCGAGATCCGACCCCACGGCAACGGGTGGATCCTGGTGGATCTGGGGTCGACGAACGGCTCGCGGGTCAACGGGGTGCGGGTCTCGTCACAGGAGCTGCAAGAGGGTGACGACATCGCGTTCGGCAACACCCACCTGAGCTTCGAGGCTTCCTGACGACCGGCTGGGTCGCTCGGCGCCTGCTCCGTGAGGGGAAGCGGGCAACGGGTGACCGATAGGCTCCCGCCCGCATGTCTGAGCAGCTGCTCACCATCCTCAAGCTCTGCCTCCTGGTCTTGCTGTACCTGTTCTTCCTGCGCGTCCTCCGGGCGGTGTGGGCCGAGCTGCGAGCGCCCAAGAAGGTCGAGCAGCGACCCCAGAAGGCCAAGCGGGAGGCCCGCAAGGTCCAACGCAAGGCCGCCACACCGGCCCAGCTGGCCGTGATCGAGCCGCCCGCGCAGAAGGGCCGCACGTACAGCCTGAGCGACGAGGTCACGGTCGGTCGGGCCGCGGGCTGCCAGGTGACGCTGGACGACACGTACGCGTCGCAGATCCACGCCCGCCTGTTCCTGCGCGAGGGCCAGACGTTCGTCGAGGACCTCGGTTCGACCAACGGCACCTACCTGAACCGCAAGAAGGTGCAGGGGCCGATGGTCATGCAGCGCGGCGACCGGCTGCAGATCGGCAACACCGTGATGGAGCTCGTGTGACCACCTTCCACGTCGGTAGCGCGTCCGACCCGGGACGCGTGCGCTCCGTCAACGAGGACGCCAAGCTCGTCGACGACCACCTGTACGCGGTCGCCGACGGCATGGGCGGCCACCGCGCCGGCGAGGTCGCCTCCGCGTTGGCGGTCGAGATCCTGCGGACCGAGGCCACCGACCCGACCCTTGAGTCGTTGAAGCAGGGCGTGCGGCTGGCCAACCGCGCCATCTTCGAGAAGGCCGGCTCGGACGTGAACCTCCACGGGATGGGCACGACGCTGTGCGCCATCCGGCTGGTCGACGGCCCCGACGGCGAGGAGGTCGCCTGGGTCAACGTCGGCGACTCGCGCGTCTACTTATTCCGAGCCGGCGAGCTCATCCAGCTGAGCGCGGACCACAGCCTGGTCGAGGACCTCGTGCGGGACGGGCAGCTGAGCCCCGAGGACGCCAAGGTCCACCCGCAGCGCAACATCATCACCCGCGCGCTCGGCATCGACATCGACGTCGAGGTGGACGGCAACACCGTGATCCCGGTCAAGGGCGACCGCTTCCTGCTCTGCAGCGACGGGTTGTTCAACGAGGTCGACGAGAACCGCATCGCCGGCGTGCTCCGCCGGCTCGACGACCCCGACGAGGCGGCGGCCGAGCTGATCCGGCTGGCCAACGAGCACGGCGGGCGCGACAACATCACGGCCGTGGTCGCGGTCGTGACCGACGACGGGGGTGCGGCGGCGGCGGCCTCGGCGGCCCTGGGCGGCACCACCGCGCTCACCGCGCGGCCCGAGCCGACGACCGCGCCACCCGATACCGGCGGCGGCGAGGCCTTGGCCGGCCGGCACAGCAGCCTCCCGGTGGCGCCCGACGACTTCGCCAGCGACACCCATGACCTCTACCGCGACCTCGATCGAGCCCGCGGCGGCCACTTCACTTGGCGGGTGGTCGCCTTCCTCTTCGCCCTGCTGCTCGTGGTGGCGGCCGCCGGCGGGGCGGTCGGCTGGTACGCCCGCCACACGTACTACGTCGGGGTCGCCGACCAGGAGGTCACGATCTTCAAGGGGCGGCCCGGCGGCGTGCTCTGGTTCAAGCCCACGGTCGAGCAGCGCACCGGCATCAAGGTGATGGCGGTGCCCGCGGGGCGCCGGCCCGAGATCACCAAGGGCAAAGACGCGGCGTCGATCGCAGACGCGCGGCGCTACGTCGTGAACCTGAAGCAGGAGATCGACGCGACCTCCACCACGACCACCACCCGGCCGGCGACGACCACCACCGCGCCGCGGCCGACCACGACGGCCAAGCCCGGTGCGGTCACGACCAAGCCTCCTGGGGCGCCGTGATCGGTCGCCTGCGCCGCAACGCTGAACTGGGCCTCATCGTCCTGGCCGTCGCCATCACCGGCGGCGCCTACACGCTGGCCAGTCTCGGGACGACCGCCTCGGTCCCCGGCAACATCGGCCCGTTCGTGGGGATCGTCGCCGGGCTGCTCCTCGTGGCGCACCTGGCCGTGCGGCGTCTCGCCCCCGACGCCGACGGGTTGCTGCTGGCCCTCGCCGCCCTGCTCAACGGCATCGGCTACGTCTTCATCGCCCGCTTGCGCCCCAGCCTCGCCGGCTTGCAGGCGACCTGGACTGCGGTCGGCATCGTCGCGTTCGTGGTCACGCTTCTCGTGGTGCGCCGGATCCGCGACCTCGAGCGATACCGCTACACGTTCGCGTTCATCGGCCTGGGACTGCTCGTCCTGCCGCTCGTGCCCGGGCTCGGCACCGCGATCAACGGCTCGCGCATCTGGATCCGCCTCGGCGCCTTCAGCACGCAGCCGGGCGAGTTCGCCAAGATCGCCCTGGCCCTCTTCTTCGCCTCCTACCTGGTGGAGAAGCGCGAGCTGTTGAGCATGGCGACCTGGCCCCGGTTCCGTCCCCTGCTGCCCGACCCGAAGCACCTCGGCCCAGTGATGATCGCCTGGGGCATGGCGATCGTGGTGATGACGGCAGAGAAGGACCTCGGGTCGTCGCTGCTGTTCTTCGCCCTCTTCCTGGTGATGCTCTGGGTCGCCACCGCCCGCGGCGCCTACATGGGGGTGGGCACGGTGCTGTTCGGGGTCGCGGCCTACGGGGCCTACAAGGCGTTCGCCCACGTGCAGGAGCGGGTGACCACCTGGATCGATCCCTGGTCGCATCCGGATCAGGGCTACCAGGTCATCCAGAGCTGGTACGCCCTGGCGTGGGGCGGCGTGGCCGGGACCGGCCCCGGCCTGGGCAACCCCGACAAGATCCCGGTCGTCTACAACGACTTCATCTTCGCGGCCATCGGTGAAGAGCTCGGGCTGCTCGGGGCGACCGCCGTCCTGGTGGCGTTCCTGCTGTTCGTCGGCTCCGGCTTGCGGATCGCCCTGCACGCGGACTCGTCGTTCGAGAAGCTCCTGGCCACCGGGCTGACCGCGCTCATCGGCATCCAGAGCTTCATCATCATCGCCGGGGTCACGCGGCTGCTGCCGCTGACGGGCGTGGCCTTGCCGTTCGTCTCCTACGGCGGCTCGTCGCTGATCGCGAACTACATCCTCCTCGCCCTGCTGCTGCGGGTCTCCGACGACAGCACGCGCAAGTCCCGCGAGAAGGCCGCCGCCCCGGGCGCCGTGGCGGCGATGAGCTGATGGACGGCCAGATCCGCAAGCTTGGGCTGTTCCTCATCATCTGCTTCCTCGCGCTCTTCGCCCAGCTCAACTACATCCAGGTCTTCCGGTCCAAGGACCTCAGCCACAAGCCCACCAACACCCGCGCCGTCGAGGCGTCGTACAGCCGCCAGCGCGGCACGATCACCACGGCGGACGGCGTGGTGATCGCCCGCTCGGTGCCCTCGAAGGACCGCTACAAGTTCCAGCGCGTGTATCCCGAGAAGGAGCTGTTCGGGCACATCACGGGCTACTTCAGCTACATCCTCGGGCCGCGGGCCACCGGACTCGAAGCGCAGTACAACGACGAGCTGTCCGGCCGGACCACCAAGCAGCGGCTCCGCTCGGTGTCCGACCTGTTCGTGAAGCACGACCGCACCGGGCGGGTCACGCTCACGATCCGCAAGGACCTGCAGCTCGTGGCCAAGCAGCAGCTGGCCGGGCGCAAGGGCTCGGTCGTCGCGCTCGACCCCAAGACCGGCGCCATCCTCGCGCTGTACAGCTATCCGGACTTCGACCCGAACGCGCTGTCCAGCCACCCGGTCGTGAGTGGCTCGCAGGTCGACCCCGCCGTCAAGATCAAGGGGCTGCTCGACGCCAGCAAGGACAAGCCCCTGCTGGCCCGGACCTACCAGGACACGTTCTTCCCGGGCTCGACGTTCAAGGTGGTCACCGCCTCGACCGGTGTCCAGACCGGCACCGTCAGGGTCGACCAGCCCAGCTACCCCGTGCTGACCAGCTACCACCCGCCGGCCACCGGCACCTATCAGCTGCGCAACTTTGGCGGCGAGTCGTGCGGCGGCACGCTGTTCCAGATCCTCGCCAAGTCGTGCAACTCGGCGTTCGCACAGATGGGCGTCGAGAACATCGGCGGTCCCAACATGGTGGCCGGAGCGCGCGCCTTCGGGTTCGACGAGAAGCCGCCCATCGACCTGCCGGGCGCCGTCGCGTCACAGTTCCCGCTCGACTTCACCCGCAACAACGGCAAGCTGGCTCAGGCCTCGATCGGTCAGAACGACGTGTCCGCGACCCCCCTGCAGATGGCGCTCGTCGCGGCCACGATCGCCAACCAGGGCCGCACGATGCAGCCGCACCTGCTCGACGTGATCCGCGACGGCGAGGCGCAGCTGGTCACGAAGAACACCCCGAGCGTGTGGAAGACCCCCATCAGCCCGCAGACCGCAGACGTGATCAAGCAGGCCATGCTCGGCGTGGTCGCCAACGGCACCGCGACCGGCCTGCAGCTGGCCGGGTTCGAGGTGGGCGGCAAGACCGGCACGGCCGAGCTCGGCACCAACCCGCCGCTGTCGCACACGTGGATCATCGGGTTCGCGGGCCCGGCCGGTGATCCCAAGATCGCGTTCGCGGTGATCGTCGAGCGACAGCCGGGCATCAGCGAGTCGACCGGCGGCCGGGTGGCCGCGCCGATCGCCAAGGCCCTCATCCAAGCGGCCCTGAACCCCCCCACGAACAACCAAGGAGGCGGAGGCTGACGGGAGCTTCGGCCGTCACGGCCCCCGCCTGACCCGGGGGCTGATCAGGGTCGTCCCGTAGTCTGGATCCACATGTCCAACGAGGAACAGGTCGTGCTCAACGGCCGATACGAGCTGCATCGTCGCATCGGGCGTGGCGGCATGGCCGAGGTCTACCTCGCGCGTGACCAACTGCTCGACCGTTCTGTCGCCATCAAGATCCTGTTCCCCGAGTTCGCGACCGACCCCTCATTCGTCGCGCGGTTCCGCCGTGAGGCGCAGGCCGCGGCCAACCTGAACCACCCGAACATCGTCGGCGTCTACGACTGGGGTGCCGAGCGCGGCACCTACTACATCGTCATGGAGTACGTCGACGGGCGCAGCCTGTCGGAGATCCTGCGGGCCGAGGGCCCGTTGCACCCGCAGCGTGCGGCAGACGTGGTGGCCGACGTGGCGGGAGCGCTCGGGTTCGCCCACCGCAACGGCGTGGTCCACCGCGACGTGAAGCCCGGCAACGTGCTGATCACGACCACCGGCCAGGTCAAGGTCGCCGACTTCGGCATCGCCCGGGCCATCACCGCCAGCTCGGAGGAGAACCTCACCCAGACCGGCTCGGTGATGGGCACGGCCACCTACTTCTCGCCCGAGCAGGCGCAAGGCAAGCCGGTCGACCCCCGCAGCGACCTCTACTCGCTCGGGGTCGTGCTCTACGAGATCGCGTCCGGCAAGCCGCCGTTCTCGGGCGACAGTCCCGTCGCCATCGCCTACAAGCACGTGCAAGAGCCGGTGCCGTCGCTGCGCGAGCTGAACCCGTCGATCCCCGAGCCCTACGAGGCCATCACCCGCAAGGCGCTCGCGAAGAACCCCGCCAACCGCTACCAGACGGCCGACGAGATGCGCGCCGACCTGCACCGGTTCCGCGATGGCCGCACGGTCGAGGCCGAGGGAGTGCTGGCCGCGCCCCTGCCGTTGGACGACCCGGCCACCGTCGTCGGCCGCACGGTCGCGGCCCGACCGGTGCCCGGGCCGGCGGTTGCCCGCGACGACGAGCCGGCACGCCGCACCGGATGGTTCTTCGTGGCCATCCTCGTGCTGCTCGCCCTGCTCGGTGCCGGCCTCTACGCGTTCGGTCGCACCCTCGGCATCTTCAACAGCAAGGCGCAGAAGGTCGGCGTGCCGCTGGTGATCGGTGAGACGTTCGACACGGCCAACGCGCAGCTCACGCAGATGGGCTTCAAGGTCCAACGGATCGACCGGGAGGATGCGACCCACCCGGAGAACCAGGTCGTCGACCAGGACCCGAAGGCGCAGCAGCAGGTCTCCAAGGGTTCGACGGTCAAGCTCGTGGTGGCCACCAAGGTCGGCAACGCCAACCTGCCCGATGTCGGCGGGTTCCTCGCGGCCGACGCCGCCAAGAAGATCCAGGACGCCGGCTTCGGGCCGCCCAAGAGCACCCTCGCGAACAGCGACACGGTGCCCGCCGGCTCGGTCATCCGCACCGATCCCGCCGGTGGTCCCACGACGTCGTATCCGAAGGACACCGTCGTGACGATGGTCGTGTCCATGGGCCCGGCGCCGACCACGACCACCCAGGCGACCACCACCACGCAGGCCACGACGACCACCTCGACCACGACCACGACGCGGCCCGCCACCACCACGACGCGGCCGACCACCACCACGACCACGCCGGCCACCACCACCAGCCAACCGACGACCACGACCACGGCCCCGTAGGGCCAGCTGCCCGGTCAGCGAGCGGCGAGGCCGGCGCTGACCTGCGCGAGGAAGTTGCCCACGAGGGCGTGACCGCCGACCGTGAGGATCGACTCGGGGTGGAACTGCACGCCCTCGACCTGGTGCTGGCGGTGGCGCAATCCCATGATCAGGCCGTCGTCGGTCTCGGCAGTGATCTCGAGCTCGGTGGGGATCGACGAGCGCTCGACGATCAGGGAGTGGTAGCGGGTGGCCTCGAGGGGCTGCGGCAGCCCCGCGAACACGCCGGTGCCGGTGTGGCGGATGAGCGACGTCTTGCCGTGCATGATCTCGGGCGCACGCACCACGCGCCCGCCGAACACCTGGCCGATGCACTGCAGGCCCAGGCACACGCCGAGGAGGGGTCTGCGGCCGGCCATGTGGGCGATCACCGCGTTGCTGATGCCGGCATCGTCGGGCGTGCCGGGACCCGGCGAGATCAGCACGCCGTCGGGGTCGAGTCGGTCGAGATCGGCCAGCGTCAGGGCGTCGTGGCGCAGGACGATCGGCTCCGCCCCCTGCTCACCCAGGTACTGGACGAGGTTGTAGACGAACGAGTCGTAGTTGTCGATCACGAGCACCCGGGGACCCATCGACTGGAGGGTAGTTCGGGGCGCAGAACTGACCGTCTACTGTTTCCGGCATGGCGAACGAGCCGGCGAACCGCAGAGTCGTCAGCCGCCGGGTCACCAAGGCCGGGGCGTCGCCGGCACCGCGGCCCGCCAAGGGCGCCCATCGGGCCCGCTCCAGCACGGCGCGCGAGCAGCCTTCGTCGAAGCGCTACACCCCGCCGGTGACCCGCGCCGACCTGCCCAGCCCCGCGTGGGTGCCCATCTTGATGTTCGGGCTGCTGATCGCCGGTGCCCTCGTCATCATTCTGAACTATGTCGGCGCGCTCGGCGGCGTGAGCAACGTGAAGCTGGTCATCGGCCTGGGCCTGATCTTGGGCGGCATCATCACCGCCACCCAGTACCGCTGACCCTCTGACCTGCGGTTCCCTGGCGCTCGGGCCGTCGTCGTCCGGTCAGTTGGGTGCTCCTGGGCAGGCCAACGCCACACGACCGGGAGATGGCGGGGAAGTTACATGCCTGTGACCCTCCCCAACCTTGTCCACATCCTGGGGAAAGTCGGGATGTGGGGAGCCAGTCAGAGGTCGTCGACGGGCGTCACGAGGTCCATGTCCTCTTGGCAGTGCCGTGGCGGCTCCGGGACCTGGTCGTTCGCCGCGGTCATGCGGACCTCGGTCGAGCAGATCGAGCAGCGATAGGTCAGGCGGACCTTGCGCAGCTCACCGGGCGGCGGCGCCGCCGGCACGGGCCGAGCGAAACCGCCGAGCACGGCCATGCCGACCTTCACCAGGACCCCCGCTGCGAGCAGCGCCACGAGCACCCGGAACCAGAACACGCCTGCAAGCTACCGGCCCTGGTGCGGCCTCACGCCCGGGTGGAGGGTCGCTCGGTCTGCCACGCGGCGGCGCCAAGGAGGATCATCAGCAGCTGGCGCTCGGCCTGGAACCGGACCTGCGCCCGCTCTCGCTCGTCGGCGGGATCCAGGTCGAGGGTGAGCTCGGTGGCGTGGACCACGGCCTGCACCACGAGGCCCGACACGAGCTGCAGGTCGTCGGTGCTGACGGCACGGAGGTTGGGGAAGCGGGCCAGGTCGACGGCGAGGTCGCTGACCCACAGCCGGATCTCGGAGCGGATGGCGAACCGCAGGGTGGTCGAGCCGCCGTAGCGCTCTTTTGCGATGAACCGAAAGTGCAGCGGGTGCTCCTCGACATAGCCGAGGAAGGTGGCGATCGAGCGGCGCACGAGGTGGCTCGGCGGGAGCGGCGCAGATCGGGCCTCGCGCATCAGCTCGCGCAGCGTGGTGAACGACTCCTCGACGAGGACGAGGCCGAGCGCCTCCATGTCGGGGAAGTGACGGTAGAACGCGGCGGGCACCACGCCGGCCGAGCGCGTGACCTCACGCAGGCTGAGGCTGCTGAAGCTGCGCTCGCCGCTGAGCAGCTCGAGTGCGGCGTCGAGCAGTGACCGCCGGGTGCGCAGCTTGCGCTCATCGCGGGTGCCGGCGGTCGAGCGCGCGGCGACGGCGGTGCGGCTGCGACCGGTGTGGCTGGTGCCACCGGTGCGGCTTGAGGGTGCGGGCATTCTGACCTCGGGGTGGTGTCCGTCACATCCTAGTGAACGACTGTTGACTAGATCCATGACCGGTCGTACGGTATACAGATGTTCACTCAAACACCGAGTGCGCCGTCGGCATCCTCCCCGAAGCCGTTCGATCGGCTGGCCCGCGCCGCCTCCCGCTTGAGCTGGCCGCTGCCGGTCGACGCGTTCCTGCAACTCGTCGATCCGCTGTGGTCGTCCACCTCGGTGCGGGGTCGGGTCGAGGCCGTGATCCCCGAGACGGCGCGGGCGGCCACCCTGGTCGTGCGGCCGGGCCGCGGCTGGCAGGGCCACCGCGCCGGGCAGTGGGTCGGCATCGGCATCGACATCGACGGTGTGCGCCACCGCCGCTGCTACTCGCTGACCGGGCCCGCGGAGCGCGCCGATGGGTGCATCACGATCACCGTGCAGTCGGTCCCCGGTGGCCTCGTGTCGAACCACCTCGTGCACCGGACGACGCCGGGGACGATCGTGCACCTCGACCAGGCGAGCGGTGACTTCGTGCTCCCTGAGGCGCGCACGCGGGGTCTGCTGTTCGTGACCGCGGGCAGCGGCATCACGCCGGTCATGGGCATGCTGCGCACCCTGGCCGCGGTCGGTCCGATCGAGGACGTGACGGTCCTGCACTTCGCCCGGACCGAGGCCGAGGTGATCTTCGGCGCCGAGCTCGCGGCGTTGGCCGACCAGCACCCGGGGCTCACCGTCGACGTGGCGCTCACGGGCGAGGCGGGGCCCGGTGACCTCAGCGCCCGCTTCGGCACCGAGCGCCTCGCGGCGCGTTGCCCCGACTGGGCCGAGCGCGAGGTCTGGGCGTGCGGGCCGGCCACGCTGCTCGCCGCGGTCGAAGACCATTGGGCGTCCGCGGATCTGGCCGAACGGCTGCACGTCGAGCGCTTCACCCCGCTCACCGTCGCCGCCGGTGAACCCGGCCAGGGCGGGCGCATCCGGTTCACCCGCAGCGACCGCGAGATCGTGGTCGACGGCCGCACGACGGTGCTGGAGGCGGCCGAGCAGGCCGGCTTGCTGCCCGAGAGCGGCTGCCGCATGGGCATCTGCCACACCTGCACCCGCGCCCTGGAAGCCGGCTGCGTGCGCGACAAGCGCGACGGCCGCCTGCAGCGCGACGCCGGCGACATCGTGCAGATCTGCGTCGCCACCCCCGCGGGCGACGTGGAGATCGATCTCTGAGCACGCCGTCCACCGCCTACCGCCCCACTCCCACACGCCCGCCCCGACCCAGGAGCGACCTCACGATGACGACGACCATGATCCCCAGCGACACGACCACGACCACGACCAAGTCCAGGAGAAGGGCCGCGACGAACACGCCGGCCAAGGTCACGACCACGACCACGACCCAGGAGGCGGCCGGCGAGAAGCGCCGCCGTCCGTCCGAGCTGAGCGACGCCGCCCTCGCCGCGTTCGGTGAGGCGATGGATCGCATCCGCCAGGAGGTGCTCGACAGCCTGGGCGACCAGGACGCCGCGTACATCCGCAAGGTCATCGCGGCCCAGCGCCGGCTCGAGGCGGCGGGCCGGCTCGCCCTGTTCGCCGGGATCTTCCCGCCGGCGTGGATCCTGGGCACGACGATGCTCGGGACGGCCAAGATCCTCGAGAACATGGAGATCGGCCACAACGTGCTGCATGGCCAGTGGGACTGGATGCGCGATCCCGACATCCACTCCTCGACGTGGGAGTGGGACACCGCCTGCCCATCGGACCAGTGGCAGCACTCCCACAACAACCTGCACCACACGTGGACCAACGTGCTCGGCAAGGACCGCGACGTCGGCTACGGCGTCCTGCGCATGGACGAGAGCCAGCGCTGGTCGCCGGTGGCGCTGGGCCAGCCGATCTACGCGGCCCTGCTCGCCACCTTCTTCCAGTGGGGCGTGGCCCTGCACGACGTCGAGGTCGAGCGCGTGCTGAAGGGCCGCAAGGACCCCGCCGAGGCCAAGGCCCAGTTGCTCGGGCTGTGGCGCAAGGCCCGCAAGCAGGTGGGCAAGGACTACGTGCTGTTCCCGGCGCTGGCGGGGCCGTTCTTCCTGCCCGTGGTGGCCGGCAACGCGGTGGCCAACCTGGCCCGCAACCTGTGGTCGTTCACGATCATCTTCTGCGGCCACTTCCCTGACGGTGCACAGACGTTCACCCAGGAGGAGATCGAGGAGGAGGGCCGGGGCGGGTGGTACGTCCGCCAGATCCTCGGTTCCGCCAACCTCGAGGGCAGCTCGCTCATGCACCTCATGAGCGGCAACCTGAGCCACCAGATCGAGCACCACGCCTTCCCCGACCTGCCGAGCAACCGCTACCGCGAGGTCGCCCCGCGGGTCCGAGCCCTGTGCGAGCAGTACGGCTTGCCGTACAACAGCGGCTCGCTGCCCAGGCAGTTCGGCACCGTGGTCCGCCGCATCTGCCGCCTCGCCCTCCCCAACCGAGACTGACTGCGAATGTGGAGTAGAAGCGGTCGTGGGAGCGACCGCCTCTACTCCACATTGCCGGGGGGCGGGGGGTGGTGGGCTTAGCCGAGGCGCTCGATGATGGTGGCGTTGGCCATGCCGGCGCCCTCGCACATCGTCTGGAGGCCGTAGCGGCCGCCGGTGCGCTCGAGCTCGTTGAGCAGCGTGGCCATGAGCTTGGTGCCCGAGGCGCCCAGCGGGTGGCCGAGGGCGATGGCGCCGCCGTTGGCGTTCACCTTGCTCAGGTCGGGGTTGTACTCCTTCTCCCACGCGAGCACGACGGAGGCGAAGGCCTCGTTGATCTCGATGGCGTCCATCTGGTCAAGGCTGAGCCCGCTCTTCTTGAGCACCAGCTCGGTGGCCGGGATGGGGCCGGTGAGCATCATGATCGGGTCGACGCCGGTGACCGCGAACGTGTGGAACCGTGCTCGGGGCGTGAGGCCCAGTTCGTTGCAGCGCTCCTCGCTCATGATCAGCACGGCCGAGGCGCCGTCGGTGATCTGGGACGAGTTGCCGGCGGTGACCTTGCCGTCTTCCTTGAAGGCGGGCTTGAGCTTGGCCAGCGTCTCGGCCGTGGTGCCGGGGCGGATGCCCTCGTCGGCGGTCACGAGGTCGTCGCTCTCGATGACGTTGCCGCTGTCGCGGTCGAACACCTTGGTCGAGACCGGGATGATCTCGTTCTCGAACCGGCCCTCGGCTGTGGCCTGCTCGGCCCGAGCCTGGCTCTGGGCCGAGAAGGCGTCGAGGTCTTCGCGCGAGAGGTTCCACTTGTCGGCGATCAGCTCGGCGGAGATGCCCTGCATGACGACGCCGCCGCGCGGGGCGTAACGCTCCATCACGCGGGGACCCATCGGGAAGCTGCCCGGCGTGACCGAGGCGCCCATGGGGGTGGTGGACATGACCTCGATGCCGGCGGCCACGACGATGTCGTAGGCGCCGGCGATCACGCCCTGGGCCGCGAAGTGCGCCGACTGCTGCGACGAGCCGCACTGGCGGTCGATGGTGGTGGCCGGCACCTCCTCGGGCCAGCCGGCGGCGAGCACGGCGGAGCGGCCGATGTTGACCGACTGGTTGCCGACCTGCATGACGCAGCCCATGATCACGTCCTCGACGAGGGCCGGATCGAGGTCGTTGCGGGTGACGAGGGCGGTGAGCACCTCGGCGGCCAGGTCGGCGGGGTGCCACCCCGACAGCTTCCCGTAGCGCTTGCCGCCGGCTGTGCGTATGGCGTCGACGATGACTGCGGTGGCCATGATTGGCTCCTTCCCCGGGCCGGCCCGGTGGGCTCGGCGTGAACTAGACCGCTCGGTCAAGAAAGTCTGCTGCGGACGCAGGGAGACCGCAACCCGGGGCCGGCGCAGACCATCTGATATCCCTATGACGTCAGTCACAAGAGGAGGTGCACGTGGAACCAGCGCAGAGCAGCGCCATCGAGCAGGTGATCGCCGGGCAGACGGTGGCCCGCCTGTTCCTCGCCACGGTCGAGGCCCACCCCGACGTGGTCGCCCTGCGCTGGAAGGACGGCGACGCGTGGCGCGAATGGTCCTACGGCGAGTACGCCGACCGGGTCGCCCGCGCCGTCACCGGGTGGCGCGCCCTCGGCGTGGAGCCCGGCGACCGGGTGGTGCTGATGATGCGCAACCGCCCCGAGTTCCACGTGGCCGATCTCGCCGCCTTGTTCTGCGGGGCCACGCCGGTGTCGATCTACAACTCCTCCGCGTCCGACCAGGTCGAGTACCTCGCGGGTCACGCCAAGGCCACCATCGGCCTGGTCGAGGACGACGGGCTCCTCGGCCGGTTCGCGCCCGTCCGCTCGGCGCTCATCGACCTGGGGGCGCTGGGCGTGGTCGAGCCGGGCGAGCTGGACGCCGACTTCACCTGGGCCGACCTGCTTGCGCACGAGCCGGCCGACCTGGCCGCGGCTGCCGCGGTCGGCCAGCCCGAGGACCTGGCCACGGTGATCTACACCTCGGGGACGACGGGACCGCCCAAGGGCGTGATGATCACGAACCGCAACGTCTGCTTCTCGATCGAGAGCCTGCGGCGGATCCTCCCGTTCACCGAGTACGTCGGCAAGCGGCTGGTGTCGTACCTGCCGATGGCCCACATCGCCGAGCGCATGGTCAGCCACTACCAGCCGGCGGCGCTGGGCTACGAGGTCACGTGCTGCCCCGAGCCCGGTGCCTTCGCGGCCTACGCGCGCGAGGTGCACCCCAACGTGATGTTCGGCGTGCCCCGGGTGTGGGAGAAGCTCCAGGCCGGCGTCGTGGCGGCCATCCACGCCGATCCCGAGAAGGGCGGGCAGTTCGACCAGGCAGTCGCAGCGGCCGAGCCGATCGCCCTGCGGCGCTCGTGGGGCGAGATGACCCCCGAGGACGACGCCACCTGGGCGCAGCTCGATGCCGCCGTGTTCGGCCCCGTGCGGGCCATGCTCGGCCTCGACCAGGTCGAGCTCGCGAGCAGCGGCGCGGCGCCCATCCCGGCCAGCCTGCTCTCGTGGTACCTCGCGGTCGGCATCCCGCTGTCCGAGGTCTACGGCATGTCCGAGAACACCGGCGCCATGACCTACACGATCGAGCGGGTGAAGCCGGGCACGGTCGGTCCGGCCATGCCCGGGACCGAGGTCGTGATCGCCGACGACGGCGAGGTGCTGTGCCGCGGCGGCCACGTGTTCCCCGGGTACCTCGACGACCCCGAGAAGACGGCCGAGGCGCTCGATAGCGACGGGTGGCTGCACTCGGGCGACATCGGCGAACTCGACGAGGACGGCTACCTGCGCATCGTCGACCGCAAGAAGGAGCTGATCATCACCGCCGGGGGCAAGAACATCAGCCCCGCCAACCTGGAGGCCGCGCTCAAGACCGTGCCGCTGATCGGCCAGGCGTGCGCCATCGGCGACCAGCGCCCGTTCGTCAGCGCTCTCGTGGTCCTCGACGGCGACGCCGCGCCGCAGTGGGCCAAGAAGCACGGCATCGAGTACTCGTCGCTCACCGAGCTGGCTCGCAACCCCGACGTCATCGCCGAGATCGAGAAGGGCGTCGCCGAGGTCATGGCGCCGTTCAACGGCGCGGAGCGCGTGAAGAAGGTGCGCGTGCTGGGGGACGAGTGGCTGCCCGACTCCGACCTGCTGACGCCCACCAGCAAGCTCAAGCGGCGCGGCATCCACGCTGCGTTCGGCGCCGAGATCGAGGCGCTGTACGCGAAGTAGCCCTGGCGCTGCGGGCGGCGCTCAGGCCTCAGGTGGCACGTGATCGGGCTCGGGCTCGGGCTCGAGCTCGACGGCATCGCCCAGCCTGACCTCGCCGGGCGTCGTCACGCGGCAATAGACGCCGAGGTGGTTGTCGTGCAGCTCCTGCATGGTGTGGAACACGGCGAGGTCGCGGTCGATCCCGCCCGGCTGCGCGCGGAGGGGCATGGCGCAGCGGACGGCCCGCTGGTCCACGGCGAGCACGGCGCCGCCGAGCCGTACCTGCCGGCCGACCCAGTCGTCCTCCGGGAAGCCGTCGCCGTCGAGCTCGACCAGGACGTTCGGGCGAAAGCGCCGCACGTCCCAGGTGGTGCCCGGCGCCTGCTCGCGGCAGCGGGCGATCGACGCCGTGGTCAGCACGTGAGCCGCGGCCAGGTCGAGGAACGTGCCCGACGGCGACGGGATCGCGTAGGCCTCGGCCGCGTCATCCGCGGGATCGAACGTCATCTCGTACGACCGGGACCGCGCGTCGTACACCAGCGCGCGGTCGGGCTCGACGTCGGCCTCGGCCAGCGTGACCGGTCGACCGAGCCAGCGCGAGAGGGTGTCGTCGACCGCCGGGTCGTCGGCGGCGAGCTCGGCACCGTCGGGCAGGCGCAGTGTCACCCCGCCGGCCGCGTCCTGCGCGCTGGCCTCGAGCAGCCGCGGCTCGGTCTTGGCCGAGATGATGCGGTCGGTGGCGGCGTCGATGACGGCATAGCGCCGGTCACCCACCGCTCCGCACACGTCGAACCGCAGCCGCTCGACCGTCATGCCCTGCATGGACTTCACCGGATAGCGGAACAGGCCTGAGACGGTCGCGGGCACGGCAGAACCCTTCGTCGATGTTGGCCTCAGCCTGCCCGATGGGTGAGGCTCAGGCGTCCGGGGTCGCACCGAGGATCGACACGAAGCTGACCATCTCGCCCGGATAGCCGCCGAGGTTGTGGGTCAGCGCCAGGTTGCGGTCGCCCGAGATGCTGGAGATGCGGCGATCGTCGGGGGCCTCGCCGCGAAGCTGCAGCCAGGCCTCGAACATCATGCGCAGGCCGCTCGCGCCGACCGGGTGCCCGAAGCTCTTGAGCCCGCCGTCGGGGTTGACGGGCAGCTCGCCGTCGAGGTCGAAGCGCCCGGCCTCGATGTCCTTCCAGGCCGTGCCGCGGGCCGAGAAGCCGAGGTCCTCCATCAGCACGAGCTCGGTCGGCGTGAAGCAGTCGTGCACCTCGGCCATCGCGAGCCGCGCCGCCGGGTCGTCGATGCCGGCTTGCGCGTAGGCGTCGGCCGCACACGCCGCGATCTCCGGGAACCACGTGTAGTCGTAGCCGGGATCGACCAGGCCCGAGCCGTTGCCGGCCACGAAGCTCAGGGCCTTCACGTAGAGCGGGCGATCGGTGAACCGGTGAGCGTCCTCGGCACGCACGACGATCGCGGCGGCGGCACCGTCGGCCACGCCGGCGCAGTCGAACACGCTGAGGTCGCCGGCCACCGCCGGCATCGCGCAGATCTGCTCGACGCTCATCTCCCGGCGGAACTGCGCCCGCGGATTGTGCGCACCGTTGGCATGGTTCTTCGAGGCGATGCGGGCCAGCACCCGGCGCAGCTCGCCCGGGTCGACCCCGTACTTCGCGGCGTAAGCCGGGGCCACCATCGAGAACGAGCCGGCGGCGGTGAGCGTGCGGGCGGTGCCGTCGTTCGGGATCGGGAAGGCGTTGAGGCCCTGGTAGCCCGAGTCCTTCACCTTCTCGACGCCGACCGCCATCGCCACGTCGTACGCGCCGGAGGCCACCGCGTAGGACGCCTGGCGCAGGGCTTCCGACCCGGTCGCGCAGTAGTTCTCGACCCGGGTGACGGGCTTGCCCTCGAGCTGCAGCGCGCGGGCGAGCGGGATGCCGCTCATGCCCGACTGCGCGGTGCCGAGCCAGTACGCGTCGACCTCCTGCTTGGTCGTGCCCGCCTCGGCGAACGCGGCGTTCGAGGCCTCGAGCATGAGGTCGTCGAGCCCCTTGTCCCAGTGCTCGGCGAACGCGGTGCAGCCCATGCCGACGATGGCCACCCGATCTTTGATCCCGTGCGATGCCATGTCAGACGTCTTCCTTCGTCGCCGGTCCGGACGAACTGGGTTGCGTGCTGGTCGTCGTCGTGCCCGAGCGCACCGGGCGGGCCTTCCAGAAGTAGTTGTGGATGCCGTCGCTCGTGAAGAGGCGGCGGAACGTCATCTCGACCTCGTCGCCGACGGCCAGCTCGCTCGGGTCGACATCGGTCAGCTCGATCGGCGCCCGGCCGCCGCCGGCGAAGTCGACCACGGCGAACACCACTGGCGGGCTCGGCGAGTACACGAGCTTGTCCACGGTGAACGTGGCGATGCGGCCGCGGACGTCGGCCATCGGGAACGGTTCCATGTCGTCGACCGCGCCGCCGTCCATCGACACCCGGGCCGGGGGAAGGTGCACCGCGCCGGTCGCACGATCGCGGCTGCCGACGAAGGCGAACTTCCAATCCTCGTTGCGGTTGGCGGCCGACGCCGACGGCCGGGCCGGCTCGGGCCGACGAGGCGGCTCCGGCGTGAGCATGCCGCGCCAGGCCAGGAACTTGCCGTACGACACGGGCGCGCCGCTGGCCAGCTGGTCGGCGAGGGGACGTCGGGGGACCAGCGCGGTGATCGCGTCGGTCGTCCGCAGGACCAGCGCGTCGGCGCCGTCGGCCAGCGAGAGGAGGAGCACCACCTGCCCCGGCGCGGCGTCCTCGAGCGTCGCCGAGAGGAGGAGGCCGGGCTGGGCGGCGCCGGGGTTGCCGATGCTGGTGGTGAGGTCGTCGACGACGCGGTCCGCGGGAACGCCGATGCTGCGAGCGACGGCCCGTACGGCGCGCTCATGGGCACCGGTCACGACCAGGCGGTCGACCTGGGCGGCGTCGAGGCCGGCGACGGCGAGCGCGGCGGCGGCGGCCTGCTGGCCGAGCGGCACGTAGCGGGACTCGCCGAACTTCTCCTCCCACAGCTTCGACCGCGAGTCGCCGGGGGTGCGCCAGCGGTCGAGGAACTCGTCGGTCGCCGCCGCCGTGCCGAGCACCTCGGCGATGACCGCGCCGTCGACCTCGTCGCCGATGAGCAGGGCCGCGGCGGCGTCGCCACCGGCCGCCTCGTCGGCACTGCCCGGCAAGCCCGTGCGGATGTCGGCCGTGACCACGAGGGTCGGCCCGCCACCGGCCAGCGCGGCATGCAGCGCGGCCACCCCCGAGCGGATCGCGCCCCCGAAGTCGGCGGCGAGGACGTCGCCCGGCAGGCGCAGCGCCGCGTGCAGCGCGGTGGCGTTGGTCTTGTCGAGGTAGGCCGGCGCCACCGTGGAGAACCAGACGGCGCGCGGGCGGCAGTCGGTGGCCGCGAGCGCGAGGCGCGCCGCCTCGACCCCGAGCGTGGTCGTGTCCTCGTCGTACGAGGCCACCGTGCGGGTGCCCTTCCCCCCGCCGAGCCCGGCCACGGCCGCGATCGTGCCGCGGTCGAGCCGCCGGTGGGGGAGGTAGCTGGCGTGGCTGATGATCCCGCGCATAGCGGCAGGCTAGGGCTGTTTCTGACGGGTCGTCACATTTCGGCGGGGACCCACCGAGGTCTGCTGCACGCAGGCACCGGGTACTTGCGTCGGACCCCCTCGAGCCCCAGGAGACCGCCATGTGGTTCCTCATCACCTTCGTCGTCATCGGTCTGTTGGCCGGGTTGATCGCGCGAGCGATCGTGCCGGGCCCGGATCCTCTGGGCATCGTCGGCACCATCGTGCTGGGGATGGTGGGCTCGCTGATCGGCGGCTTCCTGGGCTACCTGCTGTTCCACAAGGACGTCGGGCAGCATGCGCTCCAGCCGTCCGGGCTGCTCGGCTCGATCATCGGCGCGGTCATCGCGCTGCTCGTCTACCGCCGCCTGGGCCACGGCTCGCGCGGGCGCTTGGCCCGATGAGCCAGCGACCGCGGCCCGCGATGAGGATCCGTTGATGGGCGTCGTGCGCACGGCCCGACGCGCCATCTCGGTCGGTGGAGCGCTCTTGGCGGGCTACCGGTTGGTGCAGCGGTACCGAGCCCGCCGCACTGCCGACGCGTCAGGAGCCGCCGGCATGCCGGAGAGGGCGGCGGCCACCCGGGTCTAACCTGACGGTCCGTCAGAGGATCGTGGAGGCGCGGTGCAGCTCGGTGACGTCGCAAACGAAGGCGCAGCGCGGTACGGCAAGCCGCTGGACGGGGTGCGGGTGCTCGCCCTCGAGCAGATGCAGGCCCTGCCGTGGTGCACGCAGCTCCTCAGCCGCCTCGGCGCCGACGTCGTCAAGGTCGAGCACCCGCGCGGCGGCGACTCCGGGCGCGGCTCGCAGCCGGCCATGATCGATCCCGAGGGCCGGTCCGTCGGCGCGACCTTCCTGCGCAACAACCTCGGCAAGCGCAGCATCGGCATCGACTTCAAGCATCCCGCGGGCCGGCAGCTCGTGCTCGACCTGGCACCTGGCTTCGACGTGATCGCCGAGAACTTCAAGGCCGGCGCGCTCGCCCGCTCGGGCCTCGGCTACGCCGACATCGCGGCCGCGGCCCCCCGCGCCGTCTACGTCTCCGTCTCGGGCTTCGGCAACACCACGTCCTCGCCGTACGACCGGTGGCCCGCGTATGCCCCGATCGCCGAGGCCATGTCGGGCATCTACGAGTTCAAGCGCACCGGCGACGATCCGCCGTTCGTCGCGCCGGTGGGCGGCCTCGGTGACATCGGGTCCGCGCTGTTCGCGTCGGTCGGCATCCTCGCCGCGCTGCGCCACCGCGACACCACCGGCGAGGGCCAGCACGTCGACGTCGCCATGCTCGACTCGATGGTCGCCATCACCGACCTCGTGACCAACTTCTGGTCGATGGGCCTGCGCGACGGCGACCTCGGTCCGCTGATCATGCACGGCTTCCGCGCCGCCGACGGCTGGTTCATCGTGCAGGTCGGCCGCGAGCACCAGTTCGCCAAGCTGGTCGAGGCCATCGGTCATCCGGAGTGGGTCGACGACCCCCGCTTCAACACGCGGCAGGGGTGGCTCGACCACCTCGACGACCTGCTCCGGCCGGCCATCGAGGCGTGGGCGGCCGACAAGCGCAAGGTGGAGGTCTGCGACGCGCTGGCCGCCATGGGCGTGGCGGCCGGGCCCTGCTTCAGCGACGAGGAGGTGGTGCACGACCCGCACGTCGCCGCCCGCAACATGCTGGTCGAGGTGCCGCGGACCGACGGCGTGGACCAACCGGTGCTGGTGCCCGGCAACCCGGTCAAGCTGTCGAAGGTGCAGGAGGGGCCGGAGGCGCGGGTCCCGTGGCTCGGCGAGCACACCGACGAGGTGCTCCGGGGCGAGCTCGGCCTGGACGACGAGCGGCTGGCCGAGCTGCGCGCCGCCGGCGCGATCAGCTGAGCGGCCGTTGCGGCGGAAAGATCCGTAGGGTGGCGCCGTGAGCGCCGCGGATGCTGACGAGGGGCTGCGCTCCGGCACTCCGAGCGGCCGCTGGGTGCTGGCGGCCACCGTGCTCGGGTCGGGCATGGCGTCCCTCGATGCCACCGTCGTCAACGTCGCGCTGCCCCGCCTGCGGACGGATCTGCACGCGGATTTCGCGGGACTGCAGTGGGTCGTGAACGGCTACACGCTCTCGTTGGCCTCGCTCATCCTGGTCGGGGGCGCGCTCGGCGACCGTCTGGGCCGGCGACGCGTGTTCGTGGTCGGTGTGATCTGGTTCGCGGCCGCCTCGCTGCTGTGTGGGCTCGCGCCCAACGTCGGCACGCTCGTGGCCGCCCGGCTGCTCCAGGGCGTCGGGGGCGCGCTGCTCACGCCGGGGAGCCTGGCCATCCTGCAGGCGTCGTTCCATCCGGCTGACCGGGCGCGGGCCATCGGCGCCTGGTCCGGGTTGGCCGGCATCACGACCGCGATCGGGCCCTTCCTGGGCGGCTGGTTGGTCGAGGCCGCGTCGTGGCGCTGGATCTTCCTGCTGAACCTGCCGCTGGCCGCGCTGGTCGTGGCCGTCGCGATCCGCCACGTGCCCGAGACCCGCGACCCGACCGTCACCGGCCGGCTCGACCTGCCCGGCGCCGTCCTCGGCGCGCTCGGCCTCGCCGGGAGCACGTACGGGCTCATCGAGCGCTCGTGGCCTGCGGGCGCGCTGGGGATCGCGTTGCTGGTGGCCTTCGTGATGGTGGAGGCCCGCAGCCCGCACCCGATGGTCCCGCTCGGCGTGTTCCGGTCGCGGCAGTTCTCGGCGGCCAACGCGGTCACGTTGCTGGTCTACGGCGGGCTCGGCGCGGCGCTGTTCCTCGTCGGGCTGGTCCTGCAGGAGGGGCTCGGGTACTCGCCGCTCGCGGCAGGCACGTCGCTCTTGCCGATCACCATCGTGATGCTCCTGTTCTCGGCCCGCGCCGGTGCGCTCGCGCAGCGCATCGGCCCCCGCATCCCGATGAGCCTCGGGCCGCTGATCGTGGCGACCGGGCTGGCGCTGATGGTCCGCATCCGTCCGGGCGCGGGCTACGTCTCCACGGTGCTGCCGGCCGTCCTCGTGTTCGCCGCCGGCCTCGCGCTGACGGTCGCGCCGCTCACGGCCACGGTCCTCGCCGCGGCCGACGCGCGCCACTCGGGCGTGGCGTCGGGGGTCAACAACGCCGTGGCGCGCGTCGGTGGCCTTCTCGCGGTCGCCTCGGTGCCCTACGTCGCCGGCTTTCACCCGGGGTCGGCGGTCACGGGGACCGCGCTCGTCACCGGCTTCCACCGAGCGGTCCTGGCCGCCGCGCTGCTGGTCGCCGCCGGCGGGCTGCTGGCCTGGGCGTTCATCCGCGCCGACGTGCTCGAGGCCGGCACGGCCGAGGATCCGACCCCGCTCGACGAGCGTGAGCCCTGCTACCACTGCGGCGCGGACGCGCCGCCGCTGACGGTCCACGCCCACGCCGACGTCGCCGGCTGACGCGTCGGCGCGCGATCCTGCCCGCCATGCCTGCCGGCCGCTTCGCCCCGAGCCCCACCGGCGCGCTCCATCTCGGCAACCTGCGAACGGCGCTCCTCGCTTGGCTCTTCGCCCGGTCTGCCGGCAGTCGGTTCCTGCTGCGCATGGAGGACCTCGACCAGGTCACCGCCAGCCGCGCGCATGAGGCCGACCAACAGCGAGACCTGGCCGCGCTCGGCCTCGACTGGGACGGCGAGGTGGTCCGGCAGAGCGAGCGCTTCGACCGCTACGAGGCGGCGATCCGGCGGCTGGACCAGCTGGGCCTCACCTATCCCTGCTACTGCAGCCGTCGCGAGGTGCGCGAGGCGGCCGCCGCACCCCACGACGGTCCGGTGCCCGACGGCGCCTACCCGGGCACGTGCCGCGACCTCTCGGCGCGGGAGCGCCGGGCGCGGGAGGCGGCCGGTCGCCGGCCCGCATTGCGGCTGCGCGCCGAAGGCGTCTCCGTCGCGTTCACGGACCGGCTGCACGGCCGCGCGGAAGGGGTCGTCGACGACGTGGTGCTGCGCCGCAACGACGGGGTGCCCGCCTACAACCTCGCGGTGGTGGTCGACGACGCGGCACAGGGGGTGGCGGAGGTGGTGCGCGCCGACGACCTGTTGACCTCGACGCCTCGCCAGCTGCACCTCGCCCGCCTCCTCGACCTGGCGTTGCCGAGCCACGCGCACGTGCCGCTGGTGCTGGAGCCCAGCGGCGCGCGTCTGGCCAAGCGCGACGGGGCGGTCACGCTGGCGGACCGGCGGCGTCGCGGCCAGGACGCGGCGGCGGTGCGCTCGTGGTTGGCCGCCAGCCTGGGACTGGCCGAGCCGGGCGAGCCGGTGACGCCGCAGAACCTCGTCGCCCGCTTCGATCCGGCTCGCCTGCCGCGCGAGCCCTGGCGGCTCACCGCCGACGACCTCGCGCCTGCGGAGACCGCTCCGTAGGGTGGCGCCATGACCGTGCCGACGATCGTCGTGCTCGCCGCCCATGGCAGCCGCCTCGCGGAGGCCAACGACGCCCACCGCGCGCTGGCCCAGCGGGTGGCGGCCCGGCTCGGCGCCGACGTGCGTCCCGCGTTCCTCGAGCTGTCCGAGCCGTCGATCGCCACGGCCATCGATGAGGCGGTCGCGGCGGGCGCGGCGCGCGTGCTGGTGCTGCCGTACTTCCTGCACCCCGGCAACCACACCGCCCGCGACATCCCCGAGATCGTGGCCGCCGCCCGCCCGCGGCACCCGGGGGCCGCGATCGAGCTGCTCGCCCTGTTCGGTGCCGACGGTGCGGTCGACGCCGTCGTGGCCGACCAGGCACGCGCGGCACTGCGCTGACCGGCCGGCCCCGGCCGGCCTCGTCGAGCGGGCTGCCGCCGCGGTCAGGTGCGTTCGGGTCGCACCGCGTAGACGAGCGATGCCGTGGCCGCGAGCCCGCGGGTGGCCGTGCGCACCTCGGCTCGGCAGAACACCGTGGACCGGCCGCGACGCTCGACCCAACCCTCGGCCACCGCGTCCTCGCCGATCACGGGACCGATGTAGTTGATGGTCATGGACACCGTGAACAGGCCCATGCGGTCCTCGTACGCGCTCAAGACCGCGGGCACGACCACGGTGTCGATCAACGTGGCCACCGCGCCGCCGTGGACGACGCCCGCCGGCTGGTTGAGCTCGGGGCGGTACGGCAGCCGCATCCGGCCGTAGTCCAGCCGGATGTCTTCGAGCTGCAGGCCCACCTCGCCCGGGAAGATGACGCTGCCCGTGTGGTGGGGAAAGTTCGCCCAGCCCGCCACCTGCTCCGGCGGCAGGGCCTCGAAGCGGGCGGCGTTCGGGGCCAGGTCGTGGTTCGTCACGGGGGCACCGTAGGCAGCGCCTGGCGAGCCGGACCAAACCGCGAGCGCTGACGAAAGCCGCAGACCGACCAGCGCGCGGGACGGTGGCCTCGCTACCGTCATCCTCATGGTCCTGAACCGAGCCCAGCGCACGATGCGCGGCGCGATCGGTGCGGCCCTGGTCGCGCTCGTCGCCTCGTGCGGCAGCGGCTCCTCCGGCGCGGCGCTCGTGCGGGTCGAGGTGGTCACCCCACCGGCGGCCGGCGCCTCGCTGACCGGCGCGTGGCCGCAGGCGGCGCTGCGCGTCGCTCCGAAGCCCGTCGCGCCGGTCGATCCGGCCACGGGCCTCAGCGTGTCGCCGTCGATCGGGCCGCCTTGGCCCGACCACTTCACGGTGGCGGACGCCGTGGTGCCGAACGTGCCGCTCTTCTCCGCGCCCGGCACGCCGGTGCCCAACGGCAAGGTCCTCACCAACCCGACATGGGAGGGGCTCGCGCTCGTGTTCCTCGTGCGCGGCGACCAGGGCGACTACCTCCAGGTGCAGATCCCCACCCGGCCCAACGCGGCGACGGCGTGGGTGCGCAAGTCCGATGTCGCCTTGCGCTCCGTGCCCAACCACGTGGTGATCGAGCGTGGGGCGCGCCGGCTCACCGTGTTCCACGGCAGCACGCCGATCTTCCAGGTGCCGGTGGCGCCGGGATTGGACTCGTCACCGACGCCGCTCGGGGCGTTCTTCGTCGACGGCATCGCCAAGCCCGCCAACCCCAACGGGCCCTATGGCCTTTACCAGGTGAGCTTCACCGGGTTCTCCGACGTGTATCACACGTTCGGTGGAGGCGTCGGCGAGGTCGCCATGCACGGCACGAACCGGCCGGAGCTGATCGGTCAGCCGGCCAGCCACGGCTGTGTCCGGATGACCAACGACGCCATCGCGGCGATGGTCCTCTACGCCCCGACGGGCACTCCAGTCGACGTCGTGGCCTGAGCCCGCTCGGGGCCGGCCGCTCAGGGTTGGGGCTTCGCCTGTCCTGAGCCCGGGGCCACCAGCAGCTTCGTGCCGTCGACGGCGTCGAAGTCCGCGCCGGTGAGCCGACCGAGCGTGGCGAGGTCGTCGTTGTTCCAGCGGGCGTCCGGCGCCCCGCTGAGGTACCAGGCCGAACCGTTGTCGGCGACGATGCCCCCATACGTCTGGAGCGCCGCGACGATCGGGCGCACCGATGCAGGGAAGCCGAGCGGATCGACGGTCCGCTTCAGCCGGAAGCGCTGGCCCATCGCCGGAGCATCGGGGTTGGTGGTGGAGCCGGCCTGGTGGCGAGCCGGCCAGACGTAGCTCTTGCGGCTGACGGGAACCGTGATGCGGATGGCGTGCTGCACGACGCCTGAGTGCACCTCGTCGTAGGTGACCAGGCCCGGCATGATCGGCAGGCCGGCGGCGTCGGCCGAGGTCCAGCCGGCCGGGCGCAGCGCGTTCGAGCGCAGGTCCCACACCGCGCCCGAGCCAGCGTGCCACGCGCCCCCCGCGGCGGGATGGGCGTCGTAGAGCTCGTAGAGCCGGCAGTGCGCTCGGTCGATCACGAGCACGTGCCGGTCACCGGTCGACTGGGGTCCGCCCTCGATGGGCGGGTTGGCGGGGATCGGGTACGGGCCCGGGTCGCTCTCGTCGGCATAGTCGAACGTCACCGGCACGGAGCGGGTCGAGCCGTCGACGACCACGAACGGGATGCCGATCGGGCCGCCGTCCCAGGTGCCGGAGCCGAAGTCGGCGTGCGCGCGTCGGGTGGTGCCGACCACCGCGACCATGGCCGCCGAGCGAGCCAGCACCGGCAGGGCCGTGACCTTCGTGTGCCAGTGGCTGTCCGCGGGGAACGTCGGGCAGCCGGCGACGCCCGGTGGCGGCGGCTGGCAGGCCGCGAGCGCGGCGGTCAGCAGGAGCCCGGCCATCGCCGTGCGCCGCACCCCGGATCCCGACCGCGTCCTCACCGCTTCAGCATCGGCCACGCGCGCCGGCGGCTGTAGCGCGTCTGCTGGCGCAACAAATGGCGGCGTGCGAAGGTGGCACGTGCTCAAGAACCTGCGCCGTCGGTTGTCCCAGAGCGTCGAGGAGATCCACGAGGTCCGGTTGCAGAGCCGGTTCGCCGGGCTCGACGTGTCGCCGATCGCCGCCGCGCCGCCGCGCGCTCCAGTGCGCATGGCCGGCGAGGTGCAGGGCACGCAGGTCGTGCCGCGGGCCGGCTCGCCGTCGCTCGAGGTCACGATCAGCGATGGGACCGGGCGGGCGGTGGCCGTCTTCACCGGCCGGCGGCGCCTCGGTGGCGTCGAGTGCGGGCGCAGCGTGCTGATCGAGGGCGTGGGCCGCACCGAGCACGGTCACATCCTCGTGCTGAACCCCGCGTACCAGCTGCTCGACTGAGTCGCGCCTTCGGCGGTCAGCCCAGCAGCGTGGTGACGACGCCGCTCTCGGCATCGGGGGAGGTGAGCACGAGCACCTCGTCGCCGCTGCGCAGCACGGTGTCGCCGCGCGGGACGATCACGTGCCCGTCGCGGATGACCGCCACCACCGTGGAGTCGCGCGGGAAGCCCAGCGACGCGATGTCGCGGCCCGCGCTCGGCGACTGGTCGGTGAGGGTGGCCTCCGACAGTCGGGCCTTGCCGCCTTCGAACGACAGCAGGCGCACGAGCGTGCCGACCGACACGGCTTCCTCGACCAGGGCGGTGAGCAGGTGGGGGGTCGAGACCGAGACGTCGACGCCCCACATCTCGTTGAACATCCACTCGTTCTTCGGGTTGTTGACGCGGGCCACGACGCGCGGCACTGCGAACTCCTGCTTGGCCAGCAGCGAGATGACGAGGTTGTCCTCGTCGTCGCCGGTGACCGCGGCCACGACCTCGGCCCGCACGACCTCGGCGCGGGCGAACTCCGACACCTCGCAGGCGTCGGCCACGACCCAGGTGACCCCGGCTGGCTCGCCCATCGCCTGCGCGGCGGCGACCCGCTCGGCGTCGATCTCGACGATCGTGACCTCGTGGCCGGCCTTGACCAGATCGTCGGCGATGAACATGCCGACGTTGCCGCCTCCTGCGATGACGACCCGCATCAGTGCCCGCTCCCCGTGGTCGGTTCGCCCAGGTGCTGGTCGAACGCATCGATGTGGTCGCCGGCGACGGCCACGTGGACGACGTCGCCCTCCTGGGCGACCAGGTTCGGATCGGGGATGGCGGCCACGCCGAGACGGCTGAGGCTGACCACCCGGGCCGAGCCCGCGATGTCGATCCCGGCTACGGGCTTGCCGGCCCAGTGGGACGGCACCGGCCGCTCGATCAGCACGACCTTGGCGCTCGGGTCGATCCAGTCGACGGTGGGTCGCTCCGGCAGGATGCGGTGCAGCACCCGCTCGGTGGCCCACTGCACCGTGGCGATGGTCGGGATGCCCAGGCGCTCGTAGATGGCGGCGCGGCGGGGATCGTAGATGCGCGCCACCACGCGGTCGATGCCGAACGTCTCGCGCGCCACGCGGGCCACGAGGATGTTCGAGTTGTCGCCGTTGGTGACCGCCGCGAGCGCGCCGGCGTCTTCGATGCCGGCCTCCTGCAGCCGGTCCCGGTCGAAGCCGACGCCGACGACCGTGCGGCCGCCGAACCCTTCGGGCAGCCGATCGAACGCCTTCGGGCGGCGATCGATCACGGCAGCGGTGTGCCCCAGCTCTTCAACCGAACGAGCCAGGCCCGCACCGACCCGGCCGCAGCCGACGACCACGATGTGCACGCTGTTCACCTCCCGCGACCCAGGGTTTGGGCACGAGGGCTGAGCCTAGGGCCACCGTGGGCCCCGGACCACCAGGCGACGGCGCCGCGCGTCACCTGTCCTCGACCTGTCGCGGCCGCTCCGCCGGACCGGCGGGTCGGGCCGGTTCGCGGAGAAGGTCCAACACGTCTCCGCCGCATGGCCCCGGCTCGCCGGACCCCTACGATGCCCGTCTGCGTGCGCCCCACGCTCGACATCCCGGAAGGACCGATGGCGCCACTCAAGCGGATCCTGGTCGGCAAGCCGATCGCCAGCAGCGAAGAGCACCACCAGCGCCTCGGCATCCCGACGGCGCTGGCCGTGTTCGCGTCGGACGCGATCTCGTCCACGGCCTATGCCACGGAAGAGATCCTCTTCGTCCTCATGGCCGCGGTGGCGTTCCCGTCCTCGCACCACTACCTCATGCCGCTCGGGATCATCGCGGTGTTCCTCCTGGCCGTCGTCGCCACGTCGTACAGCCAGACGATCCACGCCTATCCCGACGGTGGCGGCGCCTATGTCGTGAGCCGCGAGAACATCAGCCAGACCGCCGCGCTCGTGGCCGGCGCGTCGCTGCTGGTCGACTACACGCTCACCGTGGCCGTGTCGGTCTCCTCAGGCGTGCTGGCCATCGGCTCGGCCTTCCACTTCAACAGCCAGACCGCCCTACGCATCGGGCTGGCCCTGTTCTTCGTCGGCTTGATGATGCTGGGCAACCTGCGCGGCGTGAAGGAGTCGGGCCGCATCTTCGCCTTCCCGACCTACGCCTACGTCTTCTTCCTCGGCACGCTCATCCTCTACGGGATGTACAAGATCGGGTTCCAGCATCTCGGTCCCATCCCCGGTTCGGCCCAGAAGGCCCAGGAGTTCGCCAAGGCGCACGGCAAGAACGAACGCGACCTGGCCAAGTCGGTCGGCCTGTTCATCCTCCTGCGGGCCTTCTCGTCCGGGGCCGTCGTGCTGTCGGGCGTCGAAGCGATCTCGAACGGCGTGCCGGCCTTCCGCCGGCCCGAATCGCGCAATGCGGCCACGACCCTCAAGCTCATGGCCGTGATCCTGGGCGCCTCGACGCTTGGCGTGACCTACCTGGCCACCCACCTGCACCCGGTGTTCATCGAGAACGGCGACACCGTGCTGTCGCAGATGGGCAGCAGCGTCTTCGGCAAGGGCACGTTCTTCTACTACGCGCTGCAGATCGCCACGTTCGCCATCCTGATCCTGGCGGCGAACACCGCCTTCGCCGACTTCCCGCGGCTCAGCTCGATCATCGCCCGCGACGGCTTCCTGCCTCGGCAGCTCGCCAACCGGGGCGACCGGCTCGTCTTCTCGAACGGCGTGATCATCCTGTCGGCCATGGCGGGCGTGCTGATCGTCGTGTTCAAGGCGCAGGTCAGCGCCCTGATCCCGCTCTACGCCGTCGGCGTGTTCATGGGCTTCACGCTGTCCCAGTTCGGCATGACCCGGCACCACCTCAAGCTGCGCGAGCCGAACTGGCAGCGGGGGCTGGTGATCAACGGCCTCGGTTGCGTGATGACCGGCATCGTGCTGGCCGTCGTGGTGATCTCGAAGTTCACCGAGGGCGCCTGGATCCCCGTCGTCGTCATCCCGCTCATCGTGCTGCTGTTCAAGGGCATCCACGGCCACTACCACCGGATGGACCAAGCGCTGGCCGTCGCGCCGGCCGAGAAGGCGCGGCGCAAGACCAACACGGTCGTCGTGCTCGTCGGCCGCATCACCAAGGGCTCGCTGCAGGCCATCGCCTACGCCCGGTCGCTCAACCCCGACCGGCTCGTGGCGGTGTCGGTCGTGTCCAACGGCGAGGAGCAGCAGCGCATCACCGACTCGTTCGAGCAGCACGGCATCCCCGTCGAGCTGCGGACGATCTACTCGCCCTACCGCGAGCTCTCCGGCCCGGTGCTGCGGTTCATCGACGAGCTCGACGCCGAGTACGACGACGACTTCATGACCGTCGTCCTCCCGGAGTTCGTGCTGGACCACTGGTGGCAGCAGCTCTTGCACAACCAGAGCGCCCTCCTGCTGCGCACGCGCCTGCGCAGCCGCCCGAACACGGTGGTCACGTCGGTGCCGTTCCACATCCGGGACGGCGAGGTGCTGGTCGGTGGCGAGCCCGAGGCAACCTCGTCCTGAACACGGCCGCTCGGCCGCACAGGCGTAGCGTGGTCGCGTGACCACCGGCGCCGAGGAACCGCTCGTTCCCGACCTGATCGAGGTCCAAGTCCCCGTCGGAGGGCGGGTGGTCGTCGCCAGCGATCTCCACCTCGGCCAGAACGCCACGCCGTCGTCCGAGCAGGTCGCCGCCGAGCTGGCCCGCGCCATCGAGAGCCGGCCGGGGCCCGGCGTGGTCGTGCTGGCCGGCAACACGTTCGAGCTGCTCTCCGAACCCCACGACGATCCGGCGCGCGCCCTGCGGGCCCACCCACGGCTCGCGAGCGCACTCGCCGCCTACGCCGCCGAACCGCACCGCAGGGTGCTCGTGCTGGCCGGCAACCACGACGCCAGCCTGGCGTGGCATGCGCCGGCGGTGCGCGCGCTCTGCACCGAGATCGGCGCCGAGGTGGCGCTGGCCGCCGACCTCGTGATCGAGACCGGCGGCGGAGCGCGCCGGGTCCGGGTCGAGCACGGCCACCAGCTCGACCCCGCCAACGCGTTCGACGACCCCCGCAATCCCGGCGAGACACCGCTCGGCTACCACATGGTCCGCGACCTGCTCCCGCTGGCCAAGCGCTCGAACTCGAACTGGCTCGACGGCATCGAGCTCGTGATCGATCCGGGCGACACGATCTCGTTCGTCCGGTCGCGCCTGGCCTACCGGCAGCTGGCCCGCCGCTCGCTCACGCTGCTGCTCGCCCCGATCGTCGCCGGACTGCTCGCGCTCACCTGGGTGCTCGCGGGTCGAGACCCCGACCAGGGCATGCTCGTCGCCGCGCGTGCCGCGCTCGTCGCCGGCGGCGGCCTGTTGGTGTCGGTCATCGTGGGGGGCGCCTGGTGGACGTGGGCGGCGCGGCGCCCGCTCGCCGCGCTCTGGCCCGCGGCCGTTCCGGGCAGCCGGCGTGGCCAGAACGAGGCGGCGCGCCGCGTTGCTGGGCAGCTCCTCGGTGATGGTTGGGCCGGTTACATCACCGGTCACACGCACCTGCCCGAGCTGCGCGACCTCGGCGGCGGCTTCTACGGCAACGCCGGCGCCGGCGGTGCGGTCGTCGAGCGGCGCCCCGGCCGGCTCGGCATGCCTGCGGCCTACGCCGTGGGCCGCCGCCTGTCGTGGATCGAGATCGAGGCCGGCTCGAGCCTCCATGTCGAGCTCCGCTGGGGGCGCCAGGCGCTGCCGTCGAGCACGATGCTCGAGCGGATCTTCACCCGCCCGGTGCAGGGCGGCACGCCCCGCCCGAGCGTTGTGGCGTCGTGGCCCAACGGCCAGCAATGGCCCGTGGCGACGCACGGCGAGTACGACCGCCGAGAGAAGGTGCGCCGCTACGGCGCCTTGCTGATCGCGTTCGCCGGGGTCATCGACCTGCTGTCGGCCATCACCCCGCCCATGTTCGGGCGGCTCAAAGAGGTCACCAAGTGGGTGCCGCTCGGCGTGGCGGGCGCGCAGACGGCCGCCGTCCTGGTCGTGCTCGCGGGCATCGCCCTGCTCCTGCTGGCCCGAGGCGTGCGACGCGGGCAGCGCCATGCGTGGGGGCTCGCCCTCGGGCTGCTGTTGGCCACCACCGTGCTGCACCTGGCCAAGGGCCTCGACATCTCCGAGTCGATCCTGTCGCTCATCGCCGCGGTCTTCCTGGCTGCCAACCAGCGTCACTTCCGCGCTCGGGTCGACGAGCCCTCGGTCGTGCGTGGCCTGCTCACGATCCTTGTCGGCGCCGTCGCCGCGCTGTCGGCCGGCCTCGTCGCCGTGCTGACCGTGGGCGGCAAGAACCGCCCCGGCGTCCGCACCGCAGTGCAGGCGGTGGCGCAGCGGTTGATCGGCATGCACACGATCGCGCTGCCGAACCGGGTCGATCGGTTCCTGCAGCCGACGCTGTTGGCCACGTCGGTCGGGCTGGCCGTCGCCGCGGGCTGGCTGCTGTTCCGTCCCGTCGTGGCCCGGCGGCTCGACGACCGGCCGCCCGAGTCGGTCGAGCAGGCCCGCCGGCTCGTCGGCCAGTACGGCGGCGACACGTTGTCCTACTTCGCGCTGCGGGACGACAAGCGCTTCTTCTTCTGGGGCGACACGATGGTCGCCTTCGCGGTGTACCAAGGCGTCTGCCTGGTGTCGCCCGATCCGATCGGCCCCAAGGCCGAGCAGCGTGACGCGTGGGCCGCGTTCCGCACCTTTGCCGACGACCACGGCTGGTCGGTGGCGATCATGGCCGCCAGCGAAGCCTGGTTGCCGATCTATCGGGCGTCGGGCATGCACGACCTCTACGTCGGCGACGAGGGGGTGGTCGACGTGCGCCGGTTCGAGCTCTCCGGCGGCCGCAACAAGGGCCTCCGTCAGGCCGTCAACCGCATCGCCAAGTACGGCTACCGCGCCGAGTTCCACGATCCGGCGCACATCGACCCCGAGCTCGAGCGCAAGCTGCGCCTGCTCATGACCGAGAGCCGCAGAGGTGAGGTCGAGCGCGGGTTCTCGATGACGCTCGGCCGCATCTTCGAGAAGGACGACGAGGGCCTGCTGCTGGCGGTCTGCTTCGGCCCCGACGACGAGCCCGTCGCGTTCTGCCAGTACGTGCCGGCCGAGGCGATCGACGGCTACTCGCTCGACCTCATGCGCCGCAGCGAGGGCGAGCACCCCAACGGCCTGACCGACTTCGTGGTGGTGGAGACCATCAGGCACCTGAAGGCGCAGGGCAAGGTCGGCCTCGGGCTCAACTTCGCGGTCATGCGCGCCGTGATGGCGGGCGAGCGGGGCGACGGCAACCTGCCCCGGATGCAGCGGTGGTTCCTGCAACGCATGAGCGATTCGATGCAGATCGAGTCGCTCTGGCGCTTCAACTCGAAGTTCGACCCGGACTGGGTGCCGCGCTACGCCGTCTACGACTCGGCGGAGAACTTCCTCACCGCGGCTGTCGCCGTCGCAAAGGCCGAGGGCTTCTCCGACCTGCCGTTGATCGGGCGCTTCTTCACGCCCAAGTGCGACGAGTCGGCGCTGCCGGCGGCGCCGGGCATGTCGTCGGAAGAATCGTCGTGCGAGCCCGACGACAACGCGCTGACCAGCGTCGACTCGGGCCCCGACGAGTCGGCTGAGGCCCCACCGGCTCCGGCGCCCGTGCCGGCGACGAGCGCATCGAGCAACGGCGGCCCCCCGCCGGACGCGGCGTCCGCCCGCGGCCCGCGCCAGGCCTCCTGAGCACCGCGCCGAGCGGCGCCGGAACGTCAGCCGGCTGTAAGAACGCGCCTCGTCGTTGCGTCATCTGATCGGGTGGGCACTCGTCCCCCCTGAGCCCACCCAAAGTGCGGCGAGGGGGCAGCCGTGACCCCTCCACTTCACGGTTGTCCTCTCCTGCACGGACGGGGCGCTACCGGACGGGGAGGTGCCGAGCGAGGAACGCCACGGTCGTGTTCCAGGCCGCGGCCGCCGCGTCCGGGTCGTGGAACGTGGGCGCCTCATGGTTGTCGAAGGCGTGGCCGGCGCCGGCGTGCACCACCGCCTCGATGTCGGGTCGCTCGGCGGCCGCGGCCACGACGCGGTCGATGTCAGCGGCCGGGATGAAGGCATCGGCGGACCCGAAGTGCAGCAGCACCGGGCAGGTGACCGCGTCGGCGCGATCGAGCGCCTCGGCGACGCCGGAGCCGTAGTACGAGACCGCGCACGCGGGCGTGCCGTCGGTCGCGACTCGCCAGGCCATCGTGCCGCCGAAGCAGAACCCGATCGCACCCGGGCGGCCATCGACCTCGTCCCGCTCGGCGAGCCGCTCGAGGGAGGCCACGCTGTCGCTCACGGCGCGGTCGAGGTCGACCGTGACGACGATCTCGAACGACGCCGCCAGACCGGCCTCGTCGTGGTCGGCCACCCATCCGGGCTGCTGACGCCAGAACAGGTCCGGTGCGGCCACCACGTAGCCGAGCTGCGCGAGGCGCTCGGCCACCGCCACGATGTAGCTCCCGACCCCGAAGATCTCCTGGTAGAGCGCGAGGCCCGGGCCGTGACCGGCCTCGGGGAGCCAGAGGTGCAGGTCGAAGGAGCCGTCGTCGACGGTGACGGTCTCGGTGCGGGTGGTGATCATGGTGTGGCGACCTCAGCCGAACATCGTGAGCCACTGATCGAGGCTCTGGGGACGGAACACCACGTTGCGCGAGCGGGTCTCGGCCATGGTCGCTGACGGCTTCTCGGAGTAGAGGTGGCCGGGATAGAGCACGGCGTCGTCGGGCACCTTCGCCAACCGCTGCGTGAGGCTCTCGTACATCGCGGCCGGGTCGCTGCCCGGCAGGTCGGTCCGGCCGCAGCCGTTGAGGAAGAGCGTGTCGCCCGCGACGAGGCGGCCGTCGACCAGGAAGCACTGGCTGCCCGGGGTGTGGCCGGGCGTGTGGATCAACGTGATCGGAACCTCGCCGACGAAGACGGTGTCGCCGCTCTCGTGCGCGGTCAGCTCGGCGGCCGGGACCCCGGTCGACTTCTCGACCCACTCAGCTTCGGTGCGCTGCACGTGGATGGGGACCGGCGCGGCGTCCAGCAGCTCGCGGATGCCGGAGATGCCGTGGCCCATCAGGCTCCCGCCGACGTGGTCGGCGTGGTAGTGGGTGGCCAGGGCGCCGACGAGCCGCATGCCGTCGGCGGCCAGCGTGTCGAGGATCGCCTGCGGGTCGTAGGCCGGATCGATGACCACCGCCTCGCCCGTCTCCCGGTCGCCGACGAGGTAGAGGAAGTTGACCATCTGCTGTGCGATGGGGTCGTCCTCGGCGAAGTCGAGGCCCGACAGCAGCTGACGGAAGTAGAGGCGGTCGCTCATGCGCGCATCGTAGGGCGGTCCAGCCCGGAGCACGCCGGAAGCGCTCAGTCCAGGTGGGTGCGGTGCCAGGCGCGCAGGGCGCCTTTGAACGCGGCGTCGTAGTGCTCGTAGCGCTCGCGCAGCGCCGGCCCCGGCCAGTCGGCCGGGAGCAGGGAGGCGGGCAGCAACGGGTCGGCCTGCAGGTGGCGCAGGACGGCTGCCGACAGCACGAAGCCGGCCGGCAGCGCCTCGGGGTCGCCGCCGGCCAGCGGATCCTCGAGGTGCCGGAGCCGCTCGTCGAGCTCGCCGGCGCGGGAGGCCCACCCGGGGAGGTCCCACAGCTCGGCCGCGAGCGCGGCGCCGTCGTCGGGGGTGCTGGTGAGCCACCGGCACTGCGCCGTCGCCACGGCCTCGGCCTCGGGCGAGCCGCTCGCGGCGAGGTTGTCCGGTCGCAGCCACACGCCCTCGCGGAGCTCGGCGAGCCGCAGCGCCGCCATGGCCCGCCGCAGCTCGGACCGGGCCGCGGCGGCGCGGGCGTCACCGACGACGATCGCCGTGCGCCAGCGGCCCGACCACGGCGCGGTGGCGCCGAGGCGTGAGGCCTCCTGGCGGACCTGGCGTTCGAGCAGCGGGCCCCCAAGGCGGTGACCGTCGCCGTCGGGCACGAGCTCACCCGCGGCCACCATCCGAGAGATCGCCACGCGGGTGGTGCCGTCGGCGATGCCGAACAGGCGACCCGAGCCCACGAGCACGCGGGTGGGCAGCCGGGGCGGATGGACGCCGAGCAGCGTGCTGGCGATGACGGAGCGGGCGGTCAGGGCACGCTCGCTGTTGTTACCGATCTTGTTCACGTGCAGGGGAAGTGTAATATGGACGGCATGGTGTCCACCATGCTCCCGCCACCTGAGGCGTTGCCGGATGTGCTGCCCTCCGAGCGGCTCCTCCGCTCCGGCAAGCCGGTGCCCGAGGTGCGCACCGAGCTGCGGCGGATCGCCGCGTGGCGCAACGCGCTGACCGTGGCGGGCCTGTGGTGCGGCATCGTGGGGCTCATCTGGGCCACCGTGTGGATCGGGCACCCGCTGGCATACGCGGTCACGTACCTGCTCATGGGTTCGGTGTTCGCCCGGCTCGCCATCCTTGGCCACGAGGCCGCCCATCGGCTGCTCTTCCCGACCAAGCGCTGGAACGACCTCATCGGCCGCTGGGTGCTGTCGTATCCGGGCTTCGTGCCGTTCGAGGCCTACCGGCGGGTGCACTTCGCCCACCACCGCGATGAGTTCGGTCCCGACGAGCCCGACCTCGCGCTCTACGCCGGCTATCCGATCACCCGGGCCTCGTGGCGCCGCAAGCTCACCCGTGACGCGTCGGGTCAGTCGGGCTGGAAGAGCCTCAAGCCGCTGCTCAAGGCCCTGGCGTCGAAGTCGGCACGGCCCTTCGCATCGCGCATCGTGGGCGCGCAGCTGGTGGTGTGGGCGCTGTCGTGGGCGCTCACCGATCGCTGGTGGATCTATCCGCTGCTCTGGCTCGGCCCGTGGATGACCGTGTGGCGCGTGATCAACCGGCTGCGGGCGATCGCCGAGCACGGTGGCATGGTGCGGTCCGACGATCGCCGCCTCACCACGCACCACGTCCGCCAGACCTGGCTCGCCCGGTTCTGGATGGTGCCCTACAACACGGGCTGGCACCTGGCCCACCACGTCGACATGGGCGTGCCCTGGCGCAACCTGCCGCGGCTCCACGCCGAGCTCGTGGCGGCGGGCTGGGTCACGCGGGCGCTCGAGCATCCGAGCTATCGGGCGTTCTGGCGGGCGTGCTCGTCACGACCCGAGCGGCCGGCCACCACGCCGGCCACGCCCGCGCCTGTCGCGAGCTGACCTGGCTGACGCGACCTGACCTGGCGCGTCCGGGGCGGGTCTCAGCCGGAGGGGCGGTCGAGCGGGGACGCCGCGCCACGACGACGACCGGAAGGCCGGCGCCGGAGCCCGGCCTCGCGCAGCCGGCGCACGAGCACCCGTGGGTCGACGACCCGCGCGCCGAGCGCGACGGCTTGGTCCCACCACTCGGCCGGCAGGTCGTAGTGGTCGCCGTGGAACGCGCGCGGCGGCAGCCCGACGAGCGAAGCGAACGCGTGCAGCTCGTCGACGTCGGCGTCGCTGACCATGTGCGCCCAGCGCCGCCCGTGCGCCGACCAGATCGGCCGGTCGATCAGGATCACGTTCGAGGCACACGGGGCGCGGGGGTTCGGCCGTCGACGCGCACGATCCGTTCGACGAGGAGCCAGCGTCCGTCCTCGACCCGCAAGCGGTCCCGGTAGCGGCCCCAGTGGTCGGACCCGTCGCCGGTCAGCACGAGGAAGTAGGAGGAGGAGCTGGCCTCGGCGGCCGACTCGAGGTCGATCAACACGCTGGACACGTGGTGACGTCCGGGCGTGGCGCCGTTGCCGCGGCTGGCCGCGCCGCGGGCGATCACCGCGTCGATCTGCGCGGCGATGGCGGCGCGTCCCACCCACCGCCCGCCCGCGTCGCCGACGTCGAGCACCCCGTCCTCGGTGAAGCAGGCGGCGAGGTCGCCGGCCCGGCCGCGGTCGCCGGCATGCGTGTAGCGCGCCAGCGTGTCCCGCACGCCCTCGCGCGCCACGGCCTCCCAAGCTTCCATGGCCCGCACGGTAGGCGTCGCGTGTCGACGTCCCTGGGTGGTCCGCGCTCGCCGGCCCGGGGGTCAGGTCCGCGGAGGCGCTGGGGCCCGATACCGTCCAGCGCCGATGACCGGTCCCGACCGGGGGCACGGCGCGCCCCCACCGCCGCACCCCATCACCGCGAGCCTCGTGCTGGGTCTTGCCGTCGGCGTGTTCGGCATCTCGTTCGGCGTGCTCGCCGTGTCTGCGGGGCTCTCGCCCAACAAGGCCGTGGCGATGTCGCTCTTGGTGTTCACGGGCGCCTCCCAGTTCGCGGCCGTGGCCGTCGTGCAGGCGGGCGGCTCACCGCTCGCGGCGCTCGGCGGCGCGCTGCTCCTCGCCGCCCGCAACGGTGCCTACGGCTTGGCGCTCACCGACGTGCTGCGCGGGCGCCTTCGCATGCGGCTCGTGGCCGCGCAGCTCGTGATCGACGAGTCGACGGCCATGGCCGCCGCGCAGCACGATCGCCGCGACCAGCGCCGCGCCTTCTGGACCGCGGGCATCGCGACGGGCATCTGCTGGAACATCGGCACGTTGATCGGTGCCCTCGGAGGCGACGCCATCGGCGACCCGGCCCGCTTCGGGCTCGACGCCGCGTTTCCGGCCGGGTTCGTGGCGTTGCTCGTGCCCCACCTGCGCCACCTCGACGGTCGGCGGGCCGCGGCGCTCGGGGTCGCGGCCGCGCTGGTGCTGGTGCCGTTCGCTCCGGCGGGCGTCCCGGTCCTGGCGGCAGGAGCGGCCGCGCTGCTCGGGCTACGGGCGCCGCGTCGTGAGGATCGGCCGGCCGCGCCGCCCGCCCCACCGGTCGAGGACGCCGGGTGAGCTGGACCACGCTGCTCGTGCTGGCTGCGGGCGCCTACGGCTTCAAGGTGCTGGGCCTGGTCGTCCTCGGCCGGCGGGGGCTTCCCGAACCGCTCACGCGCTGCGTCCAGCTGCTCCCGGCCGCGCTGCTGCCCGCGCTCATCGCTATCCAGACGTTGACCACGGGCCACCGGCTGGTGGTCGACGCGCGGGCCGCCGGGGTGGGCGTCGCGATCCTCGCGGCCTGGCGCCGGGCACCGTTCCCCGTGGTGATCCTCGTGGGCGCCGCGGTCACCGCCGGCGTCCGCGCCCTCAGCTGAGAGCGCGCCGACGTCACGCCGGGGCGTCGGGGTCGGGCTCGGGGTCGTCGGGCGCGTGGTCGGCGGGGTGGTGGTCGTGCAGGTGGCCGATGTCGGCGTCGCCGCGGTCCGGCGTGGCCGCGTTGGCCGTGCCGTGGTCGTGGCGCCACGTGCTCTCGACCAGCGACAGCACCTCCCGCAGCGGGCGACCGCTGCGCCGCGCGAGCTTCGCCGCGTCGTCGAACTCGGCCTTCACCCGGCCGGGGCTGACCTTGACCCGGACGGCGAGCCCGTCCACCACCACCCGGTCCACGTCGCGTGATGACGGCCACCGCTCGAGCCGCTGGCCCCGCACGCCGAGCGAGCCGGTCTCGGCGATGAGCACCGCGGTCACCTGGCGCGCCAGGGCGGGGTCGGCCAGCGCGCTGACGGTGTGGGCCGGTCGCCCCTTCTTCATGAGGATGGGCGTGAGCCACGCATCGTGGGCACCGGCCTCGAGCAGCGCCGCGATCGCGTGCGCCAGCACCTCGCCGGTCGCGTCATCGACGTTGGCTTCGAGCAGCACGACCGGCTGGCCTTGCTCGAGCTGCGTGTCGAGCTCTTGGCCGATCACCACTTGCGTGAGGTTGGGGCGCCCGTCGATCTCGCGGCTTCCGGCGCCGAACCCGGTGGCCTCGATGCGCATGGCCGGCATCGGACCCCACGTGGTGACCGTGGCGGCCAGTAGCGCGGCCCCCGTCGGGGTGGTCAGCTCGACCGGGATGTCGAGGCCCTGTGTCGGCGCGCCGCGGAGCAGCTCGACGACAGCGGGCGCCGGGTTGGGGATGTGACCGTGCGCGCTGCGGACCATGCCGATGCCGGTGGTGACGGCAGATGAGCAGACCCGGTCGACGTCGAGCAGCTCGAGCGCCGCGCAGGTGCCCACCACGTCGACGATGGCGTCGATGCCGCCGACCTCGTGGAAGTGCACCTGGTCGGGCGGCCGGCCGTGCAGGCGCCCTTCGGCCCGGGCGAGCGCCTGGAACGCGGCGAGCGCACGCTGCTGGACCCGCTCGGGCAGGCGCGCCTCGGCCACGAGCCCTTGGATGTGGGCGGCCGTGCGCACGACCGTGCTGTCCGCGGCGTGCACGTGGACCTTCGTGCCCGCGATGCCGCCACGCAGCACCGGCTCGGCCTCCAGGCTCCAGCCGCCGACGGGCAGCGCGTCGAGCATGCGGATGACGCCGTCGATGTCCGCACCGGCATCGATCAACGCCCCGAGGGCCATGTCGCCGGCGATGCCCGAGAAGCAGTGGAACCAAGCGACGGTCATCGCGTCGCACGACTCGGTTGGCTGGTGTCCGCTGGGTCGCGGTCGGCCGGCGCCGCGGTGGGCGGCTCGGACGGCTCGACCGGCACGCGGCGGGCCGGGTTGAGGAACAGGCGAACGACGGCGCACGCGGCGCCGAAACCGTTGTCGATGCCCACCACCGTGATGCCCGACGCGCACGACGAGAGCATGGCCAGCAGCGCGGTGACCCCTTCGAGGGCGGCGCCGTAGCCGACGCTCGTGGGAACGGCCACCACGGGCGCGCCCGTGAGCCCGCCGACGAGGCTGGCCAGCGCTCCCTCCATCCCGGCCACGACCACCACGGCGTCGGCATCGACGACCACCGCGGCCTGCGCGAGCAGCCGGTGCACGCCGGCCACTCCGACGTCGGTGAGCCGCCGCGGCACGAACCCGTGGGCGCTCAACGTGGCCACGCACTCCTCGGCGACCGGGAGGTCCGCGGTGCCGGCCGTGACGACCACGATGCGCTCGGCCCGACGTGGCGCCGGCCGCCACACGACGGTCGTGCCGCTCACGATGCCGCCCGGGTTGGCGTCGAGCACGGCGGTGATCTGCTCGGCGGAGGCGCGGGTGAGCAGCACCGGCGTGCGGTCCGAGGCCGACAGCAGCTCGCGCACGATCGCGGCGCAGTGCTCGGGCCGCTTGCCGGGCCCGTACACCGCTTCGGCCATGCCCTGCCGCAGCTGGCGGTGGTGGTCGACGGTGGCGAACCCGAGCTCGGCGTAGGGCAGCCGCCGCAGCGCGGCGACCGCGTCGTCGGGGGTGGCGCGACCGGATCTGACGTCGTCCAGCAATCGGCGCAGCGCGGCCTCGTCCACCGGCCCATCATGCTCCGTCGCCCAGCCATACCTCGCGCTCGCCGGCCCGCCCCCGCTGCCCGCCTCGACGTCGGCGTCCGGGCGCTGAGGCCTCAGGCCGGCGCGATCGCGCCGGTGGTGGCGTCGGCTCGTGCGTATCCTGCCGGTCGTGTCCGCCGCCGAGCCTGACGTCCGTTCCGCCGCCGCGCCGCTCCGCGTCGGGTTTCTGGGCCCGCTGGGCACCTTCACCGAGCAGGCCCTCCTGACGCAGCCTGATCTGGCGGAGGCCGAGCTGGTGCCGATGCCGACGATGGCCGACGTCCTGCGGGCCACCGAGACTGGCGCCGTCGACATCGGGTTCGTCGCTATCGAGAACTCGATCGAGGGCACGGTCAACGTCACGCTCGACACGTTGGCCTTCGACGTCGACGTGCTCATCCAGCGCGAGGTCGTGATCTCCGTGCAGCAGCACCTGCTGGCCGTGCCCGGCACGGCGCTCGGCGACATCGAGCTCGTGCTGTCGATCCCGCACGCCACCGCGCAGTGCCGCCGCTTCCTGCAGCGCGAGCTGCCCGGCGTCACCACCCAGGCCGCCAACTCCACCGCCGAGGCCGCACAGCGGGTGGCCGAGTTGGGGCTGCGGACCAACGCCGCGATCGGCAACGCGCTCGCCGCCAAGATCTATGGCCTCGAGGTCCTAGCCGAGGAGATCGAGGACCATCCGGAGAACAAGACCCGGTTCGTGGCCGCCGGCCGAGGCACCGTACCGGCGCCGACCGGGCACGACAAGACCTCGCTCGTCGTGTTCCAGCGGGCCGACCGCCCGGGCAGCCTGCTCGCCATCCTGCAGGAGTTCGCGGCTCGATCCATCAACCTGACCAAGCTCGAATCGCGCCCCACCAAGCAGGCGCTGGGCGACTACTGCTTCATCCTCGACCTCGAAGGCCACATCGCCGACGAGGTCGTGGCCGACTGCCTGCGAGCCCTGCACGCGAAGCACGGCGACGTGAAGTTCCTGGGCTCGTATCCGGCCGCGGGCGAGCACGGTCCCGCGGCCCGGCGGGACAGCGATGCCGCCTGGCTGGCCGCTGACCAGTGGCTGCAGGCCATCCGCGCCCGGGTCCAGGTCTGACCGTCCGTCCGGCCGCGGTGACTCGACGTTCCTCGGCGGAGCGGGAGGGATTCGAACCCTCGGGCCCTTGCGGGCCGCCGGTTTTCAAGACCGGTGCATTCGTCCTCTCTGCCACCGCTCCGCCGAGCAGCCTACGAGGCGGCGCCCACCCCGCCCGCCGACGTTGGACCCGAGTGACCTGCGATCGTGTGGGCGGCCGCTCGGAGCGGGTGTGTACCATCGGCTCCCCAGAGAGGAGAGGTGCCGGAGTCTGGTTGATCGGGCCTCCCTGCTAAGGAGGTGACGGGGTAACTCGTCCGTGGGTTCAAATCCCACCCTCTCCGCCGACACCTGGCCGTCGTGTCCAGGTCCGAACCCCGCCCGCTGCCAGTGGGCGGGGTTCCGTCGTTTTCGGTGCTGGCGGGCGGCGTGGTCGGGGCGGAGGATCTCCGTCCCAAGCGCGGCCGACTAGGCCTTTCGGCCCATCTGGTGGCCCGCCCTGTAAGAGCGGCGTCGCGTGAGCCGTCCAAAGCCGCGTCGGAGCCCGCTTTCCATTGGTGGGCCAGCCGGATGCATGACGGGGGGGACTCTCCTCGGCGGGCTCCAACCGACCGCCGGACGCGCCGCGCCTGGTGTGGTCCACACCACAGGAGAAGCAGCTGATGAACTACAAGACCAAGGCGATGGCCCTCGGGGCCGTCCTGGCACTGGCGGTGGGCGCGTCCTCTGCGCTCGCATCGCCGGGGTCGGCCAAGGCGCCGACTGCGAGCCCGCCCAAGGCCTCCAGCAAGGCCGGCAAGTCGCTGGGCGAGTTCGGCATCCAGGGCGCGACGCTCGTGTTGCTCAACAACCCGTGTCGCGTGCTGGACACCCGCCAGACCAAGAAGACGCTGGTTCCGGGTGTCCCGCTGGGCGTCCAGTTCACCGGGAGCGGGCTCACCGGCGGTGGTGAGAGCAACTGCAACATCCCGGACAACGGCATGATCGCCGGCGTCCAGGCGTCGATCAGCGCCGTTGCCCCCTCCGCCACCGGCTACCTGCGGCTCGGCGTCGATGGCATCGCCGCCGCGACCGAACTGAACTACCAGAAGGGGCAAGGCATCACGACGGGTGCCGCCATCCCGCTCTGCACGTTCGCCGGTTGCGTGTCGGGACACCAGGTCAACTTCGAGGCCAACCAAGGTGGGACGGACCTCGTGGTCGACGTGCAGGGCTACTACCTGCGGCCGACGGCCACGCAGGTCGAGGGTGCCAACGCTGGCACCGTCGCCCCCTATGACACCGACGCCACGTCGGGCATGCTCGGCACCGGAGCGCTTCACACGTCGAAGGGCGTGTACGTCCTGGCCATGAAGAACAACGTGGCCACCTGCGCACTGAACGTGACGGCGCACAACGGCAACCGGTTCGGTCAGGTCAGCATCAACGATGCGTTCCCGAACACGGCCACGGTGTTGATCCTCGACGCTGCGGGCAATCCGCAGGACGCCGACTTCAGCTTCGTCGCCACCTGCTAGTCACCCCCTAGCACGGCGTCATCGCCGAACGCTGAGCGGCCCGGCTCCTTCGTCGAAGGAGCCGGGTCGTTCGCGTTGCGGCTGTCACGCTCGCCGCTCGCCGCTTGCCGCTTGCCGGTCGCTCAGCCGGCAAGGAAGCTGAGCCGGATCGTGCGTTGCGCGTTGTCGACGTTGGTGTCGACCAGCACGATGCTCTGCCACGTGCCGAGGGCAGGCTCGCCGTCCAGCACGGGCACCGTCAGCGCCGGGCTCACGATCGCCGGCAGCACGTGGTCGGCACCGTGGCCGGGCGAGCCGTGGTGGTGCCCGTACCGCCCATCGCGGGGGAGCAGCCGCTCGAGCGTCGCCACGAGGTCGTCGTCGCTGCCGGCACCGGTCTCGATCAACGCCAGCCCGGCAGTCGCGTGCGGCGCGAACACGTGGACCAGCCCGTCGCCGCGCCCGCCACAGAAGGCCACGACCTCGGCGGTGAGGTCGGTGATGACCCTGCGCCCTGTGCGCACCTCTAGCTCCACGCTGTCCATCGCCGGCTCCTGCCCTCGTCCGACAATCGTCGCCGCCCGCCTGCTGGGAGGCTACGCCCGTCGACCGTTCGCTTTGACCGTTGGAAGCGCTCCAAGGCCTGCGGCTAGGGTCCGTGGTCCACACGGCCTGCGCTCGTAGCTCAATTGGAGAGAGCATCTGACTACGGATCATCCCGGCCTGAGCGCTGTGCTGACCTGCGGATTCCCTGCAACAGGTCGAGCGGAACCGTCCGAATCAGATGGTGTCGATCCAGGCGAGGGATCAGCTCACCGTGAGGGATCGGCCCATGTGGGGTTCGCCTCGGGCGTGGGGTTTAGGAGGACCACCATGCTGCAATCTCGGCGTCCATGAAGTAGGTCATCCCAGCCCCGGTCTGCATGGACCGCATTGGCCACATCACCTTGCCCCACAGACGTCGAGTCAGCTTGCTCATCGCTCCGAGGTCGGATGCGATCTGCTTGCGCTCAAGGCGGCAGTTCTCCTGGATCTCGTCAAGGCTGACGGGTCGCCCTGCATTCGACGCCGCGAGATCGAGAGCGGCCCAGGCTCCCTGGTAGCGGGCGACCTCTTGCTTCAGTTGCCGCACCATTGATTCGGTCCACTCACCATTCGCCGGAACGGCTACTCGGCGTTCGCCTGAATCATCGGCGTACGCAGCCAGCTCGAGCATGAGGCGTCGTGGAACTTGGACGTAATCGGATTCTGTTGGCATGAGAGCTCCTTGGTTGGAGCCGAACGTATAGGTACCACCTGATAACTACAACCCGCTATCAGCTGTTATGCCAGACCGGCCGATCCCATGGTGAACGACACCCGCTCCGCGCCGAGGTCAAGGGCCTCGACCTCTCGACCATTGTCGAGCCACGCGCTCGCGTGGACGTGCCCTTGCGGGTGGTTAGACCAGAAAGCCGCATAGGTACGCGCAGACGCTGGGAGACCTCCAACGAGGGCGTCGATCTCGCCGAACGTGAGAGTGAGTGGGCCGTCGATCCGGAGGGCCAATCGGTCCCGCAGTGGGTCGTACTTCGCCACGGTGCTTCCTACTTCGGACTGCCGTAGGCGGCGTGGGCGAGCTTGATGAGGCGGCCAAGAAGCTCTGAGTGGTCGTCGAGGTCCTTGTCGTGGATCTGCAGACGGTAGGCGCCCCACCGGGCTTGGTAGGTCTGGAGAATGAGACCTGCCTCCTCCATCTCCTGGGTCATCTCGTCGTCCCGCGGAAGGCGCAGCTCGAGGACGACGTGCTGTCTGCGCGGACGCACCAGCATGAAGTTTGTGGCGACGCCATCGGCGGTGATCCCGATGTAGTTCTTGTTGTAGTTCGCTTGCGCCTTCGGTTGAGCTTGGCGAGCGAGAGCCACCAGCCGATCGGTGATAGCGAGCGTCGCAGGAGACCCCTTGCTCTCCCAGTACGACCGATCCCGTGGTTCGGTTCGATCCTCCTCCTCCTCTTCGACTGCAAGTCGGATCGTATCGAGGACCTTAGTTAGGACCACCGTGACTGCCCCGTTCACCTCCAGGGCCGAGGCTTGGATGGCGACCAGCGGGATGAAGCCGTTGAACAGACTGATCACGTTGAAAAACCGAGAGGTTATGTCCTCGGCGACGATCACTCCGACGTGCTCGTACTGGGGGTAGCGGCGACGTTCGATGTCCCAGTACTCGATCGTCCGGATGATGTGGGACTCGTCTGTCGAGCCGAGCTGCAGCTCGACCTCGTATCGAGTGTTGGCATCCGGGTCTTGGAGCAGGAGATCGAGACGGCCGGCTCTGGGCTGAGAGCGCTCAACGTCCTTCACCTCTAGCTCACCGAGGCCAAGGATCGACGGGTCGTTGACGATCAGCTGCTGGAGCCACTTCTCGTCGAACGTCGGATGGGCGCGCATCGAGAGGACGCGATGGGCGACGTATCTCGGAGATTCCGTTCCGCCAGCGGTGATGTCAGTCATCGGCGGCAGGCTAGGTGATGCCCTGCGGCCTGGCGCTCGCCTGCATTCAGTTGAAGCGGGGGGTTCCTCGTCCGACGTCAGGGAGTCCGGATGGCGTAGCTGGCCTGCGCGAGCGATGCCGGGGGGTAATGGCAAGCGCCTCAACATGTCTGGCCTTGACCGCGTGCAACACGTCACTGCAGGCCCCCGGCGGGTCGTGGGTGGCCCCCAGGCTGTCAGACGCCCTGCGTAGCGTTGACGGCGTGAAATCCACGAGGCGCCCTGCTCGAGCCCGACCGGTAGTCGATCCTCCCCGACACCTTCGCCCGGGTCCTCTACCGTTGCAACACATGCTGCCCTCGCCGGACACTGACGAGTTCGATGCTTCCGGAGATGGGCCGATGGGCAGCGACTCGCCGCTGTACGGGGAGCCCCTCCCCTCGGCGCGGACCGGTGCGCTCTACAACGCTTTCTCGTACCCGACCAAGATCGACGCCGAATCGGTCGCTCTGTTCATCGCTTCGCACACGAGGCCAGGCGACACGGTCCTTGACCCGTTCGGCGGAAGCGGGGCCACCGGAATCGCGGTGATGCTGTGTGACCGGCCGACGGAGGGTATGCGCCGTAGAGCCGCTGCTCTTGGGATGGAACCAGTTTGGGGTCCCCGTTCGGCTGTTTTGTACGAGCTCAGCGTCATAGGATCACTCCTTGGACAGGTGATGACGAACCCCCCACCCCGGGAGCGCTTTCTGCAGGCGGCATCGCAGGTCCTACGGCGTGTCCACCGCAAGCTGGGTTGGTGCTACGAGACCGTCTCGCCGAGCGGTGAGGCGGGAGAAATCCGGCATGTCATCTGGTCTGAAGTGCTTCGCTGCCCCTCGTGCGGCGAGGACATGTTGTTCTTCGACCTTGCCGTCAGGCGCAACCCGGCCAAGATCCTGCCTGCGGGTTCCTGTTCGTCCTGCAATGCGGCCGTGGTGGTCGCGGAGGCCGAGCGCAGGCTGGAGACGACGGTTGATCCCGTTACCGGGGAGAGGGTGCTCGGGCGTGTACGGGTTCCAGTGTGGGTCTACGGCAGCGCAGCATCTGGAAACTGGAGTCGTCGGGCCACCGAGGAGGACGTGGCTGCACTCGCTCGAATCTCCGACCTGTCCCCTGAGGCTTGGGTGCCGTCGTCCTCGGTCGAGTGGGGTGATCTGTACAGGTCCGGCTACCACCAAGGGATCTCGAGGGTCCATCACTTCTATACCCGGCGAAATCTGCTCGTCATGTCAGAACTCTGGGCAGAGGTCGATCGCCATCCCAAGTTCCTCGGAGATGCGCTTCGACTGTGGGTCCTTAGCTACAACTCGTCGCACTCGACCCTGATGACCCGGGTTGTTGCGAAGTCTGGTCAGCCCGATCTCGTTCTCACCGGAGCGCAATCGGGAGTCCTGTACGTGAGCAGCCTCCCGGTCGAGAAGAACATCCTCAAGGGACTTCAGCGAAAGTCGGCCGTCTTCGCCGATGCATTCTCCCTCACCGAAGGGTCGCGCAGCGCGGTTCAGGTGCTCAACGCGTCCAGTACATCGATGCAGCTGGAGGACTGCTCGGTTGACTACGTGTTCACGGATCCCCCCTTCGGCGGTTTCATTCCGTACTCGGAGATCAACTTCTTGAATGAAGCCTGGCTGGGCCGCCTTACCGACACGCAGGATGAGGCGATCGTCAGCCCAGCGCAGGGCAAGGGCATCGCGGACTATCAGCTTCTGCTCAAGACCGTCTTTCGTGAGGTAGCGAGAGTTACGACCGAGCGAGCTCCTATGACGGTCATCTTCCACAGCTCACAGCCGGCCGTCTGGGAGGCAATCGGGGAGGCGTTCAGCTCGAACGGGCTCGTGGTCCTCAGGACCAGCGTTCTCGACAAGCTGCAACCGAGCTTCAAGCAGGTCGTCTCTGACGGCGGTACCCGTGGGGATGCGATCTTCCTGCTCGAGCACTCGGGAGCGAGTCGCCGTGCGGGTGCCGTGTCGGCTGGTGAACCCGATCCCCGTCAGGTCTCGGGACCAGTGGCGGTCTCGGGTGACCCCAAGCGCCTCTACTCGCTGTACGTGGGCGACTGCCTGAAGCGCGGCCACCGGGTCGTCCTGAGTGCACCCGAGTTCTACGCGCAACTACCAGCCCGCGAACCATGAGTGTGACACTGAGTCCTGACCTTCAGGCAGAGGAACGAAAGCGCCTAGGTCAGTACTTCTCGGGGCGTCGGCTCGCGCTACTACTAGCGCATCTGGCCCGAGCGGGGGCGGCCAAGTCGGTCGTCGATCCGATGGCGGGCGTGGGCGACATGTTGGCGGCCTCCCTCGAGCTGGGCGGCGGCACGGAGCGTGTGTACGGCGTGGAGATTGACCCTGGTGCGGTAGAGCAGTCACGACAGCAGTTGCGGACCGCTTCAGGGTCGATCCTCGTGTCGGAGGGCGATGCCTTCAGCAGAAGCTCGTGGCCCGACCTCAGGCAGTGGTCACTTGTCATCACGAACCCGCCGTACGTTCGCTATCAACGTGGGGCGGGTGGATCCTTGGCAGGCCTCACGCTGCCCAGCCCCTCGGACGTCAGATGTGGATTGCTGTCCCTGGTGGAAGCAAACGAGGAACTATCGGTTGAAGAGCGACGCGTGTTTGCGGCCCTAGCTGCGGGCTACGGAGGACTTGCCGATCTGGCCGTCCCGTCCTGGCTGCTCAGCGCCTCTCTCGTTCGGGAGGGTGGGACTCTGGCGATGGTGGTGCCGGACACCTGGCTTAGCCGGGACTACGCGGCGTCGGTTCTCTATGCGCTTTGCCGGTTCTTCAAGGTTGAGTTGGTCGTGGAGGATGCAGATGCCGTGTGGTTTCCCGATGCGCTGGTGCGCACCACCCTGCTTGTTGCTCGCCGGGTTGCTGACAGGGGAACGGCGTTCGCTGCTTCTGGCACGGGTTACCTCCGCGCCCGGCTGAACTCGTCGACGGTGGGGCCAGGAAGTGTTGTTGAGAGGATCTTTCCCGATCGTCCGGATCCGGACCTCGCCTTCACTGAGCGTCTCTACGAACTGCTCGAGGCACGATCAGAGTTCCAGAGTGGGCAGTGGTCCGCTAAGTGGCACGACGACCGAACACTGAGCGATCTCCTGCGGCAACGACAGGGTCCGACCTGGGTCGGCGTGTGTGAAGGACCGGGTCCTCGCGTCGAGAGCGGTTCACCGGCTCGGGCTCGCATCTGCCTTCCAGGAGACCTCCGCACCGCGCTCGAGGTTCCAGACACAGAACTACAGGGGATCGATTCGTTTGGGTGGACGGCAGGTCAGGGTCTGCGTACTGGCGGCAACAGATTCTTTTACCTTGACTTAGTCGCAGCAGGCACGAGCGAATCGCGTCTCTCACCCGGTGGGCTGAAAGGGCTTCCCGAACTCTCGGTACCGAATGTTCTGCTTGCGCCTGTCGTGCAGCGTCAGAGGGACTGTGATGCGGGGTTCGTCCAAACTGCCGAGGTTCGATCTCGGGTCCTCCTGTTGCGTGGCTGGGCGCTCGCCGAGGACATTGCCTTCACGAGGGAGGCCGGCGTTGCATGCCATGACCGGCCACTGCCCGAGGCGCTTGCCGAACATATCCGACGGAGTGCGCACCTAAATGTCGGGTCGGCCGAGGAGCCTCGAAGACTTCCAGAGCTTTCGGCAGTTCGAACGAACGTAAAAGCACCCGATTCGGCTAGGCCTGACCGATCCCCGAGCCATTGGTACCAACTGCCGGCACTTGCTCCGCGCCACACCCCGAACCTCTTCCTTGCGAGGGTCAACCATCTCCACCCTCGGGCGCTTCGGAGTGCGACGCCCGGATTGATCGTCGACGCGAACTTCACCACCTTCTGGCCAACCAGTGCAGGGGCCGTTTCGGAGCATGTCATTCTTGCCCTGATGAACAGTTCCTGGGTTCGAGCTCAGCTGGAGCTCTCGGCGACGGTGCTCGGAGGAGGGGCCTTGAAGGTCGAGGCAGCACATGTTCGACGGCTCGCGTTTCCATCGCCTTCGCCGTCCGCGCTCGAGTCATTGGAAACCTGCGGGCGCGCTCTGGGCGAGCCCCGTCAGTCTGAGGCGGCTCTCACGATGATCGATCGAACGCTGATCGAAGCCCTTCCCGGGCCAGGTGCGGACGAACGCCAGAATGTCTTAGCCAGACTCTCTGCGGATCGGCTGATCACTAGGTCCTCGCGGCTCTCGCTCCGGCACGCCGGAGAGCGTTAGCCCAAGCTGGCTGTGAGGCTTTCGCCGGCTGCCCTCTGGAAGTCGTCCCACGCCAAGTCGCTAGCGGTGTCGGATGGCTGTGGGTACGGCAGGGCGATCAATGTGAGGCGCATCTGCCCGTCTCGCTGTCGGACCAGCTCGCGTACCACCCGGCCTTGTCCATTCGCGGGGTAAATCAGGGCACACCGGTCGACTGCGCTGCCGCCAAGATGCGCCAGATGACCGTACGCGAAGATCTGGTTGGAGTCTTCCGCCTGTGGGAGGTTCCGGGGTTCGTCCTTGTACTTGGCATCGAGGCACCAGACGGCATCAACGCCTCCGGTGGTGAGCCGGGCGAGATAGTCCGGGTAGCGATCGGAGGTCTCGGTTCCGTTGGCTGAGTGCCATGGGGCTGGGACCTCAACGTCGGGTCCTCCCGCTCGGTTGTCGGCGTTGATCCTGAGCGTGCTTACCCGAGGCGAGCGCAGCAGTGCATCGCCAACCAACTTCTCCCAAAGTTTGTCCGTCGGGATGGAGAGAACGAAGCCCGGAGTGTCATCAGGTGTGGGCGGTGCGGGGGTCCGTGGATCGTCGATGAGGATGGTTCGAGCGACTTGTAGGGGTGAGCGGAATGTTCGCTCATACCTTGAGAGCCGAATGGACCTCGACAGCCGGAATGCGATCCGGCGGTCGATGATCGGGACCGCCTCGAGCCCTCGGACAAGCCGCACGGCTCGGCTCTGAATCGGTCGGAAGAGCTCGTTCGTCTCCTGTGTTCCGGGATAGCGCGCAACCACGTGGAGCGCTGCGAGGAGCACCTTCGCCAGATCTGTCGCCGTCGAGTGCTCATCGAATCGGCAAAGCACCCTGGGCTGTCGGGTGGCGAGAGTGACTGCAAACGAGGAATCGAGGATGCGGCCCTTTGGGGAAAGCAGCCACTCGTCCGTCTCGACGTAGTGCGCCCTTAGACGGTTGAGCAACGGCTCGACCTCTGAGACAAATCGCCTGTAGGCGATCAGTCTGAGGAGGATGTGGCGATCTCCGCCCGTTGGAATTTGCTCGTCAACCAGGCTGAGTTGGCAACGATCGAATAGCTCGACCATGTCCAGGAGCGACCCCACACCGGGAGTCGGCCCACCGATCGTTTCGGCTCGGAAATCCCGCCCGATCGATTGCTCGACCTCCAGGAGCTCGGGGTCGGAGTGAGATGCCGTCGCCAGCCAACTGCGCAACGCGTCGAGTAGCGACGTGGGCGCGTCAACCGCGATGACGTCACCTTCGTAGGCCACGAGACTCAACGGCTGGTTGCTCTCCCATTGAGTCCGGATCAGCCGGGCCTCTCCATCTCGCCATACCTTCGGGAGGACGGTCAGGCTCATGCTTCCACCTTTGCTGGCGAAGGCGAGGAAGCCAACTCGCTTGCGCTTGGGAGAAGCCCGCAGGAGCAGCTCAGCCATCGCCAGGTGCCGCCACGGCATCACCAACATCTGGTGGTGTATGACCTGGATCTTGAGGATCTGGCGCTGCGTCCTGAACGTCGGCTTCGGCCGGGTCTAGTGGTGCCTGCGCTGGGTCCGGCGTAGCAGATGCAATGTCCGGGGGAGCCTGGTCCAGAATCACGAGGGTTCGACCCAGGTCGTGGCCGACCACGCGTAGCCAGATAGACATCTCAGCCAAGAAGTGGTCGAACTGGGTCAGTGCTGGGCCGTTCGCTGGCGAACCGTGCGTTGCCTGCCAGCTCGCCCTCTGGGTCGTATCGAGCAGATCCTCGATTCCGTTTGAAACCGCAAGCTCCACGAGCTGGGGGAGTATTGCGTAGCGCCAGGTCAACCTAGGTTCGCTCGCATTCGAGGCCCGCAACTTTGGCATGTCGAATAGACCAAAGTCGCGTCCGCTTGCATTGGCAACAGACCGGTCGTGCCAGGCGCTTAGTGCCTTCAGGACGGCGATCCGGGCATCGCTCCGATCAATGCGTTGCAGGACTAGATCTCCATTCTCTGCCACTGACCAGATGAGGATGCGGTGCTCGAAATGCTTCGCCTCGGGATGGTCCGCCACCCCGTCGATCTGGTTGGCGACTGCGCTGAGGTTCTCTCCATCCGCCGTCGTGCCCTGCAGGCGGATCCGCCATACGGGCGAGGCGTTGTAAAGGATCTGGTTGTCGGTGTAACGGTCGCCCTCATATCTGACTACGAACGAATCGACGCGCTGGCGGTCAGGGTCTGGCTCGCCAATCGGCGCGTCCGGCGGTCCGAGTGGGTAGAACAACTCCAGGCTGCCCCCCATGCCACTCACACCGTGCTCAGCGAGGTCGAACTGATTCCGACTGCCACCATTTCCGGAACGGACCTCAGTCCAGAACGCGCGCTCCGCACCAGCCTGGGCCGCACCGAGTGCCAGCGCGAGACCAGGGTCATTCGTCGAAGCGATGTCGAAGAGATAGCTGTGACCGAGTTCGCCGTCCGGTCCGAGCGCAGGTCGGAGGACGTCCTTGTTGACTGAAGTGAGCATCGCAATCGATTCCGCGGCCAGGGCGGCTACCTGCGGACCGCGCGCCTGAGCGAGGCGTTCGCTGAGCATGGCACCGCCGAGCGGTGGAACCCGGACAAACGCGAAACGTCGACGGAGGGCAGCGTCCAGCGGGGCGATCGACTGGTCCGACGTGTTCATTGTCCCGAGGACATAGATATTGTCAGGGACCGAGAATTGCCGAGCCGAGTAGGGCAAGGTAACGATCGAGCCGCTCGTCCAAGTGCCGGCTGCTGCATCCCACCGAGTTCTCTTCGATTTCTCGAGCGTCAGTAGAAGGTCGCCCAGGACCTTTGGCACGTTGGACCGATTCACCTCATCCAGAAGTAGGAGGAAATCGGCACCGGGGTTGGCTTCTGCGATGACTACGGCTCGGGTCATGAAGCCGTTGCGCAAGGCGAAGGCTCCTGTGTGCTCGTTGTAGCGCAGGCCCTCCACGAAGTCCTCATACGAGGTACTTGGGTGCATTGTGATCGCGTATTCTCCCTGGCCCGCTCCGAGGAGCGGCCGACCCGTGAATGCGCTCCACCGCTCGGCAATCTCATCCACGACGAACGTCTTTCCCGTGCCGGGGGCCCCCTCAAGGATCACGTTGTGAAAACGTTGAAGTGCTGCGATCGCCTCGTCTGCGAGAGACACCACCGTGCTGTAACCCCCCTGATCTGACAGCGGTGCGCTGCCTGATCTTGCAACTGGCTGAGGCCGGTCATCCTTGCAGGTCCGCTGGTCGAGGTGTCTTCGAAGGACGCCACCACATCGCCCTCGGTTGTGCTGGCGCCTCGGGTCGGGGCCATGCAGGCGAGGCGCGAGAGATCAGGGGCGTAGGTCGGGTGGGGTGAAGGTCCCAGGAACTGCGTCGAACGCTCCATCGAGGTTGGTAGTTGGGTGTGCGATTACCTGGCTGAACGCAGCTCGCATGGTCAACAGACGTGGGCTTCACCCAGGACCTCCCAGAGACACTCAGAGATGCTCGTCTGTCCCTCGCCTAGCGGCGACTCGATCGGAACTAGCGGCTTGCCGACGCTGTGACCAGAGCCTGTCCCCACCGATCCCGGCGGCAAGACCCGGCTGGGCTCGAGCTCTGCCTCGATCGCAGCAGCGGCTTCCTCCCACTGCCCGCAGACCGCCGACCGCCGGATGATGGGCTCTCGACCAGCTAACGGAGGACGAGATGACCACGATCGTGTCCGACCGAACGCGGACGTGCGTGTCACGCAAAAGCGAGGGCGGTCCCTGCACGGCTAGCGTTTCGCCGGCGGCAAGTCAGGTTTCAACTGTTCCGAACACATGCGAACGCACGAGGTGCGTCAGAGAGGGATTTATGAGGCTCACCGGCCTGACTGTGGAGAACTGGAAGTCCTTCCGAGAGCCATCCCACTTGGAGCTCAGGCCACTGACCATTCTTCTGGGCCGCAACAATGCCGGCAAGAGTGCTCTGACGAGGCTTCCCCTTCTTCTTGCCGCTGGGTTCGGCGGACAAGTTGGACCGCCACTTCCCTTTGATCTCTCACAAGCCGACGTCGGGCGGATCCTTCCCGATGTAATCTATAAACGCCTCGCTCACGGAAGTGTCACCCTCGCAGCGGATTTGCAGACCCAGGCGAGTGATTCTCTCAGGGTGACCTTCCGGGTCCAGAATATTGATGAACTAAAGCTGCAGCTGCTGACAGAATGGTCGGTCAGCAAGAACGGCGACAAGGTCGCAGAGCTATTGTGGATTGGTAGCGATCCTCGTGCCTCGATCCAACCATATCGAGACAGCGTTAGTGACGTCGATATCCTTCTTGCCTTTGATGGGTTGGTACCCCGGCCCGATCAAGACAGCGAACTCACTGAAGTATTCACCAGCGTCTTGTCCGACCTTTCTGAGAAGCTGTTTGTCACTTACCTCGGACCGTTTAGAGAACAACCGAAGCGGAGCTATGAGTATCCGGGAACCGATCCAGACCACGTAGGTACGCACGGAGCGGGAGTCGCTGGGATCCTTGGCTCCGATGCACTCCGACGACAGGGTCGCCTTGTTGGCCAGGTCGCAGACGGCATGGAGGATCTGATTGGCCCATGGCGTCTTGCTGTCGAGCCATCGGGAGATGCTTTCAGGTTGGAACTCGTGTCGACTTCAGACGCCGCGCTGCGGATAAACCTGGTTGATGTCGGGACCGGGGTGTCTCAGGTCATGCCGATCGTGGTGCAACGTGTCATGGATCGCAACCAGGAGGATCATGATTTCCTTGAGGTCGTCGAACAGCCAGAGCTACACCTTCACCCTCGGGCGCACCTGCCGCTTGCTGATCTCTACATAACGGGGGCTCAGCGCACGGGTGCACAGTTCGTTGTGGAAACCCACTCAGAAAACTTCGTGCTTCGAGTTAGGCGCCGCATTGCCGAGGGGTTGTTCGATCCAGATCTACTAGCGCTCTACTACATCGAGCACGACGGACAGGAAGCGACTGTTCGAAGGATCGAAATAGGCCCACTCGGGGATGTGGACTATTGGCCCTCGGGTGTCTTCTCCGAAGACTATGAGGAGACACGCCACTTGGCGGAGGCGCAGTTGGCCCGGGATCCAGATGCTGGTTGAGGTTTCTGCGGATCTCCTAGGTGACCCGGATGGCCATGGATGCTGTGACGCGATGCTGCTGATGTGGACTCGGCGGAAGCACGAATGGGCACTGTCATCTCCGGCCGGGCTCGATCAACTCCTGAGCAGCAGCTGGTACGAGTCTGGCCTCACGGCCGACCGTAAAAAAACGGTTCGGGCGCTCGCGGAGCATGGGTTTCAGGCCCAGGCCGCTTACGGAGGTCCCCAGACCACCATAGGCTTAGTCGGTGGAGACGATGGCGCCCGCCAGATTGAGAGTCTGTTCCACCCAGCGGTTCTTGTCGTGGAAAACGCCGAATCCGACTCCACCTTCGTTCGGTCAATCCTGCAGGCATACGACGAGCGAGCGCTCCTTGAGGCGATCGACAAGTCGTGGATTGTGTTTCGCCACAGTGGCGGGTCTGGCGGGGTTGTCGATCGAATGTTGGCCGAGCTGCGAGTCGTCGGATACGCGGAGCGCCTTGCAGCGCTTCTCGACTCGGATAGTCGCTGGCCCGGTGAGGTGACGGTCAATCATAAGAAGGCACAACAGTTGGCGGACGAGGGTATGCGAGTGCACGTCCTCGCCAAGCGCGAGGTCGAGAACTACATTCCCAACCGAGCACTGGCGGTTCGGGTGAGTTGCCGGGATCTGATTCGGTGGCTCAAATTGCTCAGTCATGAGCAGCGTTCTTACTACGATATGAAGAAGGGATTTCCTGCCGCGGCCCCAGTCGATGAGGCCTACGTCTCGCTATGGGAGGATCTCGACGCAGGAGCTAGGACGCACCTCGAAGAAGGCCTCGGTGATAGCGTCCTCGGAGTGCTCCCGATTGCCATAGCCTCACTACGGCCCGCCGACTTCGATGGTCCCGACCTTAACGCCAGCGCGGAACTTCTCACCCTAATTGAGTTGTTGAAGAGCATGGTCTGAAATCTATGTCTTCACCATTCGTAAAGCCAGATATTGCTCTGCTTCAAGACCTCATCGCCGAGGTTCAAGCCGGCGATCTGCGGGTGCCCCGGTTTCAGCGTCCATTTGTCTGGAGCCCTGCGAAGATGCTCGCTCTTTTCGACTCGATCGATAAGGGGTATCCGGTAGGAAGTCTGCTTCTGTGGGAGACACCCGCTCCTATTCAAAGCATCGGAATGGTCGGGTGCGTACCGGTGGCGCCGAGTCCTTCGTCGTCCAAGACCTCCTACGTACTGGACGGGCATCAGCGTCTGTCGACTTTGTTCAGCTGTCTGTCGCCCGAAAGCTCATTGGACTCCGGGACGCGCGAATGGTGGTGGGAGATTTACTGCGACTTGAGCGTGCCAGAGGGGGATCGGACGAATCGGTTCCGTCATTGGCGTAGCGCCGTTCCGCCGCCAGCGTCGTACATGTCGCTTCGTCACGTGCTCAGGACCATGGACTTCCTTGGGTTCGCCCGCAGGTTAGAAGCACAGTCGGTGAAGCGCAGCGACGTCGATGCCTTCGTCGCCACAGCGGAGGTCATCGCCCAACGGATCAAGTCATACCGATTTGCGGTAGTTCGCATCGTCGGGGGAACCCTCTCCGAGGCGGTCGAGATCTTCTCGCGCTTGAACAGCAGCGGGCAGTCGATGACGGCTGACCAGATGGTGTCGGCGCTCACCTTCTCAATGGACGGCCCTTCGCTGGCAGATGGGATCGACCAGGTTCTGGAGGACGTGGCCCGCATTGGCTTCGGCCAGTTGCCTCGCCCGCCGGTGTTCCGCGCAGCGCTCGCTGTCAGTGGGGAGAGGGACATCCAGGACGCACGGTGGGAAACCATCGCCCAGAGGCTCGGGGGACGAATAGGGGAGGTGGTCGAATCCACTTCAGATGCAGTTGCTCAAGCGGTCGAGTTTCTGCAGACCGAGGTTGGTGTTCCGCTGGCGCGTCTCATTCCCTACGGCCTTCAAACCACCTTGCTCGCCGCCTATTTTCACCATGCCGCCCCGGAGCAGTCCGATGAAAACTTGAGCGTGCTCCGGACGTGGTTTTGGGCTACCTCGTGGTCGGGTTGGTTCGCAGGCGCAAACACCACCCAGGTGAAAGAGGACCTCGAGGCGATGGTGGCTTTCGCGTCCGGCAGCGGAACACCGACAGGTCTGGCGGCTGCACCACAAGGTTTCCCGGAGAGCTTCGACCTCCGATCTGCTCGAGTCCGCACGCTCCTGATCTGGTTCCTGCGAGATCGGGTGCTACTCGACCCGAGTGGTAACGAGTTCGATGCTCGGGGGTACATCGCCGCTCTCGACACCGACGCGTTCAGACAGGTGATCCGGGACCCGAGAGCTGCGCGGTCGCATCCCGCTAATCGGGTGGTGCTCCCTACGGATCGGGGGGTTTCAGTTCGCGCAGCTCTCATCGCTCTCGCACCCGAGAACGTCGAAGCCGTTTGCGAGTCACACCTGATCCCATTGGAAGCTCTCGACCGGCTTCGTCAGGGCAACAACGAGGATTTCGTACGGCTGCGTACCGACCGTCTGGCCGCGTCGGAGCGCTCGTTCATGACAGAGGTTGGCGTGGTCGCTGAATCGACGTTGTCCACGGCGGAAGACCTGTTCGACTCGGACTGATGGCTCACGCTGGTAAGGGCTGACCGTGCCGTCCGACCGGAGAGCCTGGCAGGCTGCTAGGTCGGCGGAACTCGTGATGTCCAGACGTTTCGTACTGTGGCCGGGTACCACTCCCGGCCCCCGTGCGCAGTGGGTACGGACTCGGCGTTCAGGCGACGGGCGATCGAGGACCAGCCGTTGCCCGCATCGTGCTCGGCAAGGATTCGGTTGGCGGTCTCGTCTGGCAACTGCCGAGGTCGGCCGAGCTTCACGCCCTGTGCGCGTTTTATCACGAGAGCGTCGCGAGTTCGCTGGCCGATGATGCGTCGCTCCCACTGGGCGGCAGATGCCATGACGCTTGCCATGAACTCGCCAGCGGGCGTGCTCAGGTCGATCCCAAGATCGAGGGCGACGAGATTCCAGCCGTTTGCCTGTGCATCCGACATGAGGCTGGCGAAGTCGAGCAACGATCGTGAGAGCCGGTCGAGCTTCGACACCATCAGGGTTCCGGCTCGTCCCGAGCGAACCTCCGCGAGCCCGTCTGCCAGGCCGTCCCGATTGCGAAGAGACTTGCCGGATGCGCCTGCGTCAACGTGTACGCCCACGAGCGTCCACCCTCGGCGCTGGCACTCCGCCTCGATGGCTGCGCGCTGGGAATCGAGGCCGAGCCCGCTGTCGGCTTGCTCGGCCGTGGACACCCGTAGGTAGGCGACGACGGTGTCTGGACCCGCGCTCTGTGGTCGTTTGCGAGGCATGTTCTTATAGTAAACCCTCGTTTGCTATAAGCACGCCGGCAGCGTTGGAAACTGAAACACTGTGAGTGTGCAAATTCTCGACTCACAGTAGGCGGACTGACTCGCTCCTCATTAGTGAGGCGGAGTTCGTGCCGAGGTGGGACGCACCTTTCGGGCCCCGGGGGGGTCAACGGCGCCTCTTCGCCCTGTTCGTACATATCAGAGACTCGCGAAAGCGCCGGACCTCCGGCGTACTGATCCGCTTCTCCACCAGCGGCTCCAGGCCGAACCCGTCTGACGACGCCCTGACGTCTTCCGATACCGTCGGGCGCATGTCCTTCCTGCATCCACAGGAGCAGCGCGTATGCAAGTCGTGCGGCTGGCAATGGTACGCGGAGAAGTGGCCGAAGGCTCGTCCTTCGACGCTCAGCGCCATCGGATCTGATGCCTGGGTACCCGGCAGTGGCGCCGCGAATGCGATCAACCAGGTGGACCGCCTGAGGAAGTACGAGCGGTGGGCCGTATGCCCAAAGTGCGGGAGCAACAAGATACGCACCGTGAAACGCGGTCCGTTCGAGCCATCGGCCGCCGCTCCCTCCTCAGACCCACCGGCGAGGGCGCGTACGCCACCGGCGAGCATCCATCAGTGCCCATGCGGCATGGCGCTGTCGCCAGCGTGGCGGTTCTGTCCAATGTGCGCATCCCCGGTCGAGCCGTGAGTCGTCCACATGGTGGACATTCGGTTGCCCTAGCCATGTTCTGATCGTGGGCCGTTGCGTGGCCCGGCCCGTCCGGCTATTGCCCTTCGTAGGGCCTGCCGACTCGGCCGTCGTCGGTCTGGGTTCGTCGCATAACCGCTCTGCCGGTGATAACCGTTTTACGGGTATCACAGCGACGAACCGCGCCGGCGGTCCGGACTTCAGGCGCGATCGTCGGCGGGCCAAGGGGGCGAGGGACCGAGGAGGCGGGCCTTGGCGACCTTGGGCGGCGCGGCCGATTGCGCTGGGGGGGCGATCGCAGCGCGCATGGCGGCAAGGTCGACAGGGCGAGGAACGTGTCGGGCGGTGGCGGTGCCGTGCTGGTTGCGCCCCCCGCAACCCGGCGTGTCTCGGCAGGTCGACCATGTGTCGCGGGGCTTGCCGCCTGCCGATTTCGCCGCAGTCATGGTCGCTGCTCCACAACATTCGCAGAATGCGAGGAGATGGCCGGTGCTGCGGCCGAGCAGGTGCGCATCGAGCAGATCACGGTGCTCCGTGATGTGCGGGCCCAGGTCGGTGATTGCAGAGCGCGATCCTGTAGCAACGATCCTTTCGCGGGTCTTCGCCAGCGAGACGCCTTTTGCGTCGAGCGCATCGAGGAGGTCCCGCAAATGCATCTAGAAAACCGCCTCGATCACCTCGTCTGGCTCGCCTTGATTGGCTCGCTCGGATGCGGTCGCTACGGCAATAACGGCAGTTTTCGGCTGATCGTCCCCCGGGTGAGGATCCGAATCCTGATGCTCGTTCTCACGCATGGGAGGAGAGGGGCTGAATTGCCGTAACCGCCGTTCGTCGCCCGGTGGAACGGTTGTTTCCGGCGAGGAGGGCGCTGCATCCGCATCGTTCGGACGGGGGCCTGCCGCTGGGACGGCAGTTACGGCAGTGTCCGGCGAGGAGATCGTGCCGACGGCGGTGTGGCCAGTCGGGTCCCCCGGACCCGGTGCAGCGGTGACTTCCGCTTTTGGGCCAGATGCGCTGGCAGGCAAGGAGGCCGTACTGGCTTCCGGTGGCCCCCACTCGTCGTCGGGCCGCAGTGTGATTCCTCGGATCACAACGGTACCGGCGCCGTTCTTTCCCACCCCCAGACCCGCCGAGCGGACCACCTCGTAGAACTTGTGCTTACCGAGCAGGTTGCGGCGGTTGTCTGCGCACCACCTCTCGAATGCGCGCCACAGCTCGGTGCGGGGCACACCGCCGTGTGGGACGGGCTGTGTGGCTTCAGCGAGGAACAGCCGCACACGATCCGAAGCCTGAGCGAACTCGTCAGCGGCGCGACGAGTAGCGGGAGTCTCGAGGTATGCCCCGCGTGCCGCATGCGCGTGGTAGGCGCCCTGGAGCCGTACGAGGATGCCGGACAGCTCCTTCACCAACTGGTCCTCGATGGTCGGGTCCTCGTGACTGGCGAAGCTGTTCGGGAAGGGGAAAGGACGTATGCGGTTGAGGTACGCGGTCGTCACCTCGGACGCGGTGGGGATGGAGTTGGCGCTGAACACGAACAGGCATCGGGCATGGAAGATGAATGGCTGGCCATACTTGCGCTGGGCGCGCACCAGATCGTCACCGGTCAGGGCCTTGAAGGTCGACAGGTCCTCGAGATGAGCGGCCGAGAGGTCGGCTGCGCTGTTGAGGATGGAACCGGCAAGGTCTGCGGCAGCGAAGGTGTCTCGCGCGAGCTGGCCGAGAGTGACCGCGGAGCGGTGAGGCCCTACAAGGTGTTCAAGAATGCGTAGGAACGTCGACTTACCCGACCGACTCGGACCATGGAGGAACAGCGCCCGCCTCTGTTGGCGGTTCGGCCGCGTCTCCAGCAGTTGAGAAGCTGACTCCAGGAGATCCTCGACGAGGCCATCGCCAACGACGGTGGGGAGCCAGCCGTCGAACGTCGGGCAGGTGGCGGACGGATCCCACGCCACCGGGAGCTGCACGAGCGAGAGGTGGGCGGGGTCGTGGTCGTGGAGCAGGCCGGTGAGTGGATCGAGCATGCCATTGGCGACGTTTACGAGCCCTGGGTGGGGGTCGTCGCTCGCCACCCGACCCTCGGCCCGAAGCCGGCCCTGCGCGTACTCAGTCAGCGTCCGCGCGTGCTGGGGCCGATAGGCGTCGCCGAGTAGTCCGGTGAGGATTGCGCCCCAGTCGGCGGCATCGGTTCGGTCTGCCCGGTAGACGCCATCGGAGTAGGTGGCGACACGGCCGGAGCGGTCGAGGCAGAGGTGATGCTCGGCCCGAATCGCGGCCAGGGCGGCGTCGGCCCGGATGCCGCCGTCGGTATCGAGCAGGGGCGACTTGTGTCGGATCGCCTTAGGTCGCCGGCCGAGCTTTTCGGCCATGTCGACCAGCCGGGCCAAGACGTTGGCGCGGTCGACCTGCTCGGCATTGGCGAGGTAGTCGTCAAGGCCGATCTTGGGCCCGGCGGGCAGCGCGACGAACTTGACGGTCTTTGCACCCAGCACCTCGAGGTGGGTGCCAAGGCGAGCGCCCGCATCATGGACGTCGGGGTTGGTTGCCACATCGGCGTCGAGGGCGATGACGACGGGCAAGCCGGCGATACCGAGCCGTCCGAGCTCGGGGTTTGCGAGCTTGTCGCGAGACCAACCCCAGCAGCCGGCCATGCCGATCACGAGCACGTCCGATGGCGCGTAAGCGATGGCGGCAAGGGTCTGGCGGGTGCCCTCTACAATCAGCACCCAGCTGGCAGAGCCGATGCGGGCGCGCATGTCGGGAACGATGTTCAGTGGCGCCGGCCCGGCAGGGAAGACGTATTTTCGAAGTCGGCCCTTGGCGTCGGGCGTCGGGGAGTCGGGGCGGTACTGCGGCACGGGCGGACCGTCGAGCGGGCAGAGCTGGAACACGATTCCCGGTCCATCCCAACGGAATCCAGTAGGGAGCTCACAGGATGACATCACGCTGTAAGCGCCGGCACTTTCTGCCACGTTCTTTGGGATGGCAGTAGCGGCGAGGAAGTGGGCATGGTCCGAACTGAGACCATGCATCAGGTCCGCTCCGGAGCGGCGAAAGCCCTGTGCTCGGCCGCCTTGAATCCGTCATTAGCCAGATCTCTATTTCGGGTCGACATCGACGCCCTTCCGGGCTCGTGACTGCGCGCTCTTTAGAGCAAGACGCTTGAAATAGGCTCGCTTGGCGCATTCGGCCCGGCGCCGCCGTTCGTCGGCTGAGAGGACGCAACCGGGGTCCACCTCGCGTTCGAATCGAGCCATGAAGGCACGCCGGGCGGGGGCAGTAACCTCTCGACTGTCGTACTTGGAGTGCAGGCTGTAAGCGGCGATGCTCGCCCTGAGGCTTCGCTCGCTCGCAGTCACGTGTTCGCCTCGTGGGACGGCAGCGTCTGAAGGAATCGCGCGAAATCTTCACTCCGCACGCGCCGGAAACGACCTAGATGGACACTTCCGAGTTGACCCGAACGGAGAAGATCCCACACCTTTCGATTAGAGAGACCGAGTCGCTGCGCCACTTCTGGAACTGTAAGCAAGAGGTCTGACATAGTTCCTCACGCGCTGGTCGGACGCACAGGCGCCGCCCTCAAGCGATCACCTTGCCTGGAACCGGCGATGCCGGCACGGACCCCACGATTGCCGGGTGCAGCATCATGCGTCCAGCAGGCTTTAGCAGTTCTTTTCGACGCATCGGCGTGCACGACTTTTGTGAGATCGGCCCGTAAAGGAGTGCGAGATCTCCAAAAGGTGCAGTCGCGCATGCCCCAGGCTGGAAAAGTGAATGCCTTGCTTTCGTCGTTGTCTTTTCCGCTGGATTTGCGGCCCTATAACCGGTCGCCGGGCGATAGGCGCCGGTGAGCCTCGCGTGCCCGTTGTGCGGCGGCTGACGATGCGTAGCGGGCCAGCATGTCCCGGCTGGTCCACCCGGCGACCTGCATCAGGTCGCCCTCGTTGCCGCCCTCGGCGAGCCAGGTGTGGGCCATCGTGTGACGGAACCGGTGCGGGTGTACGTCGGCCACCTTCGCCTCGAGGCCTCGGCGTCGCATCATCTGGGAGATGCCCGACGGGGTCATGGCCCCTCGGTTGCCGATCCAGAGCGACGGCGAGTCGGCATGGATGTGGTTCGCCCGACGCCGGATGTAGCGGTCGAGCTCCTTGACGGCCTTCGATCCGATCCTCAGGTGGCCCATGCGCCGTCCCTTGCGGGTCACGGTGATGAGGTTGACGTCGAGATCGAGGTCGGACAGCTCGGGGGCGTCAGGGTGGTGCCTCAGGCCGGCGATCTCCGACACCCGAGCGCCGGTGTCGATGAACAACCGGAACAGCGCCCTGTCTCTCAGGTCATCGAACGACTTGCCGGCACAGGTTCCGAGCAGGCGCCGCATCTCGTCCTCGCTGAAGATCGGGACCGGCTGCTCGGGAACCTTGGGTGGGCGCATCTTCGCCATTGGCGAGGCGACGATCTCTCCCTCGTCGACCAGCCACCGGAAGAGCTGCTGCAACGAGCGAAACCGGTTGGCGGCGGTTGAGGCGGAGTGCTTGGTCAGCAGCTGCTCGAGGAAGCTCTCGATGTGCTCCCTGGCGATGCCGGTAGGAGAAGTGGGCATCCCGGCGGCGTTGAGGAAGGCGGCCAGCTGGGTCCCGGCCTCAACGTAGGACTGGATGGTCCTTGGGCTGAGGTTCGCCGCCCGGAGGTGGCGCTGCCAACTGGGGAGCAGTGATTCCACGTCCGGTAAGGTGCGGGGCGTCGACGTCCTCTCGGCCATACCAAATCATACGCTGTAGAAGCGGTGTGCTGGGAGGGTCGACATGACCAAGGGAGAGAAAACCCTGGTCAGAGCAGTGAATCTGCGCTCGTAGCTCAATTGGAGAGAGCATCTGACTACGGATCAGAAGGTTGGGGGTTCGAGTCCCTCCGAGCGCGCTGAGTTCTTCCGGCGAATGCGCTGGTCATGGAGGTGCGCCATGGCCGCACCACTTTCTGGCAGGCAGTCAAGGATGTGGGGGAAGCACTGACCCGCCTGGGGCACGTGAGAGCGCGCTGACATGCAGCTCTGCACCCAGAACCTTCTGATGACTGAATCAGACGATTGGACTCGCCAACAGGGACGCTCGCGAGTCGGCTTCGCGTCGCGGGAACGGCGCGTCGAGCGCGTTCGGTCAGGTTGGGTTCGAGTAGACGCGGGTCGGCGTGACGAAGACGGCGGCTCGGCGTTCGTCGCGCATCGTTTGGTCGTATGCATCCCAGTCGTCGTGGGTTCCGCCTGCTGCGGCGTAGACGTCGCGCAGCATCAGCCGGAGCTGTTCGGCGTCGACGTCGGAGTGGGGATCGTCGGGTCCGATCAGTTCGGCGGTGCCCTCGACCGTCGTCCATTGCCAGCCGGCTCGGACGACGACGGCGATGGTGTGGTTGGTGCGCAGATGGGCGAGCTTGCGAGTTCCACCTGCGGACACGAACGCGACCGTGTCCGCACCAGTGCGGGGGTGGGGAAGGACGCCCGCGTTCACGACGACCGAGGCGGGACTGTGATCGGCGCGGAGCGTGACGACGACGCTCAGCCCGTGGTCGAGGGCGACCAGGTCGGCGAAGGGGGTGAGGTCGGACATGTTCGTCATCTCCTCAATAGAGCCCGGCGCGGCTGCCTCATGCCGCGAAGTTGAGCTGCCAGGTGACGCCGTAACGATCAGCGACCCACGCGAACGCGGTGCTGAAGCCGTAGTCATCGAGCGGCATGAGCATCACTCCGTCTTGGCGGAGCGTCGCCGCGAGACGATCGATCTCCTCGCGTGTGGAGCATTCGACCCAGATCGAGATCGCTGGGGTGAACGTGAAGGCGTGCGGTGCGGCACTGTCGATCGCCATCAAGCGGTGACCGCCGAGCTCGAAGACGGCCACGCGGACCGTGCCCTCGGGTTCGGAGTCACCCGGGCCGTAGTAGGTGATCTCAACGACGCTCGACTGGTCGAAGATCGAGCAATACCAGCGGATCGCCTCTTCGGCCTTGCCGTGCTGTTCGCCGCAGAACATGAGAAACGGGTTGAGTGCGCGCACCCGCAGATCCTGCCATCACGCGGGGCGGTAGCAGAGGTAGACGACGCCGTTGCTGAATCGGCGCTCGTCGAGCAGCTCGAGATCGACGCGCATGTTGGTCGGCAGCGCCGGCTTGCTTCCGCCGAGGACGACGGGCCAGATGAACAGGTGGCACTCGTCGACCAGCCCAGCCGCGATTGCCTGTGCCGCGAGGTTCGGACCTCCGACGATGAGATCGCTTCTGGCCGTGGCCTTCATGTCGAGCACCGCGCCCGGGTCGAAGTGGCGTTCGAGCCGGGTGTTGGCGGTCGGCGCCGCGGCCAGGGTCGTGGAGTAGACGACCTTGTCCGCCGCCTGCCAGACCTTCGCGAAGTTGCTCGTGAGGTCCGACTGAGCGGCCAGGGCGCCATCGGTCTCCCACACGGCCATCGCGTCGTACATGCGCCGCCCGTAGAGATACGTGTCAACGGGCCGCAGGAGGCCGGTGGTGAACGCGAACACGTCGTCGTCCGGTGTGGACCAGTCGAAGGCGCCGCGTTCGTCCTCGGTACAGCCGTCGAGGGACACGTTCGACGCGTAGATCAGCTTGGCCATCGCCCTCCTCCACATCCGCCGACACCATCTCCACGAGCTTGCTGTCGCCGACCGTAGTGGGCGTCGATCGGTGACTGGCCGGGATGACCCGCGAACTCGTCGTGGTGGGTCGAGAAGACCACCTCCGACTGGCCCGCAAGGCATCGGTGCCCGGCTCATCCTCGGCGGCGAACCCCGAGATCACATGCGCAGGTTCTCGCGGTCGTCGCCCCTGAGGTGCCCACTGCGCACGGACTCTCCGATCTCGTCGCGCAGCGCGAGGAGCCGCATGATGCGGTCGTGCCCGGATCGCGACTCGGCCGCGACGGCATGAGCGAAGAACTCGATCCACGGTGCCCAGTCGCCTGACGTGCTGACCGCGAGGAGATGATCGCGAGTGAAACTTGGAATTGCATCTTTGTAATCCAAGTTGCGGGGCCCAGACTCCCGACCGCTGTCGACGACTGTCCAACTGAGTGATCAGGACGTGGTGGGTGGCTCGGCGTTGACCTGGTCGACGAGCTCGAGGAGGTGGGCGAGGTCGGCGAGCTTGCGGTCGAGCTCGTCGTCCGTCGGGCCGCCTTGGAGGCCCACGCGCAGCGTGTTGACGCCGGCGTCGCGGTAGAGGCGGAGGCGGTCTCGGACGAGGTCGTCGGTGCCGATGAGGTTGGTGCCAACCCCGATGGCGGTTGGGACGCGGTTGCGAGCCGCCTGCCGGTCGCCGGCCAGCCAGAGGCGTTGGACCGCGCGGACGTCGTCTCCGTAGCCCTGGCGTTCGAACGCGTTGTTGTAGAAGTTCGTGCTCGCCGATCCCATGGCCCCGAAGGTGAAGGCGTAGCCCTCGGCGTGACGGCGGCCGGCGGCTTCGACGTCGTCGGTGAGCTCGAGGCCGACGGCGACGGTGAGGTCGATGTCGGACAGGGCGCGGCCGGCCGCTTCGGCGCCGTCGCGCATGGGTCCCAGGAAGACGTCGGCGCTCTCGGGGAAGAACGAGTTGCCGATCCAGCCGTCGGCGAGCTCGCCGGTGAGCCGCAGGTTCGCGGGTCCGAGCGACGCGAGGTAGATCGGGATGTGCGTCGGGGGCATGAGCGAGCGGATGCTGCGGCCTTCGCTGTCGGGCAGTGGCAGCTCGTAGATCTCGCCGTGGTGGTCGAGTCGTTCGCCGGCGCTGATGGACCGGATGATCTCGATGGTCTCGCGGGTGCGGCGGACGGGCCGGTCGAAGCGCACGCCGTGCCAGCCCTCCATCACCTGCGGTCCGCTGGTGCCGATACCGAGCACGAACCGACCGTCGGAGAGCGCCTGGAGCGACATGGCGGACATCGCGAGCATCGCTGGCGTGCGGGCGCCGAGCTGCACGATGCCGGTGGCGAGCCGGATGCGGGTGGTGCAGGCGGCGAGGTAGGCGAGCGGGGTGAGGGCGTCGCCGGCCCAGAACTCGGGCACCCACACCGAGTCCACGTCGAGGTGCTCGGCCTGGCGGATCAGCTCGACCCCCTGGGACGTCAAGGGCGCGGCGGCGATGCCCACGCGCAGGGTCACGGTTGCGTCTCGGCGAGGTGCTTGATCCCCTCGAGGGTGGCGCGCATGTTGGTCTCGTACTCGCCGAGGCGGCGGGCGATGATCCGCTCCTCCTTCTCGGGCATCGCGGTGATGGCGATCGTGAGGCCCGACGGTGCCGGGCCGATGCGCGTGCCTTGCCGGAGCCGGACCCCGTCGTGCTCCTCCTCCAGCTCGAACCACCAGGTGGAGGACGGGTTGTCGGGATCGGTCACGGCCCAGCCGAACGCGCGCCCGGGCTCGTAGCGGTTCACGAAGGAGGTGGTCTCCCACTCGCCCAGCGCTTGGTGGTGGTTGCGACCCAGGAAACGGGCGCCGAGGCCCGGCACGTCGTCGAGCCAGCGGGCGCCGAGGAGCTCGGTCGAGAACTGGGCGGGCAGGTCGATGTCGGTGACGAGGTGCCAGACCCGCTCGATCGGGGCGTCGATCAGCACGTCGACCTCGGTCGACGGGCCGTCCTCGTATCTCATGCCCCGCGCTCTCGACCGCTGGCCGCGGTTCGGGTCGCGGCGGGTGCTGCTCCGTCGCCGCCCGGTCCGCTAGTCAGTTGCGTCATGTAACGGACTCTAGGGCTCACCATCCTCACCCGCCGGGCTGCTTGCCCGGCGGGCGACCGTGTCCGCGCTCGGCGCACCACGAGTCCTGACGACGTGCAACGGGAGCTGCGGGTTCGTGCCGTGGGATCGCCGCTACACGTGGGGGAGGACTTCCCTCGCGACGAGGCGCAGGTGGTCGAGGTCGTGGAGGTCGAGCACCTGGAGGTAGGCCCGGGTCGCACCGAGCGCGCCGAAGGCTTCGAGCCGTTCGACGACCTCTGCCGGCGTGCCCGTGGCCCCGTGTTGGCGCAGGTCGTCGAGGTCTCGTCCGATGGCGGCGGCGCGTCGCTCGATCTCGGCGTCGTCCGATCCGCAGCACACGACCTGAGCCGCGGAGAACACCATCGACGCGGGGTCGCGGTCGACCGCTTCCATGGCGGCCCGCACGCGGTCGAACGCCGCGGCGGTGTCGTCGAGCGACTCGAACGCCACGTTGAACTCGTCGGCGTAGCGCGCCGCGAGCCGCGGGGTGCGCCTCGGCCCGGTGCCGCCCATGACCAGCGGCGGGTGAGGCTGCTGGACCGGCTTGGGGAGGGCGGGCGAGTCGATCAGCTCGTAGTGCTCACCGCGGTGGGTGAACGTGCTGCCGAGCGGGGTGTCCCACAGGCCGGTGATGATGGCCAGCTGCTCCTCGAGGATCGCGAAGCGCTCGCCCACGGGCGGGAACGGAATGCCGTAGGCCCGATGCTCGTCGTCGAACCAACCGGCACCGAGGCCGAGCTCGACCCGGCCTCCGCTCATCGCGTCGACCTGCGCGACAGAGATGGCGAGCGGACCCGGCAGCCGGAACGTGACCGGCGTGACGAGCGTGCCGAGCCGGATCGTCGAGGTCTCGCGCGCCAGGCCGGCCAGGGTGATCCAGGCATCGGTCGGGCCCGGGAGTCCGTCGCCCTGCCCCATCACGAGGTAGTGGTCGGACCGAAAGAACGCGTCGAACCCCAGCTCTTCGCTCAGCTGAGCCACGGCGAGGAGGTCGTCGTAGCTCGCGCCCTGCTGCGGCTCGGTGAAGATCCGGAGGTCCATGGCCGCACGGTATCCCTGGAGCGCTGGGGCGCCACGGGCCGGAGGCGGCACGGCTCGGCGCCGCCGCGGTCAGCTGGCGAAGTCCACCGCGGCCAGCTGCGCGTTCCGCACGGTCGCCAAGCGCTCGGCCTCGGCCGCGAGGGCAGCTCGCACGGCCCCGCTGGGGCTCGTCCAGAGCTGCACGGCCACGCTGAGGTTGGAACCGGCCTTGCGGGGCCGCCAGATGCCCGAGACCTCGCCGTCGACGAGGACCGCGCCGGGACGACCGAGCACGGGCCACAGCGCCTTGGCCCGGGCCGCGTCGCTGACGAGGAGCGAACGGTCTTTGGACTGGAGCAACGGATCGAACGGTCCCAACAGCGTCGTGACCTTGGCCGGACCCGCGGTCAGCCGATCCTCGTCGCGGGCGAGCACCCACCGGGGCTCTCCAGCGACCATGACCTCGACGGCATCGGCGGGCCAGCGGGCCTCGATCTCCTTCACCGGCGCGTCCACGTACGCGGCGACATGAGCGCGGGAGCCGCGGGACCGAGGAGGCGCAGGTAGGCGCGCACGACGTCATGGTCCGGTCGCGGCTCCGCGGCTGGTACGAAGCCGGCGATGCGCTGCAGCACCGGTGGTGACGTGTCGGGCTGCAGCTCGAGGCCGGCCCGCAGCGCCGCGAGCCGGAACGGCATCTCGTAGAGGTGGGTCGCATCGCACGACCGGCAGAAGCGCAGGTACGGCTCGTCCATCAGCGCTGCGAGCCGCGTCGAGACCTCGCCCTTGACCAGCGGCTTGGTCACCACCTTCCGCATCGCCGACGCCACGGCGTCGAGCGCAGCGAGGCTGTCGATGCCGGCGGCCTTCAACGGCCTGCTGGCGTCGAAGATCCGCTTGCGGGCGTCGGCCTCGGAGAACGGTTGGACCGCGGCCGCGACCGAAGCCAGGTCGGCGCGGCGGTAACGATGGGGCGCCCCGCGCAGGGTCCACGCGACGACGAGGTCGTCGGCATCGACCGTCGACAGGTCGACGCCGCGGCCGGCCAACGCCCAGCGCGCGCCGTCCGCGCCCGTGTCCTGCACGCCGAGGTCCAGCGCGGCCGTGTCCTCGAGCCGGCCCGCGTCGCGATCGAGCTGCTGCGCCCGAAGCCGGAAGCCCAGCGCCTCAACCCGCGTCATCGAGGCAACCATGAGCTCACCCTAAGGAGTCGGACGATGCCCCGCGAGCCCGGGACGCGGGCGGGCGGTCGGGCGGTTGGCCGTGTTGGCCGGGCGGGGCGTGTTGAGCGGCGACGGGTGCGGGTGACGGGTGCGGTTGGTCGGGCGGGCGCGTTTGGTGGTGACGGGGCGCGGGTGCGGGTGACGGGCGCGGTTGGTCGGGCGGGCGCGTTTGGTGGTGACGGGCGCGGGCGCGGGCGGGCCCGTCGGGCGGGTGCGGGTGCGGGTGCGGGTGTGGGTGTGGGTGTGGGTGGTTGGGCGGTGACGGGCGCGGGCGCGGGTGCGGGTGACGGGTGCGGGCGACGAGCGCGGGTGCGCGTGACGGGCGCGGGTGGGGGTGCGGGTGGTTGGCGTGGACGGGCCGCGGTGGTTGTCGGGCGGGGTTCAGCGGCCGCGGAAGCGGTCGATGTCGCGGCGCTCGCGCTTGGTGGGTCGTCCGGCGCCGGGAGTCCGGCGCAGCACTGCGGGGTCGCGGGTCGGTGGGGGCGGGCTGTGGTCGACCAGGCACTCGGCCGCAACCGCGGCGCCGACGCGCTTGTCGATGAGGCGGACCACCTCGACCACGCGATCGCGTTCGGCGACCCTGGCCTCGACCCGAGCACCAACCGCGAGCGGCGTGGCTGGCTTCGCGGCCGTGCCGTTGACCCGGACGTGGCCGGCCCGGCACGCCGCCGTCGCCGCGGAACGCGTTCTGAACAAGCGCACCGCCCACAACCACTGGTCGACCCGGGTGGCCTCGATCCGGCCATCGTTGCAGCATCGGGCGCGGCACGCCGCTCCTCCGGCGACCGGTACGCCGAGGGTGTCCTGGTGGCGGGCGGTTTGAGCGGCGGCGCTGGGGGTAGACCGAACATATGTTCGCTACGATGCTTGACCGGCTGGCAACGGTTGCCGACGATCCGCAGGCGGTCACCGATGAGGAGCTGGCGGAGTGCCTGGTCGAGATCGGGCGAATCGAGGCGCACGTGCTTGCGATCACGGCCAAGCTCACCGCGGCGTGGGACGGCCGGATGGTCTGGGCCGCCGATGGTGCGCTGTCGGGTGGCGCCTGGCTGGCGCGGCACGCCGAGGTGTCGCGGGCGCAGGGTCATGCGCAGGTGCGCCTGGCGCGTCGGTTGGTGGAGATGCCCGGCACGCTGTCGGCCCTGCAAGACGGCGCGATCGGCGCCGCGAAGGGGCGGCTGCTGGCCGGTGCGCGCCGCGACGATCGGGTCGAGCAGTTCGCCGTGGCCGAGGCCGCGCTGATCGACCATGCGCAGCGCTTCACCGTCGACCAGACGGCGCGGATCGTGCGCCACTGGCTGCAGGTGACCGAGCCCGACGGGGGCGCTCACGAGGCGGCCGCCGCGCGTGAGCGCAGCGAGGTCCACCTGTCCGCCACGCTCGACGGCGTCCACGTGCTGGCCGGCCAGCTCGACCCCGAGTCCGGGGTGATCGTGCGCCGCCAGCTCGACGCCATCGCCCGTGAGATCTACCTCGCCGAGCGCGAGGCGACCGGCGCTCCCGAGCGAACGCCGGCCCAGCGTCGGGCCGAGGCACTCGTCGAGATGGCTCGGCGCTCAGGGGCGCTTCAGGCGGCGACCGGCCGTCCGGTGCGGCCGACGCTGCTCGCCATCTGCGACCTCGGCGTCCTCCACGGCGATCAGGGAGAACCAGTCCCGTTCGGGACGATCTGCGAGATCGACGGTATCGGTCCCATCCCGGCTGAGACCGCCCGGCGGCTGGCCTGCAACGCCACGATCACCGACGTGGCGCTCGGCGCGGAGGGCAAGGTCCTCGACGTCGGCCGCAGCTCGCGGCTGGCCACCAGCGCACAGCGCAAGGCGCTGCTCGTGCGCGATCAGGGCTGCGTGTTCCCCGGGTGCGACCGGCAGGCCGACTGGTGCGAAGCCCACCATGTCACCGAGTACCGCCACGGCGGAGCCACCGACCTCGCCAACCTCTGCCTCCTCTGCAGCCGTCACCACCACCTCGTCCACGAAGGCGGGTTCGGGCTGGCACGCGGCCCCGACGGCCTGCGCGTCACCCGGCCCGACGGCACGGTCATCGCGAGCCACACCCCCAATCACGTCCCCATGAGGATCCGCGCGCCGGCCTGCGAGCGTCGGCCTGTCCCCACGGGGCGCCTGCCAGCCAGCTGACCCCGGGGGGCTCAGACCCAGTCACCGAGCCACGCAGCCATCGAGCCACCCAACGATCGACCCGGCGCCGCCGGAGGCGTCGGCGCCGGCTGGAAGCGAGGCGTGATCTCGCGACCTCGGGACTCATGCCGGGCATGGCCGCCAGCGACGGCTTCGACGCTGGGGTGAGAAGCGTGGGTGGCTCGGTCAGCCCGGCGGGCGGCGCTCGAGGATCAGCAGGGCGACGAGCGCGGTCCAGCCGGTCTGGTGGCTGGCGCCTAGGCCGGCGCCGTCGTCGCCGTGGAAGTACTCGTGGAACTGCACGTGCTCGTTCCAGGCCGGGTCGTGCTGCTGCCGCTCCGTGCCGCCGAAGCAGGGTCGCGTCCCGTCGGCCCGCCGGCGGAACAGGGTCACGAGGCGGTCGGACAGCTCGTCGGCGACGGCACCGAGGTCCAGGCGGCGTCCCGAACCAGTCGGACACTCGACCGTGAACGTCTCGCCGAGATCGTCGTGCAGCCGCCGCAGGCTCTCGATGACCAAGTAGTTGACCGGGAACCAGACGGGCCCCCGCCAGTTCGAGTTGCCGCCGAACAGGGCGGTGGTGGATTCGGCCGGCTCGTAGTCGAGCCGCATCACCGAGCCGCCGATCTCGAACTCGAGCGGGTGGTCCCGGTGCCAGCGCGACAGCGAGCGGATGCCGTAGGGGGACAGGAACGCTTCCTCGTCCAACATGCGCTCGAGGATGCGCTCCACCCGCTCGGGCGGGACCAGCGTCATGAGCGTGCGCCCCTGCACGTTGCGCCAGCAGTGCGCGATCGCCTCCATCTCCGCCCGACGGAAGCGCAGCAGCCGGCCGATCGTGGCGTTGAGCTCGCCCAACGAGCTGCGGGCCGACTCGTGCATGACCGCGGTGGCGGTGAGGGGCAGGAGTCCGACCAGCGAGTACGACTCGACCTGGCGCACCGTGCCATCGGGCAGCCGCAGCTGATCGTGGTAGAAGCCGTCCGCCTCGTGCCACATGCCCTGCCGTTCCATCGCCGCAGCGATCAGGGCGAAGTGCTCGAAGAACTTGATCGTGATGTCCTCGTAGACCCGATCGCGCAGGGCCAGCGTCAGCGCGATGTCGAGCATGTCGAGGCAGTAGCGCGCCATCCACGCCGTGCCGTCGCTCTGTTCCAGCACGCCGCCCCCGGGGATGGGCTTGCTCCGGTCGAACGGGCCGATGTTGTCGAGGCCGAGGAACCCGCCCTCGAAGACGTTGTCGCCCTCGACGTCCTTGCGGTTGACCCACCAGGTGAAGTTCAGGAGCAGCTTGTGGAAGACCCGCTCCAGGAAGTCGGCGTCGCGGCTGCCGTCGATCTCGAAGACCCGCCGCGCCGCCCACGCGTGCACCGGGGGGTTCACGTCGTCGAACGACCACTCGTACGCGGGCAGCTGGCCCTCCGGGTGCATGTACCACTCGCGCCCGAACAGGACGAGCTGCTGCTTCGCGAACGTGGGGTCGAGGTGCGCATAGACCACGCAGTGGAACGCGAGGTCCCAGGTCGCGTACCAGGGGTACTCCCACGGATCGGGCATCAGCACCACGTCGGCGTTGCGCAGATGGCGCCAACCACCGTTGCGGATGTGGCCTCGACCGGGCGGGGGCGCCGGGCTGGCCGGGTCGCCGTCGAGCCAGTGCGCGACGTCGAAGTGGAACCACTGCTTCGACCAGCAGAGTCCGGCGAACGCCTGCCGCGCGATCGACCGGGCCTCCTCGTCGACCCCGTCCGGCACGACCGCGGCGTAGAACGCGTCGGCCTCCCCCCGCCGCACCGCGAACAGATCCGCCCGTGCCGCAGCCGGTGCCGGAGCCGGAGCGGGAGCCAGAGCCGGAGCCAGAACCGCAGCGCTCACGGCGTCCTCGCGGCGGGGCTCGCGGCTGAGCCGCAGCTCCAACGTGACGGTTGCCCCTGGTGCCACCTGCACGACGTGATGGAGCGCGGCCTTGGTGCCTTCGAGCGCGGGGTTCACCGTCGCCGCGCCCGTCAGGACGTGGTCGCCGATGCCGTCCTTGGGGAACGGGGTGGTCGGCTCGCTCTGGAACACGCGGGCCGTGTTCGTCTCGTTCTCGCAGAAGAGCGGGTCGTGCTGGCCGTCGCTGCGCAGCGAGTACCGACCCAGGAACTCGTGCTCGGCCTGCACCGCACCGTCCTCCCACCACAGGCGCGGACGGCGATCGTCCCGACCCCAGGACCAGGTGTTGCGGAACCAGAGCGTCGGCAGCACGTGCAGCGTCTCGACCTCGGGCGACAGGTTGCGCGCCGTGATGCGCCAGCTCAGGTCGTCGGCGCTCGCCTTGGCCACATCGACGTCGATTTGCCAGAAGCCATCGTCGAACACGCCGGTGTCGAGCACCTCGTATTCGGGATCGGCGCGGGTGCGCCGCCCGTTCTCGGCGCGAAGGTCGTCGTAGGGGAAGGCCCGGCGCGGATAGTGGTAGCGCCAGGACATCCACGAGTGGGTCGGCGTGCCGTCGACGTACCACCACGCTTCCTTGGCGTCCTCGCCATGGTTCGCCTGGTGCTGGTCGAGCCCGAAGATCCGCTCCTTGAGGTGCGCGTCGCGCCCGTTCCAGAGCGCGAGCGCGAGGCAGAGGAACTGGTGGTCGTCGGACCAGCCACAGAGCCCGTCCTCGTTCCACCGGTAGGTCCGGGACCGCGCGTGCTCATAGGGGAAGAACGACCAGGCGTCGCCATCGGCGGAGTAGTCCTCGCGAACGGTCCCCCATGCACGCTCAGCCAGATACGGGCCCCACTGCCGCCAGGGGGCGACGCCCGCGTCCGCGTCGGCCAAGCGGTCGTGCTCAGGAGTCGTCACGCGCACAAAGGTCGCACACGCAACGGTGCGATGATGCGGCAGTGCGCGCCCTCACCGTCCTGCCCGGTACCGCGAGCTCGGCGGCGGTGACCGACATCGACGAGCCGCCCGAGACCGATGGGTCCGTCCTCGTCGAGACGCTGGCGATCGGCGTGTGCGGGACCGACCTCGAGATATGCCGCGGCGACTACGGCACCGCGCCGCCGGGCAGCGACCGGCTCGTCATCGGCCACGAGTCGCTCGGGCGCGTGATGGAGGCGCCAGCGGGGGCGGGCCTGGTGGCCGGCGATCTCGTGGTCGGCATCGTGCGCCGGCCCGACCCCGTGCCGTGCCGACACTGCGCGATCGGCGAGTGGGACATGTGCCGCAACGGCCGCTACACCGAGCGAGGCATCAAGGACGCCCACGGCTACGCGTCCGAGCGGTACCGGATCGACCCGTCGTTCGCGGTCAAGGTCGACGCCAAGCTCGGCGACCTCGGCGTGCTGCTCGAGCCCACGAGCGTGGTCGCCAAGGCGTGGGACCACATCGAGCGCATCGGCGCTCGGTCGCCGGCATGGGTGCCGGAGCGGATCCTCATCTGCGGCGCCGGCCCGATCGGTCTGCTGGCCGCGCTGCTCGGCGTCCAGCGCGGCCACGACGTGCACGTCGTCGACCTCGCCACCGACGGTCCCAAGCCGTCCCTCGTCGCCGACCTCGGGGCGACGTACCACGCCGATCCGGTGGGGAAGGTGACGGGCACGGCCGACGTGATCATCGAGTGCACCGGCGTGCCACAGGTGGTCGTGGACGTGCTCGGCCACAGCGCCACCGACGCCATCGTCTGCCTCACCGGGGTCTCCTCGGGCGGCCGGACCATCCCGTTCGATGCCGGCGAGGTCAACCGGGACATGGTGCTCGGCAACGATGTCGTGTTCGGCTCGGTCAACGCCAACCGGCGCCACTACGAGGCGGGCGCCGCCGCGCTCGCGATCGCCGACCCCGCTTGGCTGGCCCGCCTGATCACGCGGCGCGCTCCCTTGGAGCAGTTCGCCGACGTCCTCGAGCGCCGCCCCGACGACGTCAAGACCGTCATCACCATCGGCTCGTGACCGCCCCCGTGATGCGTGATCTCGCCGCCCTCCACGAGGTCTGTCATAACGTGGCTCGCCGCCGGCTGCGTGTTCCCGGGGCGCGTGTTCGCGGCCAGTTGGTGACGGTCACTCCATGCCGGCGCCGTCCCAGAGCTTGATGCCGCCGAGGAGGCCGTCGTCGTTGTCGACGAGGCTGACCTTGGGGCCGAGGTCGGCGGTGATCTTCTGCGCGTTGCCGCCGCCGATCAGGATCGCGTCCGGCGTGATGAGGAGGTCGAGGAGGCCGATGGCCTTGGCGACCCGCTTGTTCCAGCGCTTGGCGCCGACCTTCTTGCGGGCCGCGTCGCCGAGGTAGTCGTTGTAGGTCTCGTCGGTCTTGATCGGGTGGTGGGCCAGCTCGAGGTGCAGCGCGAGCTTGCCGTCGTCGAACACCGCGCTGCCGACGCCAGTCCCGAGCGTGATGACCAGCTCGATGCCCTCGCCCTTCACCGCCCCGGCTCCCTGCACGTCGGCGTCGTTCGCAACCTGCACCGGCTTGCCGAGGCGCTTCGCGAGCGCGCCGGCCAGGTCGACGTCCGCCCACGCCGCGACGAGGTCGTGGTCGACCTTGCTGCCGAGCCCGGCGACGGTCACGAACGCGGGCGCGGTGCGGATCCGGCCACGGCGCACCACGCCGGGGAAGCCGACCGACACGCGGTCGTACGGCGGCAGCGGCTCGACGAGCCCGGCCAGGTCGGCGACGAGCTTGTCGGGCGGGCAGGGGAACGTGGTCGGGATCCGCACCCGCTCGTGCTCCTCACGACCCGCGGGGTCGAGCACCGTGGCCTTGAGCCCGGTGCCCCCGATGTCGATGGCCAAGGTGTGCTCGTCGATGCGGGCAACGTAGTGCGGTTTGCAGCAGCGTCAGTCGAGGATCCTGGCGTAGGCGTTGGCCCAGAAGTCCTGGCACACGGGCGGCGGCAGCGGTGAGCTCCACATCTGGGTGGTGAGCAGGATGCCGGTGAGGTCGGCAGCTGGGTCGTTCGCCCAGGACGTGCCCAGGCCGCCGTCCCAGCCGGAGCGGCCGACGGGCTCGGTGGGGCCGCCCGCGCCGACCCGGACACCGACGCCGTAGCCCCAACCGACCTGACCGTCGGGCTCGGGACCGGACGTGACGCGCTGCTCGGTGGTCAGGTGATCGGTCGTCATCCCGGCTCCACTGCCCGAGCGACGAGCCAGACCAAGCCGTCGACGTCCGCCGCGCTCGGCATAGCCGGCCATCACGTCCAACCGCCCGGGGTCGAATGCTGCGCTGTCCACGAAACGTCCTCGGCCGTGTGGGGCTCACCGTCAGCATGTCGGACGGGCTCGCCGGAAGGAGCTCATCGCGACGCACGCCGGCACGCGATCGCTTCGCCGGCAACCGTCGACTGGGCAACAAGTTCTGTGCGGCCCCGTCCTGGGGCAAGTGAATGTCGCCTCGACACTCGGCGGGGTCGCCGGTCACGGCCGGCCCATGAAGGAGCGTGGAACCGAATGCTCACCATCCTGTTGCTCGTGCTGCTCGTCGTCCTGCTCACCGGTGGCGGCGGCTACTACTACAACGGTCGTCGCCGGCGCCTCTAGACGTCGTCGCGGCGGCATCCCGCTCGGCCCCGGCGCCTTCGGGCGTCGGTGGCCGAGGAGGGGATCGCCTGGTGCGGGATGTGACGATGACGGTCGACGCCAACCGGCACGACCCCGGCCCCCTGATGAGGCGTTGCATCCATGGAGCTGTCCTTCAAACCGCGACACCTCGTGCGCTATCGCGAGGTCGCGTCCCTGCTCGTCCGCCATGGGCTGCCCGTCTGGCGCGCGGGCAACGGAGGCGACGATGCCGCGCTGACCGCTGAGGAGACGGCCGACCTCGACGAGGCGGGCGAGAAGCTCGCGGCGTCCCTCGAGTCGATGGGGCCGACGTTCGTGAAGCTCGGCCAGATGCTGTCGACTCGCGCGGACCTGCTGCCCGCGCCGTATCTCGCCGCGCTCGCCCGCCTCCAGGACAAGTGCGAGCCGTTCGGGTTCGCCGAGGTGGAGAAGCTGGTCAGCACCGAGCTCGGCGTGCGGCTCTCCGACGGCTTTCAGTCCTTCGATCACGAACCGTTGGCGGCAGCATCGCTCGGTCAGGTACATCGAGCCACGCTGCGCGACGGGCGCGACGTGGTGGTCAAGGTGCAGCGGCCGAACATCCGCGCGCAGATCCTCGACGACATGGAGGTCATCTCCGAGCTGGCCGCCTTCGTCGATGAGCGGACGCAGACCGGCCGTGACATCGGCTTCGCCCCGATGGTCGAGGAGTTCCGCCGCTCGCTGCTCGGCGAGCTCGACTACAAGCGGGAGGCTTCGAACCTCACGCTGCTCAGCACGCAGCTCACCGACCACCCGCACCTCCTCGTGCCGTGCCCGATCGCGGACTACACGACGTCGCTCGTGCTCACGATGGACCATGTGGCCGGCCGCAACGTGGGTGCGCTCGGACCGCTCGCGCAGCTCGACATCGACGGCGTCGCGCTGACCGAGGAGCTGTTCGACGCGTACCTCGACCACATCCTCGTGGACGGGTTCTTCCATGCCGACCCGCACCCCGGCAACATCCTGCTCACCGACGACGGCCGCCTCGCGCTCATCGACCTCGGCATGGTCGCCCGGGTCACGCCGCCGCTGCAGGACGCGCTGATCCGCCTGCTCGTCGCCATCGGCGAAGGCCGCGGTGATCAGGCGGCGGAGGTGCTCGCGGGCCTCGGCGAGCCCCAGCCCGGCTACGACGCGGCCGCCTTCCGGAATCGCACGGTCGCGCTGCTCGACGAGTACCGGTCGGCGAGCCTCGCGGACATCCAGGCCGGCCGGCTCGTCGGCGAGCTTGCCCGCATCTCGGGCGCCGCCGGGCTGCGGCCGCCGCCCGAGCTCACGATGGTCTCGAAGGCGCTGCTCAACCTCGACGAGGTGGCCCGGCGGTTGGCGCCGACGTTCGATCCGAGCGAGGAGATCCGGGGTCACCTCCAGTCGATCCTGCGCCGGAAGATGGCGGCCAGCGCCTCGCCCGGCAACCTGCTCCACGCCGCGCTCGACGCCAAGGAGTTCGCCGAGAAGCTGCCCTCGCGCGTCAACAAGGTGATGGACGCCCTCGCCGAAGGGCAGCTCACGCTCAACGTGCAGGGCATCGACGAGGCCGAGCTGATGCGCGGCATCCAGAAGCTGGCCAACCGCGTCACCGCCGGCCTGGTCGTGGCCGCGCTCGTGCTCGGTGCGGGCTTGTTCGGCGGGGTGCATTCGGGCCGCACGACGTTCGGCTATCCCACGCTCTCGGTCGTGCTCCTCGCGCTGGCCGGCCTCGTGGGTGCCTGGCTCGTCACCTCCGCGCTGCGTCACGACCTGCCCCAGGCCGCCAAGCGTCCGAAGCGCTAACCGGCTCACCCGACCCAACCCGACCCGCCGCGCTGCTCGGATCACGATCGCCGACGTCGAGATGGACGGTCTCCCGGAGCGGCGGCCTGCAGGCTGGATGGTGGGCGACCAGCACGTTGAGGTGCTGGTAGGCCGTGCGGTGCGGGCTGGATGGGTGGGCCGGCGACTGGGCCGAGGTGCTGGTAGGCGGCGTGGGTGCGGGCTGGATGGGTGGGCCGGCGACTGGGCCGGGGTGCTGGTAGGCGGCGTGGTGGAGGCTGGATCGGTGGGCGACGACCGGGCCGGGTGTTGGTAGGCGGCGTGGTGCAGGCAGGTGGGCGTCGACCAGGCCGGGGTGCTGGTAGGCCGTGTGGTGCGGGCTGGTTGCGTGGGCGCGACCAGGGCGAGGTGCTCGCAGTCAGTGTCGTGCGGGCTGGATCGGTGGGCGTCGACCGGGTCGGGGTGCTGGTAGGCGGCGTGGTGGGGGCTGGATTGGTGGGCGTCGACCAGGCGGGGTTGCTGGTAGGCCGTGTGGTGCGGGCTGGTTGCGTGGGCGCGACCAGGACGAGGTGCTCGCAGTCAGTGTCGTGCAGGCTGGATAGTGGGCGTCGACCGGGTCGGGGTTGCTGGTAGGCGGCGTTGTGCGGGCTGGGTCGGTGGGCGCCGACCGGGCCGAGGTGCTCGCAGTCAGTGTCGTGCAGGCCGGATTGGTGGGCGACGACCAGGGCGAGGTGCTCATAGGCCGTGTGGTGCAGGCTGGATCCGTGGGCGACGACCAGGCCGAGGTGCTCGTAGGCGGCGTGGCCAACGCGGGGGCCGTGGTGCGGGTGGGTCGTCACGTCCTGCGGCCGAGCAACCGGCACTCGGACACGATCCACGAGCTGCTGCGTCACGTCCGCGCCGCCGGCTGCCTCGGCGTGCCCGAGGTCGTGGGCGTCGAACCCGATGGGCGTGAGCGGCTGGTGTTCGTGCCGGGGGACGTCCCCGTGCCGCCGTACCCGGCCTGGTCGCTGGCCGACGCGGTGCTGGCCTCCACCGCCCGCGTGCTGCGTCGGTTCCACGACGCCACCGTCGGCTTCGTGGCCACGTCAGCCGCGGGCTGGAGCGACGAGATGCGCGACCCCCTCGGCGGCGACGTGATCTGCCACAACGACGTCTGCCCCGAGAACGTCGTCTACCGCAGCGGGACTGCGATCGCGCTGCTCGACTTCGACTTCGCGGCGCCCGGCCGGCGGGTCTGGGATCTCGCCGCGTTGGCCCGCATGTGCGTGCCGGTCGACGCCGACGAGGATGCCGCCCGCACGGGACGCGGCGGGCTCGACGTCGGTGGCCGGTTGCGCGTCGTCGCTGACGGCTACGTGCTGGGGCCCGCCGAGCGCCTCGAGCTGCTCGACGTGCTGGGGCACCAGATCGAGCACGGCGGCGAGTTCGTGCGTCGCCGGGTCGCGGCCGGCGAAGCCGCGTTCATCGAGATGGACCGGATGATGGGCGGACCGGCCCGGTTCGATCGCCGTCGCCGCTGGTTCGCCGACCACCACGCCCGGTTCGCCCACCACCTGGCCTGAGCCGGGTGCGAGACGCCGCATCGGGCCAGCCGGTGTGTGCCGTCAGGCCTGCGGGAGGCTGGCGACCAGGGCGGCGCGTGCTGGCTGCCACTGTTCGGCCAGCAGGGCCTGCACCGGGGGAGGGAGCGGGCTGGTGATGCGCGCTGCGACGTCGGCGGGTGCGCCGTCGAGGAGCCAGGGGAGGAAGCGCGGCGGCACCGCTTCGGCCTGGCGCCGCTCGAGGAACGCCGCCATGTAGGCGTCGTCGGCGGCGCGCCGGATCAGCGGCACGCAGTCGCGCTCCTCGTGCGCGAGGTGCGCGGTCGTGACCTGCTGAGCCGCGGTGATGGCGTCCCGGGCGTGGGCCGCGCGTTCGGCCGTGGGGTCAGCGACGAGCGCCTCTACTGTCTGCCGCGCTCGATCGATCGCCGCGACGAGCTCGTCGTGCTCGGTCGCCATCGCCGCCAGCACGGGGCTCGCCTCGTGGCCGACGGAGGCAGCCACCTGCACGTAGATCTCATCGTCCTCGACCCGGTGGTGGTCGTGCAGCTCGATCTCGAACGCCGTCCAGTAGCGCTCGATCGCCGTGGCGTCGGCCATCGCTGGCCGGGTCCTCTCGGCCTGCGCGAGCACCGCGGTGGCGGCGACCAGCCGCTCGAGGTCGCGCCGGAAGGCGTCGTGCATCGCCATCAGGGTGGCCAGGCCGGTCTCGACCAGTGCAGTCACGGAAGCTCCTTTGGTGCGACGGGATGGCGGCGTCGTTCGCCGCGCACTTTCTGTGTGGATCAACACTCTGCGCAGAATCAAGTTATGATGTCAACGTGGACGTTGCCGGGAAGCGCAGCTACGACGCGGCGAAGCGCAAAGCACGAGCGGCCGTGGAGCGGGATGCGACGCGGCGCAAGGTGGTGGAGGCCGCGCGTGACCTGTTCGCCAGCCGCGGCTATGTCGCGACGACGGTGCAGGACATCGCGACCGAAGCCGGCGTGGCCCTGCAATCCGTCTACAACGCGGGTGGCAGCAAGGCCGAGCTGCTCCACCTGGCCGCCGACCTCGCGGTCGCCGGGGACCACGGCGACCAGAAGCTCGTCGCCCGGCCGGCCATCGGCGACATCGGGGCCGAGCCCGACCTGCGTCGCCAGCTCGCGATGTTCGCCCGCTTCGTCGCGACCACGATCGACCGCGCGCTGCCGATCTTCACGGCCGAACGCGAGGCGGCGGCGGTCGACCCTCGCGCCGCGGCCCACCTGCAGGAGGCCAGGTCGTTGCGGCTCGAGACGTTCCGCGGCATCGTGCGGCTGCTCGCGCTCGACCAGGCCGATGGCGTCGCAGCGACGCCGGCGGCGGTCGACGAGCTGGCCACGACCATCTGGTCGATCGCCAGCCCCGAGGTCTTCCTCCTGCAGAGCGCGACCCTCGCCTGGTCCGGCGCCGACTTCGAGCCCTGGCTCATCGAGCTCTTCACCCGCCTCGTAGCCCCCCGCCCCCCCACCCAGTCGGGCCGGCCCGGCAGATCCGGCCGGCCCGGCAAGAAGCGCCCGCCCGGCAGGTCGACCGCGTGAACCCGCCGCGTGCGAGTTGAGTCGCCCCCACCCCCCCGCCCACCACGTCGGGCCCGTCCACCAAGTCGGGCCTGCCACCAAGACGGGCCGAACCGGCCAGTCGGGCCGCCGCCATGCGAGTTGACGCGGCCCCGCCGACGGCGCCCTGGCCTGGTCTGGCCTGGCCTGGCCTCGCCGCGTCAGCTGCCGTTAGAGGCGCTCGAAGGCGACGCGGGCAGCGTCCGACTGGCGCCGCTCCTGGGCCACCGCCCACTGGCGGGTGGGACGATCCACGGCGACGGTGGTCCATCCCGGTCCGTCCTCGTCGCTGAGGTGGATCAGCAGCGTGTGCGGGTCGTGCTCGACGCGCAGGCGGTGGCGGGGGTTGACCTGCTCGTGCAGGGAACGGAAGACGGTGCCCGGCGTCGCGTCCTCGGCGACGAAGGAGGTCCAAGCGCCGCCGGCCGCCTTCGGTCGGGTGGGACGTTCGGCGTCACGAGGATCGGTGAACATGGGCGCGACCTTTCCGAACCGGCAGGGCCGCGCCATGGTGGCACCCGTCCCACCCGAGCGCCGTGGCCGCGCGTGCTAGCCGCGCTGGCGGCTCACGGCCTCGTTCACGACCCGCTGGACCGCGGCGAGATCCACGGGGTCGTCGAGCGCGAGGAACCGGATCGTCGTGGCGACCGCTCCGGTCCGCACGGTGACCGTGCCGGTGTGGAGCGCGTGCTTGGCGCCGGTCGGTGAGGTCACGACGTACTCGCCGGTCGTGTTGACCATCTGCGTGGCGCGGCTGAGGAAGCGGCCGCCCGGCAGGATGCCACCCTGGACCTTGGCGCCGAACTGGGCCCGCACCGCCCGATCCAGGCAGCTCGTCCCCGGGGGCGTCGACACGGTGGCCACGCTCCACTGCGCATGTCCGGCGTCGACGAAGACCGTGGTGCGCACGGAGATCAACGAGCCCGGACCGGTCGGCAGATGCCCGCGGACGAGGTCGGCGCTTGCGTGGCCGGCCAACTCGGCCGCCGATCGGCTCGCCTCGGGCGGGCAGCGGAGCGCGTCGGCGCTGCTGGGACTGCTCGTACGCCACCCGCTGCCGGCCGCCGAGAGCGCGACGTCGACCGCGTCAGCGCGTCCCTTCGGTTCGCCGCGCCCCCAGTCGGCGCCGACGCCGTTCGAGCGGAGCAGGCTCGTGGACGGACGACGGCTGAGCAGGGTCATGGCCCCGATCGAGATGATCGGTATGCACAGCGCCAGCGTGAGCGAGCGACTGGTGATCCGCGCCGACGGCGCGGACTTCTGGCGGGTCGACGACCTCTTCGACATCGCCTTCCATCGGCACCACCGCGCAGCAGCTGAGCCCATGGCACACGTTCGACGGGTTTCGCCGCGCATCCTCCACAGCGATCACCGCCTGGGACACCGACCAACAGCCGCTGGCGGTACCGCTAGCCGGCCGGGACGATGCGGGCCACGGCGCCGGAGCGCAGGCAGAGGCGCTCGCCGGGCTGCAGGCCGAACCCGAGGCGTTCGGCCCCGAAGGGGAGCGGTGTGACGGCCCAGCGCTGACCGATGGCCGGCGGGTGCGGCACGAAGTCGGCCCGTCGAGGAGCGCCGCTGCCGGTCGCCGCCCACAGCGCCGGTCGGGACGAGTCGAGCCACGAGGACCCCGGCCGGACGTCGAGCTGCAGGACCCAGCTGCCGAGCGGCACCCGGCTGGAGAGTGGCACCCAGACCACGAGCGGTCCCGACGACGCGTCCCAACACCGCCCCGCCGCCGCGGCCCGATCGACCATCAGCGAGGCCTGGCCCACCAAGCCGACCGGGCGCACGATGCCCTTCAGGCCGGGAGCGACGAGCTGCCGGCTGAGATCGTTGAAGCGCATGTCCCGCACGGCGAAGCTCATGGTGCGCGAGAGGAACGTGAAGCGGGCGAGCAGGGCGGGGGCCAGGTCCGGTCCGGCGGGCACGTCGAGCATCGAGAGGCCGGGCCGCACGCTCCGCTGCTCGCGGTAGCTCGCCACGAAGCGGTCGCGATAGGCGCGGCTGGCCCGGGGGCCGATGGACCGGGCCTGTGCGGCTTGGCCGAGGAGACCGAGCGCAACGAGCACGCCGGTCACGACGAAGGCGGTGCGGTGGCTGACGCTTCGGTCTCGTCCGGCCTCCGGCGGCCGCCGCTCCGGCCGCTCCCGCGTCCAGGTCGCCGCGAACAGCACCGGTGCGATCCAGGCGAGATCGGCGTCGTAGCGCTGGTCAGACGCGGCCGACCAGCCGAGCAAGCCGAACCGAGCCCACGCCACCAGTACGGCGCGGACCGAGACGACGACCACGACGATCGCCACCGCCCACCAGCCACGGTGCCCGACCACGCGCGACCACCAGGCGAGTCCGAGGCCGCCGGCAGCGAGGGCCACGGCCACGGTCAGCGCTTCTGACCCCCCGAGCTGGAGCCCGCCCACGCCGGTGCCGAGCAGGCCCGGCAGGTAGCCCCGGGCCACAGCCACGAACGGGAACTGCAGGAGCGTCGCGGGCCCCGGACGTCCGGCGCCGATGCCCGGGCTCAGCGTGCTCGTGAGCACCAGCGAACCGATGCACGGCACCGCGTAGGCGGCCCAGGCCGGCCACCGCGCCGCCAGCCCGCGCACCCGCTCAGCCGGCCCGCCCGTGGTGAACCAGGCGAGCGTGATGGCCACGACGAGCACCACGAAGACGATCGAGCCTTCTTGCACCGACAGGGCGCCGGTCAACCCCAACGTGGCGGCGAGCAGCGACCGGCGGCTCCGCCGCTCGAGCCAGCGCACGTGCCCCAGCACGAACACGAGCGCACCCGCCGCACCGGGCACGGCGTTGAGCCCGGCCGACCACCAAGTGGTCGCGCCCACCCACAGGGTGCTGGCCCCCGTGAGCGCCACCGCGGCGAGCGCGGCCCGCCGCGAGGCCCCGAGGGCGCGCGCCAGCGGACCGACCAGCGCGAGCACGACCGCGTAGGCGCCGATCATCTCGGCTTGCGCCCAGCCGTAGCGTCCGTCGCCGGGCCGTGCCACCAGCCACGCGAGCGCCATGAAGCCAGGCACCACGTGTCCGAACAGATTGCGGGTCAGGTAGTGCCACCCGAACCCCATCGAGCGGGCCTCGGTCAGGTTGTAGAGGTCGTCGGAGAAGAACCAGCCCCGGTTGACCAGCACGGCCATCCAGGCGCTGAGGGCGACGACCGTGACCAGCGCGGCCACGTGTGAGCGCTCGACCACGTGTCGGCGCACGCCCGCTGACCCCATCGCACCCGACGCTAGAGGAGCACCCCCCGGCCCCCGCAGCTCATTCCCCGCGCCGACTCGCTCGCCGTCTGCGCTGGTCAGTCGTGCATCCAGCGCCGAGGCGCTCGCCGTCCATAGTCGGGCTTCGTCTGCCGTGGCGTCGGCCGCTGTTGCTTGGTGCGAGGGGTCGTGGTCGCTTGGTGGTCAGGCCGTGGGGTCAGCCTGGCTGCCCGCGCCGACGCGCTCGCCGTCCGTTGTCACGGCTTCATGGGCTGTGGCTTCACGTGACGTGTCAGCCGCTGGTGCTCGGTGTGACATGTCCTCCGGGCTGGCGAGCAGGTCACCGAACGCGGGCGGCACGCCGGCGAGCCCGACCTCGGCCACGTGCTCGGCTGCGTCCCGCGCTCCGTCGGCGGGGTGCCCGTGACCGTGGGTGACCCGGTGCGGCAGGTAGCGCAGCACGATGACCGCGGCGAGCACCGCGAGCACCGCCCCGACCGTGACCGCGAGGTGGACGCCGTCGATGAACGCGACCTCCGCGCCCTGGGTCAGCGGCCGGCCGATCTGCGCGGGCAGCTGTGCGGCCGTCTGCAGGGCGCCGGCGAGCGACGTGCGGGACGCGGCCCGCGCGGCAGCCGGAAGGTTGGCGGTGAGGCCGTCGACCCGGCCGGCGTACTGCGAGGCGGCGAGGCTGCCCATGATCGCGACGCCCAGGGCCGCGCCCAGCTCGCGGGTGGCGTCGTTCATCGCCGATCCGGCACCGGCCCGCCGTGGCGGCACCGCGGACATGATCGCCGAGGTCATCGGCGACATCGAGAGCGCCATGCCGCTGCCCAGCGGAACGAAGCAGGCGAGGATGTACGGGTACGAGGTCGACGTTCCGATCCCGCGGAACATCAGCAGCCCGACGCCGGCGAGGAACATGCCGCTGGAGACGGCACGGTTCGCGCCGAACCGCTCGCTCAGGCGGGGGGTGAGTGGGGCCACGACGATCATGATCGGCCCCATCGGGAGGACCCGCAGCGCCGCGCCCATGGCCGAGTAGTGGAGGATCAGCTGGAGGTACTGCGTGATCAGGAACATCACGCCGAACATCGCCATGAACACCAGGACCATGCCGGCGGTGCTCGTGCTGAACGCACCGTTCTTGAAGTACTGCATGTCCAGCATCGGCACGGGCGTGTGCCGCTCCCAGAGCACGAAGAGCACCAGCACGACCGCGCTGGCGGCGAACGCCCCGAGGGTCGTGGCGCTGGCCCAGCCTGTGGTTGGCGCCTCGATGAGGCCGTAGACCAGGGCGACGATGCCGAGGATCGACAGCCCGGCACCGACCGGATCGAGCTGGCCCTGCTCGTGGTCCCGCGACTTCGGGATGAGCAGGTAGCCAGCGACCAGCGCCAGCGCCACGATCGGGACGTTGACGAGGAAGACCGAGCCGTACCAGAAGTGCCCGAGCAGGAAGCCGCTGGCCACCGGCCCGATCGCGCCGGCGCCCCCGGCGACCGCTGCCCAGATCGAGATGGCCTTCGTGCGCTCTTCTGCCGGGAAGACGTTGACGAGGATCGACAGCGTCGACGGCATGATGAACGCCGCCCCCGTGCCCATCAGGGCGCGGCTGGCGATCAGCTGCCACATCTGCGTCGACAGCGACGCCGCGACGCACGAGATGAGGAACAGCACGAGCCCGAGCTGCAGCGCCCCCTTGCGGCCGAACCGGTCCCCAATGGCGCCGGTCGAGAAGAGCAGGCCCGCGAACACCAGCGAGTAGACGGCGATCACCCATTGCAGCTGCGACTCGGTGGCGCGCAGATCCCGCGACAGCGTCGGGATCGCGACGTTGAGGCTCGAGTTGCCCACCACGATGATGAGCAGGCTCATGCAGAGCACCGACAAGATCAGCCAGCGTCGGCGATGGACGCTCTCGTCGGCGATGGGTTTCAGGGTTCGGGGGGACGTCATCGGGCTCCTCGCCATGGCGGCCGGCGGGATGGTTGTGCGGGCAAAGGGTATTCTGGCACTCAGTAACATTTCAGTTCAAGTCCTAAAAGAATCTGAGTTTCTATTGGGTCATCGACTCAGATTCCGCTAGACTGCTCGTCGTGGATCGCACCCCACCCCCGCCGGACGCCCGAGTTGCAGGCGTCGAGCCCGCCGCGCTGGGCCTGCGCGAGCGCAAGAAGTTGCGCACGCAGAAGGACCTGCAGGCGGCCGCGCTCCGGCTCTTCGCCGAGCACGGGTTCGACCACGTGAGCACCGACGACATCGCCGCGGCTGCCGAAGTGTCGAAGACGACCTTCTATCGGTACTTCGACTCGAAGGAAGACGTGCTCCTCGGCGACAAGGCCGAGGCGCTGTGCCACATGCGCGACGCGCTCGCCGGCCGGCCCGACACCGAGCCCCCCTTCGAGGCGCTGCGGGGCGCAGTCAAGGAGGTCGTCGGCCACTTCGCGCTCGACCGCGAGGCGTCTGGGCTCCGGCAGCGCCTGATGCGCGAGACGCCGTCGGCGATGGCTCGCAACCTCGAGCGGCAACGCGAGTGGGAGACGCTCGTGGCCGACTTCGTACGGCCCCGCCTCGCCCCCGGCGCGAACCGCGACCTGCTGGCCCGCGTCTATGCGGCCAACACCATGGCCACGATGCGGGCCACCATCGAGCACTGGCTCGACTCCGATGGCGCCGACGTCTCCGAGCTGCTCGACGAGGCCCTCGCCGCCTTCGCCGTCAGCGACGACCGCCGCCCCGCCCCCGCCCCGGCCTGACCTGAGTCGTGTTGGACGTGTTGGTGGCGCCGGTGCGCGCCGCGCGGGCCTGACCTGAGTCGGGCCGGACGTGTTGGTGGCGCCGGTGCGCGCCGCGCGGGCCTGACCTGAGTCGGGCCGGACGTGCTGGACGTGCTGGTGGCGCCGCCCGGGCCTGACCTGAGTCGGGCCGGACGTGCTGGACGTGCTGGTGGCGCCGCCCGGGCCTGACCTGAGCCCTCAGCCTGCGCGACCCCGTGCTGGATGTGCTGGACGGGCTGGACGGGCTTGCCGTGCTGGTCAGCGGGGGCGGTGGTCCGGGCCGGAGACAACCGTGACCTGATGGACGCCCGGGTCGTAGGTGATGTAGCCGTGGGCGAAGCGGGCGACGAGGAGCTGCCGGTCCTTCGTGATGGAGCCGATCGGCGGCCCGAGGCGTCCACCGACGCTGCCGGTGTTCACGTACGCGGCGTAGATCGGTCCGAAGAGCGTGGAGAGGCCGGTCGGCGTGAGGTACACGGCGCCGTGCTCGAAGCTCGTGATGCCGATGCCCTTGAACGACCACGGGTCGGTGACCGGGTAGCCGAGGGGGCCGGTCGGGCCGCCGGCGGCCGCCCAGCCGAACTCGAAGACCGGGAGCAGCACGTGATACCCGCTCGCGCTGCTGCCCCACAGGGAGCCGCCCTGGAACCGCTGGGTCACGCCCCGGCCGTCGCCGACGGCCTGCCCGTCGCCGGTCGGGTAGCCGAGGATGCCCCGCTCGGCGCCTTGCGCGGCCCACGCGAACCAGAGTGGGCCGTGCAGCTCATGGGCGCCGCTGCCCGGACTCCAGTAGATCGCTCCACCGGCGAAGGCGTTGAAGCGACCGACGCCGTCCGCGGCGGCGCTCTCGTCCGTGGTGGGCTCGCCGAGGAAGCTCGGCGCGCTGCCGAGGTCGCGCCAGTGGCGCCAGATGAAGCCGTGGACCTCGCGCAGGCCGGCGGAGGACTGCACGACCGCGCCGTCGCCGAACACGGCCCAGCGTCCGCCGCGACCATCGGGTCCTGGCCCGCCGACCAGCCCGCCGAGCGGCCCGTACTGCCCGCCGAACACCTGCCAGCGCTGCAGCACCGGATCTCCGGTCGGGAGCGTGAGGGACAAGCCGTTCGATTGCGCGTCGACCATGAAGCGATCGAGGTCGGAACCAAGCGGGCGGAGCTGCAGGGAGAAGAAGTCGGCGATCGCGGCGCGGGTGCTGTCCGCCTGCGGGCCCGAGCCGAAGTAGGCGCTGGTGTGCGACGCCCCGCCGAGAGAGATCCAGGCCTTCGGTGCGGCGGCCGTGTCGTAGACCATGCGCGTGAACGGGTAGTCGCCGAACTCGTTGTTCGTCCCGGCCATGGCGAGCAGCGGGGCGGTGTTGCGAGGCCCGAACGAGCCGCCGATCCGGAACGAGAGCACGCCCGACAGCACCGCGAACGCCCGGAAGCGATGGTCCTGATAGCCGTCGTGCAGGGCCAGCGCCGCGACGGTCGAGCCCCCGTCGCTGTGGCCGGCCGCGCCGATGGACGAGAAGTCGATGTCGCCGGGCGCATTGGCCTGCAGCCAGCCGATCAGGAACCCGAGGTCTTGCGCCTGGTTGCCGACGTCGTTGTGCGAGGGCGAACCGGGATAGCCCGAAGCCGAGCCCGGGAAGGCGGGCGCGGCCACCACGAACCCCGCCGACGCCAGCGCCTGCAGGAGCGCGGCGTTGAACGAGGGGCCGACGTTCCAGCCGTGCGCCCAAAGGATGAGCGGCCACGGGCCGGGCAGGGCCGGCCGGTAGATCGTCGTGACGAGGGTGCGGCCGGCATGTCCGGGCACGCTGCCGCGCGGCGGCGTCGAGCGCGACCCGTCGTACGCCGTCACCTGGGACACCGCGACCGGGTAGGTGCCGACCGGTCGGGTCGGCGGCGGCGCGGAGGGCTGGCACGCCGTCAGGGCGGCGACGGACAACGCCATCGCCGCGATCCCGCCCGCCACGCGACGGAGCGGCAGCTTGGTCGACACGGGCGACATCCTGGCACCCGAGCCCGGGTCCTCGCCCAGTGTCGTCGGTCTGGATCAGACGAGCGCGTTGCCGCCGAACCCGCAGAGCGTGCGGAGGTCGGCGGCGGTCTGCGGCGGGCTGAACACGTGGCCGAACGCCCCGTGGCAGCCGAGCGCGCGCACGACCTCGAGGTCCGCAGTGGTCTCGATGGCCTCGGCCGTCACCGTGGCGCCGAGCGAGGCCGCCATGAGCAGGGCCCGGCGCACCGTCTCCTGCTGCGTCGGCGAGGCACTGATGCCGCTGGTCAGGCTGCGATCGAGCTTGATCGCCGTCGTACGGATGCCGTCGAACGTGCCGGCGGTGGCCGACCCGTTGACGTCGTCGATGATCACGCTGACGCCCTCGGTGTCCAGGTCCGCCGCCACGCGCCGCGCCCGCATCGGCATGTCGCTCAGGGCCGAGAAGGGCATCTCGACCGCGAGGCACCGGCGGGGCACGCCGGTGACGGTCAGCGCCCGCCGGAAGCGATCGACCAGCTCGGGGTCCTCGAGGTGATGGTGCGAGAGGTTGACCGACACGCGGATGGGCCAGCTCTGATCCGCCCAGGTCGCCGCCTGTCGGCACGCCGCGAACACCGACCACACCTCGAGGCCGGCCAGGCGCATGGCCCACGAGGCATCCGCCAGCGCCGCGCCCGGTGAGACCGTGCCCAGGCCGGGGTGGTGCCAGCGCAGCAGCGACTCGGCGGAGGCGACGACCCCAGTGCGCAAGTCGATCTCGGGCTGGTAGTAGAGGACGAAGCGCCCCGGGAGTCCGCTGACCTGGTAGGCGTCCCGCGGGTCGGGGCCGTCGGGCGGAGCGACGCCGTGGACGGGGCGGATGACCATGATCACGCCGGAGGGCACGCCGGGCGAGCCGCGGAGCGTGCACGCGGTGATGGTGGCATCGAGCTCGCCGCCGTCGCGCCGGCGCAGCACGGTCTGACCCTCCCAGCGCCCGCGCACGGCCAGCGTGGTCTGCATCGACCGGCGCACCGCCGGGTCCATCACCGACCAGGACGTCTGGTTGAGGGCCTGCACGAGGTCGTGCGCCGTGTCCCAGCCGAGCAGCGCGGCGGCCGCGTGGTTCGCGGCCCGCACGTCGAGCGTGTGGTCGCTGCGGATCACGCCCTCGGAGAGGGGCAGCACCGACTGCAGACGGTCCATGCCCTCGAGCAGGTCGAGGTCGGGGTCCGTCACGTTCACCGTGGTCATCGCCTGGTTCAACCTCGTTGGCCAATCATCTGCCGGCCCACCAGGAGAGTGCCGGACGAACGATGAACGCGTCGTGAACACGCGTGGGGGTCGGCGGTCGCTTCGTGAGCCTCGTCGGGCACGATGGAGGGCGGCCAGCGCGGCACGTCGATGTGAGGAGACCCCATGCTCAGCGATCAGCTCCAGGCGGACCTGACCACGGCGATGAAGGCCCGGGACGAGCTGTCCATGTCGGTGCTGCGCCTGGCCATCGCCGCGATGAAGGAGGAGGCCGTGGCCGGGAGCGCGGCTCGCGAGCTCTCCGACGACGAGGTCCGCAAGGTGCTGGCTCGCGAGGTCAAGCGGCGCGACGAGGCGGCCACGGCGTTCATGGCCGGTGGCCGAGCCGAGCGTGCCGCCCGTGAGCAGGCCGAACGCGACGTCCTCGCCCGCTACCTGCCGGCGGCGCTCGGCGAGGACGAGCTGACGGCGATCGTGGACGAGGCGCTGACCGAGGGCGGGTTCGACGCCCCGTCCCAGATGGGCCTCGCCATGAAGGCGGCCATGGCCCGGCTCGGCGGCCGGGCCGACGGCAAGGCCGTCTCAGCCATCGTCAGGTCCCGACTGGGCGGCTGACCACCGCTCTGACTCCGACTCCGGATGCCGACACCCACGCGGTCGGTGTCCTCCCTCGCGTCCGGCCTGCTCTCGGGGCTGACGGTGCCCGCCGTAAGCAACGGCGCCCTGAACCGTCCTTAGGCCGTGGGGGTGCACAGGCCGCGGCCTGGACCACCCGGTCGTCGACCCCCGCGCTGTGACTGGCGAGCACACCGGCGAGCGGTGGCGAGCACGACCTTCGGAGGAACGATGCACGAGAGCTGGATGGACGAAGCACGCTGCCGGAGCTTTCCGCCCGACCTGTTCTTCCCGCACAACGGCACCGGCGTGGTCGCCGCATCCAAGGTGTGCGCCGTCTGCAAGGTGCGCACCGAGTGCCTCGAGCACGCGCTGAAGAACCGCATCGCCGACGGGGTGTGGGGCGGGTGCTCGGAGCGCCAGCGGCGCCGCATCATCAAGGCCCGGCGCGAGGAGCAAGAGGCACAGCTTGCGGAGTGAGCGAGATGGGCTCGACCAGCGAGGTCTCGCGTGCCGCGCGGGTGCGGGTCAGGGCATCTCGTCGAGGCGGGCCAGGTCCGAGCCGTACTGGGCCAGGATCGACGCGTGCGAGATGCCCTTGAAGGACGAGATGCGGTCGAGCGCCACCTCGTCGGCTTCGACGAGCGCGACCCAACGGGCCAGCTTGGTCGACGCCCGCAGCGGCTCGGTTCGCATGGCCAGACCTGGCGCGGGCGACCCGGCGAACGTCTGCGCCCAGTCGCGGGCGCCGCGGACCGTCGCTTCGGCGCCGGCGGGGACCTTCACCTCGACCCGTTCCCAGATCCAGCGCTGCACGGTGGCCGCGGGATCGGCCGTGTACTGGGCCAGGACCTGGACCTGGCCCCGCAGCAGGTTCGCCGCCGCGACGCAGCGCCGCACCCAACAGGCCATGCCCGAGGGGCGGGTCATGTCGGCCACGAGCATCCAGCCGATGCGGTCGAGGTCGTCGCCCCCGTCGAGCCGGCGCGTCATCTCGGCGATGACGCGCCCGTAGTCGTCGGAGGTGGGTCGTTCCCGGAAGCCAGTGCGCTCGTGCTCCATCGTCCTTCGGACGTCCGATTGGTGCATCCACTTACCGTCTGACGAGGGCTGACGACCGACCCGGGGCGTACCCTTGTCACCCGTGGCCAACCGTCCTGTCGTGCCCGCGCCCCACCGTGCCACCGACGATCCGCCGGTGTTGATCCGTGGCGGCACCGTCTTCGACGGCACTGGCCGACCGGGCCTCGTCGCCGACGTCCTCGTGCGCGACGGCGTGGTGGCCGCCATCGGGTTGGCGCTGGACGCACCGCCCGACGCCACCGTGGTCGATGCGACCGGGCGCTGGGTCACCCCCGGGTTCATCGACCTGCACACGCATTACGACGCTGAGGTCGAGCTGGCGCCGGGCTTGGGCGAGTCGGTGCGCCACGGTGTCACGAGCGTGCTCGTCGGCAGCTGCGGCCTGTCGTTCGCCATGGGCACGCCCGAGGATCTCGCCGATCAGTTCTGCCGCGTCGAGGCGGTGCCGTACGACACGGTCCGGCCGCTGCTCGAGAAGATCAAGGACTGGGAGACGCCCGCGGAGTACCTCGACCACCTCGAGGCCCTGCCGCTCGGTCCCAACGTCACGGCCCTCTTCGGCCACTCGGCCGTGCGGGCCGCGGTGATGGGCCTGGGCCGCTCGGTGGACGACCGCGAGCGCCCGACCGCCGTCGAGCTGGCCACGATGGTCCGCCACCTCGACGACGCGCTCGACGCCGGCTACCTCGGCATGTCGTTCAACACGCTGCCGTGGGACAAGCTCGACGGCACCCGGTTCCGCTCGAGATCGACGCCCTCGGTGTACGCGAAGTGGTCCGAGTACCGCACCTTTGCGCGGCGGCTGCGGGCGCGCGACCGCCTGCTGCAGATGGTGCCGGACCTGCAGGGCCGCTGGAACATGAGCCTCATCCTCGGGCTCAGCACCGGCGTGCGCCGCAAACCGCTGCGGACCATGGTCATCTCCCTGGTGGACTCGATCGCGCTGCGCGGCATGCACCGCGTCGCCGGCTCGGTCACCGATTGGGCCAACCGGCGGCTCAACGCCGACATGCGCTGGCAGTCGCTGCCGGTGCCGTTCGAGCTGTGGGTCGACGGCCTCGAGGTCCCGGTGATGGAAGAGCTCGGTGCCGGCACCGAAGCCCTGCACGAGATCGACGTCGCCGTGCGCCAGCAGCTGCTGGCCGACCCCGCCTTCCGCGCCCGGTTCCGCAAGCAGTGGGCCAACCCGTTCGCCCCGAAGGCCTGGCACCGCGACCTCGGTGAGCCCCGCATCGTCGGCTGCCCCGACGGCACGCTCGTCGGTCGCTCGTTCGCCGACGTGGCCGCCGAGCGCGGCGTCGATCCGCTCGACCTGTTCCTTGACCTCCAGCAGCAGTACGGCAACGACCTGCGCTGGTACACCGTGGTCGGCAACGACCGCTTGGCCGAGCTGGAGTACGTGGTGACGCATCCCGCCGTGCTCATCGGCTTCTCCGATGCCGGCGCGCACCTGCGGAACATGGCGTACTACGACTTCCCCCTCCACCTGCTGCGCCTGGTGCTCCGGGCCCAGGCCGAGGGACGCGAGCTGATGTCGGTGGCGCGCGCGGTCCACCGCCTCACCGGCGAGATCGCCGACTTCCTGGGCATCGACGCCGGGTCGCTCGCCGTCGGCCGGCGCGCCGACATCGCGGTCGTCGATCCGGGGGCGCTCGACGAGCGGCTCGACGAGATCAGCGAGCACGAGATGGTCGGCATGCCCGACCTCCAGCGGCTCGTGCGGCGCCACGACGAGTGCGTCCCTGCGGTCGTGATCAACGGCCGTCTCGCGTGGCACGACGGCGCCTTCGCTCCCGGCTTCGGTGACCGCCCGGGCTACGGCACCCTCCTCCGCGCCCAACCCTGACCACCCACCGCTCCGGTGCGGGACGGGCATACATCAGCTCGTTAGTCCGCGGCGGCGACGGACTGGTAGGCGGCGAACGTGAGCATGGCGCCGCGTAGGTCGCCCAGCAGGGCGGGGGCCATGCGGTTCATCACGTAGGAGACGGTCATCTGGGCATCGAGGTCGATCACCGCGATCGAGCCGCCCCAGCCGCCCCAGAAGAACGCCCGCGGGTTGGGGCTGAGCGGGATCAGCTCGCTCATCAGGCCGAAGCCCATGCCGTGGCGCATGGGGACGCCCAGCACCCGGTCGCGGCCGTCGCTCTGCAGCTCGAGCACGCGCTCGACGCCCGCCAGCGAGAGCAGCCGGACCCCGTCGACCTCGCCGCCGCAGGCCAGCGCGGAGTGGATGCGCCCGACGGACCGCGCGTTGCCGGTGCCGTTGACCGCCGGCAGCTCGGCCGCGCGCCACTCGCGCGTCCGCGGCTCGAGCCCGGTGAGCGGGCAGCTGGACAGCGTGCGGAGCGCCATCGATCCTTCGGCGAGGCCGCCTTCGACCGGTTGGCCGCGGCCGGCGATGCCCATGGCCGGCGCGACGAGGTCGGCCACGCGGTGGTCCTCCGACGCGGGCAGCCCGATGTGGAAGTCGGCGCCGAGCGGTTCGGCCACCTCGGTGCGGAAGAACGTGCCGAGCGTCTGGCCGGTCACCCGCCGCACGATCTCGGCCTGCAGCTGGCCTTGGGTGATGGCGTGATAGCCGGCCTGCGTGCCCGGCTCCCACCACGGCGCCTGCGCGGCGAGGTGGGCGGCGACGACGTCCTGGTCGTAGAGCGTCTCGGGGCTGATCGGCGGGTCGAAGCCCGCGAGCCCCGCGGTGTGGCCCATCACCTGCCGGACGAGCACGGCGTCCTTGCCGTTGGCCGCGAACTCGGGCCAGTAGCTGGCCACCGGCGCGTCGAAGTCGAGGCGCCCGCGGTCGGCGAGCATCAGCATGCAGGTGGCGGCCATCGTCTTGGTCGTCGAGTACACGTTGACGATCGTGTCTCGCTCCCATGGCCGGCCGTGGTCGTCCGCGTCCCCCGCCCAGAGGTCGACCACCGGCTCGCCGCCGACGGTGACGGCGACGCTCGCGCCCTGCTCCAAGCCCTCCTCGAAGTGCTTCTCGAACGTGGTGCGGACCGGCTCGAACGCCTCGTTGCAGGTTCCATGGATCTCGGTCACAGCTGCTCCCTCGGGCCGCACGACGACCGGCGGACCCTAGCGAGGTCGCCTCCGGCCCGGAGGGTCGTCGGCGTGCTCGAGGCTCGGTGCGCTCGGCCCATGGCTCAGGACGTTGGAGATATGAGGGTTTTGTCCGGTCCATGGCTGGGCAGGCTCGGCGGGCTCAGGATGGGGTGCGCAGCCTGAGCCCGCCGGTCGTCCGGTCTCACCCGCTCATCGCGCTGCGGGGTCGCGTTGCCGGCCCGCGTCGCCCTCCCCGCCTGGAGCCTCATGCGTCGCCGCCTGTTCCCGTCCGCCCTCGCGCCGATGGCGGTGTCCGTCGTGGTCGTCAGCCTCCTCGGGTCGGCCTCGGTCGCCGCGCCGTCGGCGGCCGCGGCTAGCTGGGCGCCGAGCGTCTCCTGCAGCGAACCGCCGAGCCACACCATCGCCCAGGTGCAGGGTCCGGGCGCCACGTCGCCCATCCCGCCGGACACGCCGGTGAGCGTCGAGGGCGTCGTCACGGCCGATCACCGCGTCGGCGGGTTCGCCGGCGTCTACATCCAGTCGATCGGCAGCGGGGCCGGGCGACGCGTTGCGGCCGGGGTGCCGTCCGACGGGCTCTTCGTGGGGCTCGGTGCCGTGCCCGGCGCCGGGCCGCTCGCCATCGGCGAGCGTCTGCGGGTGGCTGGCACCGTGGCCGAGCGCGGTGGCCTCACCGAGCTGGTCGTCGCCACGGCCACCGACCTCGCCTCGTGCGGCACCGCGCCGTCGCCCGCACCGGTGCCGCTCGCGCTCCCGGCGTCGGACGCGGAACGGGAGTCGGTCGAGGGCATGGCCGTGCGGCCGGTCGGGCCGTTCACCGTCTCCGACGTGGCTGGCCTCGACCGCTACGGCGAGGCGGTCCTGCGCGCCGGCGCCGAGCCCGCGGTCGTCCCCACCGATGCCTACCGGCCGCGGTCGGCCGCTGCAATCGCGCTCGCGGCGCGGAACGCGGCGCGTCGGCTGGTCCTCGACGACGCCCGCAGCGCCCGCCTCAGCAACCGCGTCGAGCCGCCGTACGAGTCGAAGACCAACCCGGTGCGGGTCGGCGACCGCGTCGCACGCTTCGGCCCGACCGTGCTCTCGTTCGCGTTCGGTGACTGGCGGCTGCAGCCGACCACGCCGGTGGACGCGTCCACGCCGGCCGCGGCGCGAACCACCTTCACCCGCACCAACCCGCGGGTGCCAACTCCGGATCGGGTGGGCGGCGACCTGCGGCTGGCCGGCCTCAACGTCCACAACTACTTCGTGCACTTCGGCGGGCTGGCGCGCGGCGCGGCCGACCCCGCGGCGCTCGCTCTGCAGCAGGCGAAGATCGTCTCGGCTGTCCGAGGGCTGCAGGCCGACGTGGTGGCCCTGTCGGAGGTCGAGAACTCGGTTCGCTTCTCGCCCGACCAGCCCCAGCTCGCGCTCCAGCAGCTGGTGGGCGCGCTCGACGCCGCCGATCCCGCCCACCCGTGGGACTACGTCCGGACGCCGAGCGGCCTGCGCCCGCCGGAGCGCCAAGACGTGATCACCACCGCCATCATCTTCCGGCCGGCCGCGGTGACGCCGGTGGGCCCGAGCGTCACCGGCGACGACGAGCGGGTGTGGTCGAACGCTCGTCCGCCCCTCGCCCAGACGTTCCGCCGTGGCGCCGCCACCTTCACCGTCGTCGCCAACCACCTCAAGTCGAAGAGCGCGGGGGTGCCCCCCACGGGCGACAACGCTGATGCTGGCGACGGGCAGGGGCCGTACAACGGCGATCGCACCCGTCAGGCCGGGTCCTTGGCCCAGTTCGTCGACCGGCTGAAGGCGTCGAGCGGCAGCTCCGACGTGGCCCTCCTCGGCGACTTCAACGCCTATGGGCACGAGGACCCCATCCAGGTGCTCGCCGGCCACGGCCTCATCGACGTCGAGCAGGCCCGGGGCCACGGTGAGCACTCCTATGTGTTCGGTGGTGAATCGGGGTCGCTCGATCACGTGCTCGTCACGCCGTCGCTGCTGTCCAAGGTCACCGGCATCGACATCTGGAACGTGAACGCCGAGGAATCGGCGGCGTTCGACTACGCGGGCTACCCGCCGTACTACGACCGCGGGCCGTTCCGCTCCAGCGACCACGATCCCGTGGTCGTCGGGCTCCGCACGAGCTCGCGACCGCTCCCGCCGATGCCACCGGCGCCGCCAGCGCGACCGTCTCCGGTCCCGATCGAGCTGCAGGTGCTGGCGATCAACGACCTGCACGGGCGGCTCGAGGCGCCGGCCAGCCTCCCCCCGCCCGACCGACGGCCGATCGGCGGCATGGGCCAGGTGGCCGGCTTGGTCGGGCAGCTGCGCCTGGCAAATCCCAACACGGTCTTCGTGTCGGCCGGCGACAACATCGGTGCGTCGACGTTCGTCTCGGCTGTCGACGGCGACACGCCGACCATCGATGCGCTCAATGCGTCCGGCCTTGCGGTCTCCGCGCTCGGCAACCACGAGCTCGACCGGGGGTTTGCCGACCTCGAAGGCCGCGTCGTGCCGCGCGCCCGCTTCCCGTACCTGGCGGCCAACGTGTACAAGGACGGCCGGCGCGCGCTGCCGGCCTTACGGATCCAGCGGATCGGCGGCGTGCGCGTCGCCACCATCGGGGTGGTCACCGAGGAGACCCGCTCGCTCGTGAACCCCGCGGGCATCGCTGGCCTCGAGATCCGCGATCCCGTCGCCGAGGCCGACGCCGTCGCCGCGCAGCTCAAGGACGGCAACCCGGCCAACGGCGAGGCCGACGTCGTCCTGCTGTTGGCGCACGAGGGCGCGGCACCCGATCACACTGGGTCACCGGGCGCGCTCGCGGCCGACCCGACGTTCGGCCCGTTCGTGCGATCGAGCCCCGCGATCGACGCGGTCATCAGCGGCCACACGCATCAGGCGTACGCGTTCGAGGTCCCGCTCGCGGCGCGAGTGCCGCTGGCGACGGCGCCCGACGACTGGAGCCGCGGGTTGCGGCCGGTGGTCCAAGCCCTCGACTACGGCGTGAAGCTGGGTTGCATCACGCTCACGTTCGATCCGGTCGCCCACCGCGTCGTCCGGTCGCGAGCGGAGCTGCTGGACGTGGTCGGCGCACCGGTCGACGCACGGGTCCAGGCCATCGTCGACGCGGCCGAGGCGAAGGCGGCCGTGCTCGGCCTGCGGCCCGTCGGCTCGATCACCGCCGACATCCTGCGCGGGCGACCGGGCGCACCCGAGGACCGTGGCGTGGAGTCGGTGCTCGGCAACTTCATCGCTGACGTCCAGCTCGCCGCGACCCGGGACACCGGCCGCGGCGGCGCGCAGCTCGCGCTCACCAACGCCGGTGGCCTGCGTGCGGACCTGCGGCGCGGCCCCAAGGGGGTAGTCAGGTACGCCGACGCGTTCGCCGTGCAGCCGTTTGCCAACGACGTCGTGACCAAGACGTTCACGGGCGCCCAGCTCGCCGATGCCCTCGAGCAGCAGTGGCAGCCGGCCGGCACGGGGCAGCGCGTGCTGTGGCTCGGGGTCTCGAAGGGCGTGACCTACAGCTACGAACCCGCCGCGCCGCTCGGCCACCACGTCCGGCGCGCCACGTTGCGCCTTGACGGGCGACCGGTCGACCCGGCGGGTTCCTATCGCGTGACGTCGAACTCGTTCCTCGCCGCCGGCGGTGACCACTTCACCGCGTTGGCCGCCGGCACCGACCGCTCCACGACCGGCGACAACGACCTCACGATGCTCGTCGCCTACCTCGCCGCACACTCCCCCGTCACCCCCGACCCCACCCCCCGCACAACCCCCGTCTCCTGACCCACCCGCCCGGCCCGCGCCGACGTGCTGGCCGCGGCGGGGTGGCGGGGTGGCGCGGGGCCGCGGGGCGCGGTTGGTGGTGGGCCTTGGGCGGTTGGCGCGAGGCGGTGGGCGGTTGGCGCGGTGCGGGTGGTGCGGGTGGCGGGCGCCGGGAGGCGGTGGCAGTGATGTGCCGCGGGTGGCGTGCGCGGGTCGGCGGACGCCGGTCATGTGCGTGGGCGGCGTGC
>JAODBM010000161.1 GCA_025463985.1 Acidimicrobiales bacterium
TCGAGTCGCCGGAACAGCTCGGCTACGACACGATCGCCAACAACCTGTCGGAGAGCTCGGTGGCCGATCGCCGCCTGTCCGATTTCGGGCTCGACCTCGACCTCGACGACCTCTTGCTCTGCTACGGCGACCACCTCGGCGATCCCGCCCTGCGCGCGGCCGTGGTCGCCGCCGACGACAGCGGGCGCACGAGCGCGACCGGGCCCGGCGGCCGCATCCAGCCCGACGACGTGCTGGTGACGCCGGGCGCCGCGGCCGCCCTGTTCTGCGTGGCCACCGCCCTGCTCGAGCCCGGTGACCACGTGGTGGTCGTGCGCACCAACTACGCGACGAACCTCGAGACCCCACGCGCGATCGGCGCCGACCTCGACGTGGTCGACCTCGCGTTCGACGACGGTTGGCGGCTCGACGTCGATCGCGTCGCGGCCTGCCTGCGACCCGGCATCACCCGCCTGATCAGCGTGACGTGCCCGCACAACCCGACCGGCACGATGCTCGACCTCGAGCAGCTCGACGCCCTGGTCGCGCTGGCCGAGCAGAGCGGCGCGGTCCTGCTGGTCGACGAGACCTACCGCGACCTCACGCACGGCCAGCGCCTCCCCCTCGCGGCAACCCGGTCGCCGCGCGCCATCAGCGTCTCGTCGATGTCGAAGGCGTACGGCCTGCCCGGGCTGCGGGTGGGCTGGGCGGTGACGCGCGACCCCGGTCTCGCTGAGCTGCTCCTGGCCGCCAAGGAGCAGGTGCTGATCTGCGGCGCGACGCTCGACGAGGCGATCGCGGGGGCCGTGCTCGCCGATCGCGAACGGATCCTGCCGCCGATCCTCGACGGTGTCCGCGCCCACCTCGCGATCGTGCGGGAGTGGATGGCGGCGCAGGACGCGTACGAGTGGGTCGAGCCGTCAGGCGGCGTCGTGGGCCTGGTGCGGCTGAAGCCCGAGGTCGAGCTGGACGCGCAGGCGTTCCACCGCACGCTGCTGGCCGAGCCCGGGACCTACGTCGGGCCCGGCCACTGGTTCGAGCTCGACGACCGCTACCTGCGGCTCGGCTACGGCTGGCCGACGACCGATCAGCTGCGCGCCGGCCTGGCCGGCCTCAGCGCCGCGGCGGGCGCGAGCGCGCACGCGGCCCTCTGAGCCCGCCGGGCCCGAGGGTTCAGCCGGGCACCTTGGCGTTGACCACGTCGACCTCGAACACCTGCGGCTGCGGCAGGCCGACCGCGCCCAGCGCGGCGCCCAGCCGGGACGTCATGAAGTGCTCCTGGGCGTCTTTGCTCGTCCACAGCTCGCTCACGACCCATGAGCTGCCGCTCGAGCCTGCGACGTGCACGTCGAGGCCCTCCGGCCAGTCCCCAGCGCCGCTTCGCTCGATCCCGAGCTTGTCGTTCACCGCCCAGTACTGGTCTTCGGTGACCCCATCGAACACCAGCACGATCCCGTAGCTCATCGCTGCCCCCCTGCGTCGGCAACCCGCGCTGCACGCGGGTCTCTCGGGGCAAGCTCCTCCCGCCGGCCGGCCTTGTCAACGCCCCGGCGGGTGGGTCAGGGCGTCACGATCGGGAACATCAGCTCGAACGTGTCGAGCACGGCGAGCAGCTCCTCGAGTGACGACCGATCGCCGGCCACCGAGAGCTCGCCTGCGGCTTCGAGGTCGGCGAGCCCCGAACCGCCGGTCACGAGCGCGGCCAGCCCGGCGTGGCTCGTGGCGATGGTGGCGTCGGGTCGCTCGGCAGCGCGGCCGCCGACCGCGTGGAGCGCGCCGTGCTCGACGCCGAGGGCCCAACGCTCACCGCGGTCGGTGACCTCGACGTCGAAGGCGAACCGACGGCGGGCCGCGGCCAGGCCATCGATGCGCACCCCGAGGTAGTCGAACAGCATCTCGGTCGTCATGGCCGCGACGGTGTCGGCATCGACGCTGGCACCACCGCCGAGAGCCCCGGGCGGCCCGCCGCGCAGCTCCTGCGCGCCGGTCAGGTAGAAGTCGCGCCACGGCCCGGACTCGGACTGGTAGCCCAGCTGCTCGAGCGCGTCGGCCTGCAGGGCGCGGGCTGCGAGGTTGTCGGGCTCGGCGAACACCACGTGGTCGACGACCTGCGCGACCCACCGGTACTCGCCCTGCTCGAACCACGCCTGCGCCCGGCGGAGCACCTCGTCGGCACCGCCCATCATCTCGACGTAGCGGGTGCCCGCCTCTTGCGGCGGCAACGGGTGCAGGTGGGCCGGGTTGCCGTCGAACCAGCCCAGGTAGCGCTGGTAGACGGCCTTCGCGTTGTGGTTGACGGTGCCGTAGTAGCCGCGGCTGGTGGGTTCGGCGTCGAGGGCCGGCGGCAGCCGCAGCGCCTCGGCCACCTCGATCAGCGTGTGGCCGTGGTTGGCCAGCCGCATGGTCTGGTCGTGGATGAACCGGTAGGTGTCGCGCTGCCGTTCGAGGTGGCGGTTCACCTCCTCGCGACCCCAGCGCGGCCAGTGGTGGCTGGCGAAGGACACGTCGGTGGCGTCGCCGTAGAGCTCGATGGCCTCGCCGAGGTACTTGCTCCAGGCCAGCGCGTCGCGCACCTGCGCCCCGCGCGGCGTGTACAGGTTGTGGAGCGTGCAGGTGCAGTTCTCGGCCATGCAGAGCACCCGCTGGGCCGGGAAGTGGAAGTTCATCTCCGCCGGTGCCTCGGTGTCGGGCGTGACCTGGAACACGATGCGCACGCCGTCGATCACCAGCTCGGTGCCGGTGACCGCCACCTCCTCGGTGGGGGCGATCAGGCCCTGACGGCCGAGCAGCGGGATGCCCTTGCCGAGCCCGGAGTCGACGTGGCCTCGCGGCCCCCGCGGCAGAAGCGCGCCGTACATGTACGTGGCCCGCCGACGCATGGCGTTGCCGGCCACGACGTTCTCGCTGACCGCGGCCGCGAGGAATCCTGCGGGCGCCACGATGCGGACCCGCCCCGCGGCCACGTCGGCTTCGTCGACGACGCCGCGCACGCCACCGAAGTGGTCGACGTGGCTGTGCGTGTAGATGACCGCGGTGACCGGGCGCGGGCCGAGGTGGGCGTCCACCAGGTCGAGGGCGGCGCGTGCCGTCTCGGCCGACGTCAGCGGGTCGATCACGATCCGGCCCTCGGCCCCCTCGACCACCGTCAGGTTGGACAGGTCGAGGCCCCGCACCTGGTGGAAGCCGGGCGCCACCTCGAAGAGCCCGGCCTCACCGTTGCGCTGCGCCTGGCGCCAGAGGCTGGGGTTGACGGTCGGCGGCGGATCGCCGGCGACGAACTGGTAGGCGTCGAGGTCCCACACCGGCCACGAACCGTCGCGCAGCACCTGCGGGCTGGCCGGCTCGCGCAACCGCCCCTGGCGGGCTCGTCGGTCCTCGGTCTGGTCGGCGAGCCAAGGGGCCGCCGCGACCTGTCGGTTGGTCTCGGCCGTGGCCGGGGTGGCGGGCTTGGGGGTCAGGTCGGGCTGGGCCATCGGGTGCTCCGGGATGCGGCGACGCGGGCGGCCCGATCCTGGCAGCCCACGGGCATCCGGCGACGCGTGCGGTCAGGCCACCTGGGAGGTCGTGATCTCCAGATCGTCACCGCAGAGGGCGTCAAAGGCCCACAGCTCGTCCTGCTCATCCATCACCGCCGCCAGCCAGCGGGCCGGCCCGGCGGCCACCTCGTCGAGGGCGCGCCAGACCGCGCGCAGCAGGGGGAGGAGGGCGAGCATGGCCTCCTTCTGTCCCCCGGTCGCCCCGCTCAGAAGCGCCATCGGTCACCTTCGGATCGCGCCGGACGGGCCGGCGATGGGTGGGCAGGTGCGAGAGCCAGTACGGGATCATCGACCGCAGGCCCAACCGCTGGGGTCGCTGGAGGTCGCGGGGTGCGCAGGCAACACCCTGGTCGGACGTCCTGATCGCCCCGACGCTTACCACCGGCGCGCCCGTTCGGCGGCCCCGCGACCGGCGGAGCGTAACGATCGGCCGCCAGCTGCGTCTCCCCTGGTCGGCGGACTCAGACGTGCCCAGGGGACGTCGACAATGCATGCGTGGGCACGAGGTTCGGTGAGTGATGAACGATGCACGTGTCGAGGTGGCAGCCGTCGTGCCGCTGCCGGAGGTCGCGGAGCGCCATGGCCTGCAGGGCGCGGCCGAGCTGACGATCTCGGACCGCTACGCGGCCGATGACCCCACCGGGGCCGCGCTGGTCCGAGCCAAGGTCGCCGAGCTGCGGCAGCTCATCCTCGAGCGCTCGCCGCAGCGCTCGGACGAGGACTCCGAGATCGTCGACCGGTTGTACGGCCCGTCGCCCGCACTGCAGGCCTGGCGCAAGCTCGTCCCGTCGGCCCGGGCCCTCGAGCCGCTCTACCGCCCCGATGGCGACCTGCCGGACGGCACCCCGATCGACTCGGTGGGCCGCCGGTTCTTCGTGCACTCCTTGGACAGCCGAGCGGTTCGCAGCCGTGGCGCGGCCGCCCAATGGCTGCTCGAGCGGCTGGCCGCCGACGGGGCCGACCAGCGCTGGGCCAGCCTGGCCTGCGGCGCGGCCCGACCGGTGTGCGACGCGGCGCGGGCGGCGCTCGACGACGGCACGGACGTCGAGGTGACGGTGCTCGACTGGGACCCCGACGCCCTCGACATGGCGACCGAGGCGGCGGCCGAGGCCACAGTCGAACACGCCGTCCGCTGTCGTCTCGTCAACGTGCTGCAGCCGGCGGCGGTGCATGCGGTGGTAGCGCCCGGCTCGTGCTCGGTGGTCGAGTGCCTCGGGTTCTTCGAGTACCTGCCCACGGTGGTGCCGGCCGGGTCGCAGTCGGGTGCCGATTTCCTGCGGCTGGCGGCATCGCTGCTTCGCCCCGGCGGCACCCTCGTCTACGCCAACATGCTGGCGACGCACCCGGAGCTGGACTTCACGATGCACGCCGCTCGTTGGCCACTGATCGTTCCGCGCTCGATCGAGGAGATCCTGCAGATCGGCGACGCCGCCGGCCTCGACCGGACGGCGACGTCGATCTGGTTGCCCGACAGCGGCGTGACCGCCGTCGTCGCCACCAAAGTTGGCTGAGCGTGCAGGAGAACGCGGGCCGTAGGAGGAACTGAGCAGCCGAGTGTCGAACGCTCTACGTGGCGGGCTGACCGGTCTCTGCGTTTATTGGGTACCTATTGCGCAGAGAGTGCACCATTTGGAGGACCAACGCATGCACGTCAAGGCTCCCGCCGACGAGACGATCGACCTCCGCGCGCGCACCAGCTGGAACCACCTCCACGCCGTCGCATCGCGCGACGCCGCAGGCGTGCTGTGCTGGCGCCTCGACCCCCCGACGCCCAGCCTCCGGGCGATCGCCGAGGACCGCGGGCGCCGCGCCGGCGAGCAGCTGACCGGCCTACCGCCCGACGAGGTCGTCCGCTGCGCGGCACTGCTCGGCTGGCAGGTCGCCGAGGTCATGCCCGTGGACGAAACCGGCGTCCACCTGGTGTTTCGTCGCCTCGCGCCGACCTGAGCGCCCGTTCCCGAACCCGCGGCTGACGGGCGAGCTCGGCCCCCGATCGTCGGCGGCGGAGCGCCCGATCGAACCGGCAGGCGGCGGCCGTGCCCACCGGTGCCGGCTGCCATCGGCGACCCGACACTTCGCGCCTGAGCCCGTCCCGGATCAAACGCGCCGGCGGCCCGCCGGACGACCCGGCCGCGCCGCGCGTCGGCGGCCCCGTCGCGCCCCCCGCGCGAGTTCCCGCGCTGTCACCCATCTGCATTAGGGCCGAACGACCCATCGCCGGCTGATCGGCGGACGCCGATCGGTTGGCCACGGTCGACGTGAGCGGAACCCCGCTCGGCGGAACAGCGCAGGAGAAGCGCCGTGACGCCCTCGAGTCTTCAGGACTCGGACTCCGACCCACGACGGCCACGGTCGTCACACAACGCACCAACTGGACGGAGAACTTGCCATGAGGACCACGGAACCCGCGCGTCGTCGACGCCAACTCGGCGCCGACCGCCGCACCCGACCGAACCCCGTCGTGCCGCCACCCGCATCGTCGCGGTCGCTCGCACTGGGCCGCCTGGCGCTGGCGGTGACCGCGCTGTCGTGGCTCGCCTACGTCGTCACCGTCGTCATCGGCCAGGCCTCCGCCGCCACGATGTCGCTGCGGGGCGCGCTGGAGACGCTCGCCTACCTCGTCATCGTCACGTTCCTGGCGCTGAGCGCCGGCGCCTACCTCATCACGCGGCAGGGCTACCTGCGCCGCACGCGGGCCCATTCCCGCACCCCGCGCGCCGAGCTCGAGGCCGCCTTCGGCAACGACTCGCCGTCGGCCACGGTGCTGATCCCCTCCTACCGGGAGCAGCCGGAGGTCATCCTGCAGACGATGTTCTCGGCGGCCCTTCAGGAGCTGCCGAACCTGCGCGTCGTCCTCCTCGTCGACGATCCGCCCCGGGTGGACGGGCCCGAGCGGCGCCTCCTCCTGGAGCCGGCCCGCGAGGTGCCGGGCACGATCGCCGAGATGCTCGAGCCGCCCCGCCAGCGGTTCGTCGCCTCGCTCGAGCTGGCCGAGGCCCGCATGCGCACCGGCAGCGAGCCCACGCCCGACGAGCTGGGCAACCTGGCCGACGACTACGAGCACGCCGTCGCGTGGCTCGAGGATCTCGCCACGGCGTGGGTCTGCCACGACCACACCGACGACTTCTTCGTCGACCACGTGCTGCGCTCGCTGGCCCGTGACCTCTCGGTGGCCGCCGCCGCCGTGCGGGGCGCGGTGCTGCACCGGTCGACGATGAGCGGCGAGCGGTTCGTGCAGCTGCACCGCCGGCTCACCTCGATCTTCACCGCCGACCTGGCGAGCTTCGAGCGCAAGCAGTACCTGACCCTGTCCCACGAGCCCAACAAGGCGATGAACCTCAACGCCTACATCGGTCTCATGGGCGGCAGCTACTGCGAGCAGACCACCTCGGCCGGCGGCCTGCTGCTGCGCTGCGAGCCCGACGATCCGCAGGCGAACTTCCACGTGCCCGCCTCGGACTACATCGTCACCCTCGACGCCGACAGCGTGCTCCTGCCGGAGTACTGCATCCGCCTGATCCACTTGATGGAGCAGCCGGGCAACGAGCGCGTCGGCGTCATCCAGACGCCGTACTCCGCGTTCACCGGAGCGCCCACGCGCGTCGAGCGGATCGCCGGGGCCACCACCGACATCCAGCACATCGTCCATCAGGGCATGGCCGAGCAGGATGCCGCCTTCTGGGTCGGCGCGAACGCCGTGCTGCGCATGAAGGCGGTCGAGGCCCTGCGGGTCGACGATGCCAGCGAAGGCCACGTCGTGAGCCGCTTCATCAGCGACCGCACGGTGATCGAGGACACGGAGTCGACCCTCGATCTGACCACCAAGGGCTGGTCGGTCACGACCTATCCCGAGCGCCTCGCCTACAGCGCCAGCCCGCCCGACTTCGGCTCGCTGTGCATCCAACGGCAGCGCTGGGCCAACGGCGGCCTGATCATCCTGCGCAAGCTCGCGGCCCACTGGCGGGCCAAGAAGGAGCGCGGCGAGGAACGTCACCTGGCGGAGCTGCTGCTGCGCCTCAACTACCTGGCGTCGATCACCTGGGCGACCGCGGGGCTCGGGCTGCTCCTCGCGTATCCGTTCAGCGGCCGGCTCATGAGCGCCCTCGTGATCGTGATGTCCGCGCCGTACTTCGTGGTGATGGCCAGCGACCTCAAGCGCTGCGGCTACAAGCGCACCGACGTGCTGCGCATCTACGGGTTCAACCTCATCATGCTGCCAGTGAACGCCTCGGGCGTGCTGCGCTCGATCGGCCAGATGATCACCGGCCACAAGGTGGCGTTCGCCCGCACCCCGAAGGTCCGCAAGCGGACCGTGGCCCCGGCCACGTTCGTGATCTTCCCGTATCTCATCATCGGGCTGTCGATCGTCGCCCTCATCGCCGACGTGCACCAGCGACGCTGGCCCCACGCCGTGTTCGCCGGCACCAACGTGCTGATGGCGGTGCCCGCGACCCTCGCGATCATCGGCCTGCGCTGCTCGCTGGTCGACGTGTGGATCGGCCTGGTCAACCTGCTGCGCAAGCCGGCTCGGCTGGCGCCGGCCCCGGCCACCCTCGACCCGGTCGTCGACTGGGCCGCCGTGCTCTACCACGGCTCGATCGACGAGCCCCGCGAGCCGCACCGCGACGCGGCGCCCGCGTCGGCTTCCACGCTCGCTCCCGTTCCGGCGTCCACTCTGGCTCTGGCTCTGGCTCCGGCCGGCGCCACCGTGCCCGCGCTGGAGAAGGAGCTGGTCGGATGAGCAGCGACCCGATCCCCGATCCCACAGCGAGCCCCGCGCCCGCCGACCGAAGGCTGAGCGACATGACCTCCACCAACGACTCCGGCACCACCGGAGGCAAGCCCCCGAAGAAGCCACGGCTCTCCGTGGTGCGCAGCCTTGTGGCGCTCGTCGTGGTGGCCGGTGCCGTCCTCGGCACGTCACAGATCGCTGTGAAGGCGCTCCAGCGTCGGGCCAGCGCCTCGACGACGCGCTGGTTCGCCCCCTACGTCGACGTGACCCTGCCGCCGTACCTGGACTTCCAGGACCCGGCGACCAACCCGACCCCCGACGTCGTCCTGGCGTTCGTGGTCGCTTCCTCGAAGGACGGCTGCACGCCGTCCTGGGGTGGGAGCTACGGCCTCGACGAGGCCGCGTCTCAGCTCGACCTCGACCGACGCATCGTGCGCCTCCGCCAGCGTGGCGGTGACGTGCTCGTGTCGTTCGGTGGCGTGGCAAACCAGGAGCTGGCCAAGGCCTGCACCGATCCGAAGGCCCTGGCCGCCGCCTACCAGGCGGTGATCACGCGGTACCACCTGACGGCCATCGACCTCGACCTCGAGGGCGGCGGACTCGACGACACCGCGGCCACGTCGCGGCGGGCCGCCGCGATCGCGCAGGTGCAGGCCGCGGAGCGACGGGCGGGCCGCCGGCTGCAGGTGTGGCTCACGCTGCCCCTCGCACCCACCGGCATGCTGCCCAACGCGGTTGCGGCCATCGACGGCATGCTCGCGGCGAAGGTCGACGTCACCGGCGTCAACGTGATGGCGATGGAGTATGGGGCCTCGCGCCCCGCCAGCATGAGCTTCGTCGCCGCCTCGCTGTCGGGCATCGACGCGGCCGCCGGCCAGGTGACCAGCGCCTACAAGCGGGTCGGCGTCACCCTCACGCCGTCGGCCTCGTTCGCCAAGCTCGGCGTCACCCCGATGATCGGCCAGAACGGCGGCGCGGCCGACCGGCTCGACACCCGCGACGCAAGGCGGCTCTTCGACGAGTCCAGCCGACGCGGCGTCCGGCGCTTCTCGATGTGGTCGCTGAACCGCGATGTCGAGTGCGGTGGCAACATCGATCCGGCGATCTCGAACAACCGCTGCAGCGGCGTCGCCCAGACCCCGCTCCAGTTCTCGCAGATCTTCGGCGAGGCGAGCGGTCGGGCCACCTCGACGCCGCCGACCACGACCGTCGACGAGAACGGCGGGCGGGCGTCGCTCGTCACCAGCGCCACCCCCGGTCCCCATCCCGACTGGCGGCCCCGCCGCGAGTACGAGACGGGCACCAAGGTCGTCTGGCACGGACAGGTCTACGTGGCCAAGTGGTGGAACAAGGCGGCGCAGCCCGACGCATCGGTGAAGCACGAGTGGGACTCGCCATGGCGCGTGCTCGGGCCGGTGCTCGCCCACGACGTCCCGCCGACGACCAGCCCGCCGCTGCCGGCCGGCACCTATCCGGAGTGGCACCAGGGCACCATCTACAACCCCGGCGAACGAGTCCAGCACCTGGGCATCGGCTACCGGGCCAAGTGGTGGACCCGGGGCGAGGACCCCGCGGTGGACGTCGACAACGAGTGGCAGAGCCCGTGGGCGGTGGTCGGTGCGCCGACCGATCCCACGGCGACGCCGCCCCCGACGACGACGGCAACGCCTGTGCCCTGAGGGCTCACTCGCCAGGGCGACTCAAGCCCGGGCGGCAAAGAGCCGAAGAAGGGGGACGCGCCGACGGGCGCGTCCCCCTTCCTGTTCCGGTGAGCAACACCGGGAGGGGAGACGATCCGAGCTCTGAGGACCCGCCGCGCCGATGTCATCGACCACAGCCCGCACGCACGTTCGACGGGGACGCGCCGCCGCGATCCTGTCGCTCGCCTGGGCGGTCGCGGCCGTCGCCGTGGCCGCCGTGGTGGCGACGCCGGTCGCCGCGGCCACCACCGCGACGGTGCCGAACCCGCCGACGAACGTCGCCGGGGTCGCGGGAACCGGCCAGGTGGCGCTGAAGTGGGCCGCGCCGTACTTCACCAACGGCACCCTGACCGGCTACACGGTCACGCCATCGGTCGCCGGCGTCGCGCGACCGGCGGTCACGTTCACCTCCACGGCCACCACCCAGACGATCACCGGCCTGACCAACGGCACCACCTACACGTTCACCGTCGCCGCGATCAACGCGACCGGGACGAGCGCAGCGTCGGCCGCGTCCCCCGGCATCATCGTCGGGGCGCCGGCGCTGCCGCCGTTCCCGAGCGCGGTGCCCGGCGCGGGCCAGGCGCTGGTGCGCTGGAAGCCGCCGGCAGCCAACGCCTCGGCGATCACCGGCTACGTGATCACGCCGTCGCTGGCCGGCGCCGCGCAGGCCAGCCAGACCTTCGCCTCGACGGCGACGTCGCAGACCATCTCCGGCCTGGTCGACGGGTCGACCTACACGTTCTCGGTGGCGGCCAGCAACGCGTCCGGGACGGGGGCGACCTCGACGACCGCGCCCATCGTCGTCGGCAGCCCGGTCGCGCCCAACCAGCCGACGACCGCGCCCGGCGACGCGCAAGCCACCATCACCTGGACCGCACCCAGCACCGACAACGGCTCGCCCGTCACCGGCTACGTCGTCACCCCCTACCTGGGTACCACCGCGCAGGCGGCACAGGCGTTCACGTCCACGGCCACCACCCAGACCGTCACCGGGCTCACCAACGCCAGCACCTACACGTTCGCCGTCGCCGCCACCAACGCCCGCGGTACCGGCCCCGCATCCACCGCCTCGGCACCCCTCGTGGTCGGCGCGCCGACCACGCCCGCGGCCGTGCAAGCCCTCCCCGGCGCGGGCGGGGCCACCGTCTCGTGGACCGCACCGGCCACGGCCAACGGCGCGGCGGTCACCGGCTACACGGTGACGCCGTACGTGGGCACCACCGCCCAGGCCGCCCGCACGTTCACGTCGACCGCCACCACCCAGACCGTCACCGGGCTCACCAACGGGACCACGACCACGTTCGCCGTCGCCGCCGTCAACGCCCGCGGCACCGGACCGCAGTCGCCGCCGAGCCCGGCCATCGTCATCGGCGCGGCCGGGACCACGCCGGCGACGATGGCCGCGCCGATCGCGGTGCCCGGCAACGGATCCGTGTCGGTCTCATGGGTTGCCCCCGTGGCGAACGGCTCGCCCATCACCAGCTACACGGTGGCCCCCTGGCGCAACGGCGTCGCCCTCGCGTCCACGAGCTTCGCCGGCACCGCCACCGGCGGACCGATCCCGGGGCTCACCAACGGCGACACCCTCACCTTCACCATCAGCGCCACCAACGGCGTCGGCACGAGCACCCCCTCTCCCCTCTCCACGCCCATCATCGTCGGCACCCCCCAAGCGGCCAGCGCCGTCTCCGCCACCACCGGCGACGCCCAAGCCACCCTCGTCTGGGCCGCCCCCTACTTCACCAACGGCACCATCACCGGCTACGCCGTCACCCCGAACGTCAACGGCGTCGACCAACCCCCCGTCACCTTCACGTCGCCGGCCACCACCCAGACCGTCACCGGGCTCACCAACGGCGCCACGACGACGTTCCGCGTCGCGGCCGTCAACGCCGTCGGCGCGGGCCTCGCCTCGTTGCCCTCAGCCCCGATCGTCGTCGGCGCACCCGCGCCCCCGCCGTTCCCGAGCGCGGTGCCCGGCTCGGGCCAGGCGCTCGTGCGCTGGAAGCCGGCCTCACCGAACGCCGGCGCCGTCACCGGCTACGCCGTGACCGTCATCGTCGGCGGCGTCGCCGGCGCGCCGACCGCCTTCAACTCCACCGCCACCCAGCAGACGATCTCCGGGCTGGTGGACGGGTCGAGCTACACGTTCTCGGTGGCGGCCATCAACGCGTCCGGGACCGGGCTGCCGTCGCCGACCGCCGCCATCGTCGTCGGCTCGCCGGTCGCACCCAACCAGCCGACGACCACGCCCGGCGACACCCAGGCGGCGGTCAGCTGGACGGCACCGAGCACCGACAACGCGTCACCGGTCACCGGCTACGTCGTGACCCCGTACCTGGCCGCGGTCGCACAGCCCGCCCAGACCTTCACCTCGACCGCCACCACGCAGGCCGTCACCGGGCTCACCAACGCCAGCACCTACACGTTCGCCGTCGCCGCCATCAACGCCCGCGGCACCGGTCCCGCCTCGACCGCGTCGGCCCCGATGACGGTGGGAGCGCCGACCGCACCGACCGGCGTGCAAGCCGTCCCCGGCTCCGCCAAGGCCACGGTGTCGTGGACGGCGCCGGCCACCACCAACGGCGCCGCGGTAACCGGCTACACCGTGACCCCCTACGTCGGCACCACCCCACAGCCTGCGCAGACGTTCACCTCGACCGCCACCACCCAGACCGTCACCGGCCTCACCAACGCCACCACCGACACGTTCACCGTCGCCGCCATCAACGCCCGCGGCACCGGACCCGGCTCCACGCCCAGCCCTGCCATCGTGATCGGCTCGGTCGGCACCGCACCCGCGACGATGACCGCCCCCGCCGTCCTGCCCAGCGCCGGAGCCGCCTCCGTCTCGTGGACCCCGCCCGCGAACAACGGCTCGACCATCACCTCCTACACGGTCAGGCCCTGGCGCAACGGCGTCGCCCTCCCGGCCACCACCTTCACCGGCACCACCACCGGCGGACCGGTCCCCGGCCTCACCAACGGTGACACCCTCACGTTCACGATCACCGCCACCAACGGCGTCGGCACCAGCGCGGCATCCCCCGCCTCCACCCCCATCACCGTCGGCACCCCCCAAGCCGCCACCGCGGTCTCCGCCATCACCGGCGACGCCCAAGCCACCCTCATCTGGGGCGCCCCCTACTTCACCAACGGCACCATCACCGGCTACAGCGTCACGCCCAACCTCAACGGCGTCGACCAGCCCGCCCGCACCTTCACCACCAACGCCACCACCCAGACCATCACCGGCCTCACCAACGGCGCCACCACCACCTTCCGCGTCGCCGCCATCAACGCCACCGGCACCGGCCTCCCCTCCACGCCCTCCGCCCCCATCGTCATCGGCGCCCCGGCGCCCCCGCCCTTCCCGTCCGCAACGAGCGGCGACACCCAAGCCACCCTCCATTGGCTCGCCCCGGCACCCAACGCCTCGGCGGTCACCGGCTACGTGATCACGCCCACCGTCAACGGCGTCGTGCAGGCCAGCCAGACGTTCTCGTCGCCCGCCACGTTCCAGACGATCTCGGGGTTGGTCGACGGTTCGAGCTACACGTTCGCGGTCGCGGCGGTCAACGGGTCCGGAACGGGACCGGCGACGATGACGCCGCCGGTGGTCGTCGGATCGCCGGTCGCGCCGGGTCAGCCGACGACCTCACCCGGTGACAGCCAGGTGACGGTCAGCTGGGCGGCGCCGAGCACCGACAACGGGTCACCGGTCACCGGCTACGTCGTGACGCCGATGGTGAACGGCAGCGCGCTGGCCAGCCAGACCTTCCCCGCGACCGCGGCCAGTGGCACCATCACCGGCCTCACCGACGCCACCAGCGCCACGTTCACGGTGGCGGCCGTCAACGCCCGGGGCACCGGCACGGCGTCCGCTCCGTCGGCACCGGTGACCGTCGGTGCCCCCACACCGCCGACAGCCGTCCAGCTCGTTCCCGGCCCCAGCCAAGCGACCGTGTCCTGGACCGCTCCTGCGTCGGACAACGGGTCTGCCGTCACCGGCTACACCATCACCCCCTACGTGGGGACCGTCGCCGGGCTCACCAGCACGTTCACGTCGACCGCCACCACCCAGACCGTCACCGGGCTCAGCAACGGCGACACCAGCACCTTCGTGGTCGCCGCCATCAACGCGCGAGGCACCGGCCCGACGTCGGCGCCCAGCGGGGCGATCGTCATCGGCGCCACGGGCCCCGCGCCCGCCGTCATGGCCGCACCCAGCGTGCTGTCGAGCATCGGAGCGGCCTCGGTGTCGTGGGTCGCCCCCGCGACCACGCCGTCACCCATCACGTCCTACACGGTCACGCCCTGGCGCAACGGCGTCGCCCTCCCCGCCACCACCTTCACCGGCACCACCGCCGGCGGACCGGTCCCCGGCCTCGCCAACGGCGACACCCTCACGTTCACCATCACCGCGACCAACGGCGTGGGCACCAGCGCGGCGTCCCCCGCCTCGGCCCCGGTCGTCATCGGCACCCCCCAAGCGGCGACCGCCGTCTCCGCCATCGCCGGCGCGGGCCAGGCCACCCTCGTCTGGGGCGCCCCCTACTTCACCAACGGCGTGATCACCGGCTATGCCGTCACCCCCATCCTCAACGGCGTCGCCCAACCTCCGGTCACCTTCACCGACCCTTCCACCACCCAGATCGTCACCGGCCTCCCCAACGGCGTCGCGGCAACGTTCACCGTCGCCGCCGTCAACGCGGTCGGCGCGGGCATCGCGTCGTTGCCCTCAGCCGCGATCGTCGTCGGCACGCCCGCCCCGCCGGTCTTCCCCGCGGCCACGAGCGGTGACGGCCGCGCCGCCCTGCACTGGCTGGCACCGGCACCGAACGCGAGCGCGGTGACCGGCTACGTCGTGACGCCAACGGTGGACGGCGTCGTGCAGGCCAGCCAGACGTTCTCGTCGACCAGCACCTTCCAGACGGTGACCGGCCTCCCCAACGCGAGCCGCGTCACGTTCGCGGTCGCCGCGATCAACGCCTCCGGCACCGGCCCCGCGAGCCCGACGCCGCCGATCACCATCGGCGCACCCGCAGCACCGGCCGCTCCGAAGGCCGTGCCGGGCGACGGCACCGCCGCCGTGACCTGGTCGGCTCCGGCATCGGCCAACGGCTCGCCGACGGCCGGCTACGTGGTGACCCCGTACCTGGGCGCCATCGCGCAACCGGCGCAGACGTTCAGCTCGACCGCGACCAGTCAGACCGTGACCGGGCTCAGCAACGGCAGCACCTACACGTTCACGGTCGCGGCGGCCAACGCGCGGGGCACGGGCCTGGAGTCGGCGGGCTCGAGCCCGACCATCGCCGGCACGCCCACCGCGCCCGCCTTCGTCAGCGCCGCCAGCGGTGACGGGCAGGCGGTGGTGTCCTGGTGGGCACCGGCCGCGGCCAACGGCTCACCCGTGACCGGCTACGTCATCACGCCCTTCGCCGGGACGACGGCACTGGCCGCGCAGACGTTCTCCTCGGCCGCGACGAGCGAGGTCGTCACCGGCCTGACCAACGGCACCGCGACGGCGTTCCGGGTCACCGCGATCAACGCCCGCGGCACCGGCGCCGACTCGAGCCTGAGCGCGGCGCTGACCGTCGGGGTCCCGGCGCCGCCGAAGCCGCCGACGGCGTCGACCGCCGTCGGCCAGGCGACGGTCGTGTGGGCCGCGCCGACGGCCAACGGTGGCCCGATCTCGGGCTACACGGTGACGCCGTGGCGCGACGGGCGACGCACGGCCCCGATCACGTTCACGTCGACCGCGACGAGCCAGACGATCGGCGGCTTGCGCGATGGTGCGAGCTACACGTTCACCGTCGCCGCGGTCAACACGTTCGGCAGCGGCAACGCGTCGACCAAGTCGGCGACGGTCGCCCCCGGCGGCCCCCCGGCCGCGCCGGCCACCCCCGCGGCCACGGCCGGCAACGCCGTG
>JAODBM010000174.1 GCA_025463985.1 Acidimicrobiales bacterium
CGGGCGGCGAGCCGGTGGGCCAGCCAGATCGGCAGGGGCATGAGGTCTTCGGTCTCGGTGCAGGCGTAGCCGAACATCATCCCCTGGTCGCCGGCGCCCTGGGCGTTGAGGAGATCTTCACCGGACGAGCCGGTGCGGGTCTCGAACGCCGTGTCGACGCCCTGCGCGATGTCGGGCGACTGCGGGTCGATCGAGGTGACGACGGCGCAGGTGTTGCCGTCGAAGCCGGTCGCGGCGTTGTCGAAGCCGATGCCGTTGACCGTCTCGCGGACGAGCTTGGGGATCTCGACGTAGGCCGTGGTGGTGATCTCGCCGGCCACGACCACCAGGCCGGTGGTGACGAGGGTCTCGCACGCCACCCGAGCCATCGTGTCCTGCTCGAGGATCGCGTCCAGCACGGCATCGGAGATCTGGTCGGCCATCTTGTCCGGATGGCCCTCGGTCACCGACTCCGAGGTAAAGGTCCAGCGGGTCACGTTCGATCTCCTCGTTGACGTTCTTGATCAGATGGAATCACGGGGGCGGCGGTCGGCCGAGGTTACGCGGTGGTCCAGCACAGCGTCGAACACGGCCCGGGCGACGGCCCGCTTGCCGCCGAGCGGCACGTCCTCGTCCAGCCCGTCGGACCGGACGATCACGACCTGGTTCGTGTCGTGCTCGAAACCGGCCCCGGGGGCGCCCACGTCGTTGGCCACGACCAGGTCAGCGCCCTTGCGGGCCAGCTTCTCGTGGGCCGAGGCCCGGACGTCGGACGTCTCGGCCGCGAACCCCACGAGCGTCTGGTCCGGGCGCTTCGCCGCGCCGAGGCCAGCCAGGATGTCGGGCGTGGGCTCGAGGCGCAGCTCGGGGACGCCATGGTGCTTCTTGATCTTCTCGACGGCGGGCGCGGCCGGCCGGAAGTCCGCCACCGCTGCGGCCATCACGATGACGTCGGCCGCTGCGGCTCGCTCGGTGACGGCGGCCTCCATCTGCGCGGCCGTGTCGACCCGCACGACCTCCACGCCCGCGGGCACCGGGAGGCCCGCGGTGGTGACGAGGGTGACCTTGGCGCCCCGGGTGGCGGCCTCGGCCGCGAGGGCGTGACCCTGCTTGCCCGAGGAACGGTTGCCGAGGAAGCGGACGGGGTCGATGGGCTCGCGGGTGCCTCCGGCGGTGACGAGCACCGTGAGCCCACTGAGGTCGGGCTCGGCGAGCGCGGCCTCGACGGCGGCCACGACGGTCTCGGGCGCCGCCAAGCGTCCCGCGCCCACGTCGCCGCCGGCCAAGCGGCCTTCCTCGGGCGGCACCACGTGCACGCCGCGGCGCACGAGGAGGGCGAGGTTGTCTTGCACAGCCGGGTGCTCCCACATCTCGGTGTGCATGGCCGGGCACACGACCACCGGCGCGCGGGTGGCCAGGAGCGTGGCCGTGAGCAGATCGTGCGAGCGACCGCCGGCGAGGTCAGCGAGCAGGCGGGCCGTGGCCGGGCACACCAGCACGAGGTCTGCGCCTTGGCCGAGGCGCGTGTGCGGGATCGGGTCGACCTCGTTCCAGAGCGATGTCTGCACCGGCTCGGAGGCCAAGGCGGAGAACGTGGTGGCGCCGACGAAGTGCCGCGCGCCCTCGGTCAGCACGGGGATCACGTGGGCGCCGGCGTCGACCAGCCGCCTGCAGACCTCGATGGCCTTGTACGCCGCGATGCCGCCGCTGACGCCGAGGACGATGCGCTTGCCCGCGAGCATCTCAGCGCCGTCGGTAGCGGCTCAGGCCGGCGCCGGAGCGTCCGCGGCTTCAGCCGCGTCGTCGTCGACCTTCTCGACCGGGACGGCCTCGATCTTGTCGGCGGCGATCTCCTCGAACGCGATCGACAGGGGCTTGCGCGCGACCGACGTGACCTGCGGGGGGACGATCGTGCCGAGCCCGTCGCCGAGCTGGCCGAAGTACGAGTTGATCTGGCGGGCCCGCTTGGCACCGAGCGTGACGAGGCGGAACTTCGAATCGGCCCGCTCGAGGAGGCCCTCGATCGGCGGGTTCATCATCGTGTCGTGCTGCCAGGTCATGGCGCTCTCCCGGATCTGTGTCGTCTGCCTGCGCAGGGAACGGTCAAGCGTACCAACCTGCGGCCGCAAGTCGGGAATGCCGGCCGCGCCCGGTCACGCCAACCGCTCGCGGGCGGCGGCCAAGATCTCGTCGATGAGCTCGTCGGGCGTGCGCTCGGAGGAGTCGAGGACGAGGTCGTAGGCAGCGAGGTCGCGCAGGTCGATGCCGTAGTAGTCCCAGTACCGGCGCCGCTCAGAGGCCTCGCGGTCACGGTTGAGCTGCTGGGTGACGGCGGCCGAGCCGCCGTCGCGGGCCGCGACCCGCTCGGCCCGCACGCGCTCGTCGCAGTCGATCCAGACGCGCAGCGCGTCGATGCCGGCCTCGCTGACGAGCCAGCCCGCGAGCCGGGACTCGAGCACCACAGCGCCGGCGCGGGCGCGCTCGGCCAGCCGGGCGTCGAGGTCGCGGTCGATGCGATCGTCCTGCTCGGCGAGGGCCGCGAACTCGGGGAGGGCGAGGCCGCGCTCCGCGGCCATGGCGCGGAACACCGAGCCGCCGTCGAGGTGATCGATCCCCAGCAGGGGGGCCAGGCGGCGCGCGACGGTGCTCGTCCCCGACCCGGGCAGGCCCGAGATGGTGACGACCAACGGGCCGTCAGCTGGCGAACGCGGCGAGCAACGCCTGGCGCTGCTGGGTGCCGAGGCCACGCAGCCGGCGAGTGTCGGCGATGCCGATCTCCTCCATGGTGCGACGGGCCTTGACCTTGCCCACCCCTGGCAGCGATTCGAGCACGGCCAAGACCTTGGTCTTGCCGACCACGTCGTCTGCCTCGGCCTGCTGCAGGACCTCGGAGAGCGACACCGAGCCCATCTTCAGGCGCTCCTTCAGCTCGGCGCGCGCCCGACGGGCGACGCCAGCCTTCTCGAGCGCGGCCTGGCGCTGTTCTGGTGACAGGGACGGTGGCTGTGCCATGTGACGAGCGTAACCCTCACCCCCGCTGAGCAGGGGGATCCCCGCAACTCGCCTGCGCCGCAGCGCACGGGCCGTCGGTCAGTCGGTGAGCGAGTCGATCAGGTCGGCGGCGGCGACGACGGGGTCGGGGGCCTCGGTGACGGCCCGGCCGATCACGAGCAGGTCGGCACCAGCGTCGAACGCGGCGCGCGGCGTGGCGGCGCGGGCCTGGTCGTGGCTGGGGCTGCCGGGCAAGCGCAGGCCGGGGGTGACGATGCGCAAGCGCGGCGCGTACTGCCGGGCCTCATGGATGTCGTCGGCGGCGCACACGAGCCCGCCGCAGCCGGCCTCGACCGCGGCCGCCACCCGCTTCGGCAGGATGTGCGCCGGCGCGCCGCTGTCGCTCGTGAGGATGGTGACGGCGAGCGCGCAGGGCTCGGGGAGGCCCGCCCGCTCGGCGCCCTCGGCGAGACCCTCGACGCCGGCCCGCATCATGTCGACGCCGCCGAACGCGTGCAGCGTGAGGTAGGAGGCGCCGAGCGAGCCGAGCACGTGCGACGCCTTGCCGACCGTGGTCGGGATGTCGTGCAGCTTGAGATCGGCGAACACCTCGAAGCCGAGGTCGACCATCGCGCTGATCGAGTCGGGACCCTCGGCGCTGAAGAGCTCGAGGCCCACCTTCACGACGCCGAACCACGGTCGCAGCGTCTGCGCCAGCCGTCTCGCGACGACGAGGTCGTCGACGTCCAGCACAAGGCAGAGGCGCCGCCGCACGTCGTCGTTGATCTCGATGCCCGTGTCGATGGATGTGTCAGCGCTCGTGCTGTCCATGGATCGCTCCGATCAGCTCCCCCGCGCCACGCACGTCGTGGCGTCGGCACCAGTGTTCCAGTCCAACCTGCACCTTCGCCGCAGCACGCGGGTCGGCGAAGGTCGCCGTGCCCACCTGCACCGCCGACGCCCCCGCCAGCAACAGCTCGACCGCCGTGGGTCCGTCGACCACGCCTCCGACGCCCACGATGGGGAGTCGGGGCAGCGCGGCGGCAACATCGTGCACGGCCCGGACCGCCACGGGGTGGATGGCGGCGCCCGACAGCCCCCCGCCTCCGTTGCCGAGCCGGTAGCTGCGGGTCTCGGGGTCGATGGCCATGCCGAGGACCGTGTTGACGAGGGTGACGGCCTCGGCGCCGCCCCGCACCGCGGCCTCAGCGATCGGCACGAGGTCGGCGACGTTCGGGCTCAACTTGGCCCAGCGCGGACGGCCACAGCCGGCCGTGGCCGCCATGGCCGCCTCGGTCGCCGTGGCCGAGTGGGCGAACATGCCGGCGCGCTCCTCGACGTTCGGGCACGACAGGTTGACCTCGACCGCCACCACCTGGGCGGGCGCCGCGGCCAGGAGGTCGGCGGCCCGCTGGTAGTCGTCGATGCTGCGACCCCAGATGCTGGCAACGACGGTGGCGCCCGTGGCGAGCAGCTCGGGCAGCTCGTCGGCCAGCCACGCCGCGACGCCCGGCCCCTGCAGGCCAACCGCATTCAGCATGCCGGCGGCGGTCTCGTGGACCCGGGGGGCAGAGTTGCCCGGCCACGGCTCGGCCGACACGGACTTCGTGACCACCGCACCCAGGGTGGCGAGGTCGAGGTAGCGGCCCAGCTCGGCACCGTGCCCTGAGGTGCCCGACGCCGTCATCACCGGCGACTTCAGCTCGACGGACCCCACCCGGGTCCGCAGGTCGACCGCGCCCCCCGCCCGCCCCCGCCTCACCACTGGCTCCCAAAACCCGAGGCATGGCCCCACCGGAACGGTGGGCCATCGCCTCGGCTTTTCCGCCGAGGCAGGCGCGCCCCGGGAAGGCGGTTCGGGGCCGCCCCTTGTCGGCCGGATGGGGTGCTCTTGCCTTCCCGCGAAAGCCGAGGCATGGCCGCACCGGAACGGTGCGCCATTGCCTCGGGTCTTGCCGGACCCGTCCACCGGGGCACCGCGGGCGCGGGGCGCGGTCGGTCAGTCGGCATGGAACTCCTGCAGCGACTTGACCCGCAGGTCGTGGGTGGCCCAGTCGGCCATGCCCTCGGCCGCGGCCAGGCCGGCGGCCGCGGTGGTCAGGCACGGGACGCCGGCGACGCCGGCCGCGGAGCGGATGTAGGCGCCGTCGGCGCGGGGGCCGCGGCCACGGGGGCTGTTGACCACCAGCTGGACCTTGCCGGACGTGATCAGGTCGACCGCCGTGTCGCCGTCCTCCACGCCGAGCTTGGCGACGCGGGTCGCGACCGGCACGCCGGCGGCCTCGAGCTGGTCGGCGGTGCCGCGGGTCGCGGCGATCGTGAAGCCGAGGTCGACGAAGCGCTGCGCGGCCCGGATGCCGACGCGCTTGTCGCGGTCGGCGAGCGACAGGAACACGCAGCCGCCGACCGGCAGCCGGTCGCCGGCCGCGATCTGGCTCTTGGCGAAGGCGAGGCCGAACGAGCGGTCGATGCCCATCACCTCGCCCGTCGAGCGCATCTCGGGGCCGAGCACGCGGTCGGCGTCGGGGAACCGGTTGAACGGGAGCACCGCCTCCTTCACCGCGTGGTGGCCGCCGGTCACGCGTGGCCGCAGTAGGCCCTCCTCCCGCAGCTCGGCCAGCGTCGCGCCGAGCATCACCCGGGCCGCGACCTTCACGAGCGGCACGCCGGTGGCCTTGGCGACGAACGGCACCGTGCGGCTGGCCCGCGGGTTGGCCTCGATCACGTAGACCTGGTCGACCCGTTCGGCTTCGTCCTCCGCGGCCCGCCGACCCTGCTTGACGGCGTACTGGACGTTGATGAGGCCCTTCACGTCGAGGGCCTCGGCGATCGACCGGGTGTGGTCCTCGATGACGGCGACCGTCGCGGCCGACAGCGAGTACGGCGGGATCGCGCAGGCCGAGTCGCCCGAGTGCACGCCGGCCTCCTCCACGTGCTCCATCACGGCGCCGAGCACGACCTCGCCGGTGTGGTCGCGGATGGCATCGACGTCGACCTCGGTCGCGTCCTCCAAGAAGCGGTCGACGAGCACCGGGCGCTCGGCCGAGAGGCCGCCCTCGATGCCGAGCGAGCCGAAGCCGGCCAGCGCCTGCATGGCTCGGGCGAGCTGCTCGTCGTCGTAGACGATCTCCATGGCCCGGCCGCCGAGCACGTACGACGGCCGCACGAGCACCGGGTACCCGATCTCGTCGCTGACGGCCTTGGCCTCCTCGTAGCTCACCACCGTGCTGCCCTCCGGCTGCGGGATGCCGAGCTGGGAGCAGAGCGCGTTCCAGCGGTCACGGTCCTCGGCCAGGTCGATCGAGGCGGCCGACGTGCCGAGGACCAGGCCGTCGGGCAGCGCGCCGGACAGCTTGAGCGGGGTCTGGCCGCCGAGCGACACGATCACGCCGGCCAGGCCGCCGGTGCCGGCCGCCTGCTCGGCCTCGACGACGTTCATCACGTCCTCGTAGGTCAGGGGCTCGAAGTACAGCCGGTCGGACGTGTCGTAGTCCGTCGACACCGTCTCGGGGTTGCAGTTCAGCATGATCGTCTCGTAGCCGGCGGCGCGCAGGGCGAAGCTGGCGTGGACGCAGCAGTAGTCGAACTCGATGCCCTGGCCGATGCGGTTGGGGCCCGAGCCGAGGATGAGGACGCGGGGGCGGTCGCTGGGTCGCACCTCGTCCTCGTCCTCGTAGGTCGAGTAGTGGTACGGCGTCTCGGCCGCGAACTCCGCGCCACAGGTGTCGACGGTCTTGAACGTGGCGCGCACGCCGGCGGCGAGCCGAGCCTGCCGCACGGCGAGCTCGTCGACGCCCCACAGGTGGGCCAGCTGCGCGTCGCCGAAGCCGAGACGCTTGGCCCGCCGCCATCCGGGCCGGGTCATCGCCGCGAACCCGACCTCGGTCAGGTGGGCCCGTTCCTCGGTGATCATCGACATCTGGTCGAGGAACCACGGGTCGACCTTCGTGGCGTCGGCGATGTGGCCCACCGGGATGCCGCGGCGGATGGCCGCCTCCAGCTGGAAGGGCCGGTCCGGCGTGCCGATCGACGCGGCCGCGACCAGCTCGTCGTCGCCGAGCGCGTCGAACGCGGCCTCAGCCGGATCGCAGTTGAGGCCGAGCCGGCCCTGTTCGAGCGAGCGCAGCGCCTTCTGCAGCGACTCGGGGAACGTGCGCCCGATGGCCATCGCCTCGCCCACGGACTGCATCTGGGTGCCGAGCACGGCGGCTTGGCCGGGGAACTTCTCGAACGCCCAGCGCGGCACCTTCGTGACCACGTAGTCGATGGTGGGCTCGAAGCTGGCCGGCGTCTTGCGGGTGATGTCGTTGGGGATCTCGTCGAGCGTGTAGCCCACCGCCAGCCGGGCGGCGATCTTGGCGATCGGGAAGCCGGTCGCCTTCGAGGCCAGCGCGGAGGACCGGCTGACCCGCGGGTTCATCTCGATGATGACCATGTCGCCGTTGGCCGGGTTGAGCGCGAACTGGACGTTGGACCCGCCGGTCTCGACGCCGACCCGGCGGATGCAGGCGAACGCGGCGTCGCGCATGCGCTGGTACTCCACGTCCGACAGCGTCTGCGCCGGGGCCACGGTGATCGAGTCGCCGGTGTGCACGCCCATCGGGTCGAGGTTCTCGATCGAGCAGACGACCACGCAGTTGTCGGCCCGATCGCGCATGACCTCGAGCTCGTACTCCTTCCACCCGGCGATCGACTTCTCGATCAGGATCTCGGTGATCGGGCTGGCCTCGAGGCCGAGGGCGGCGAGCCGCTCGAACTCGCCGGCCGTGGCCGCGATGCCGGTGCCCTTGCCGCCCAGGATGTACGCGGGCCGGATGACCACGGGCAGGCCGATGTTTTGGACGACCCGGCGGGCCTCGACCATGGCCAGCTCGACGGCGCGGGCCTTCTCCAGCGGCTCGCCGTCAGCGCGCAGCTTGGCGACGAGCGCGGGGTCGGGGCGGGCGGTCCCCGACGACGGCACGTCGAGACCGATGCCGAGCATCGCCTGCTTGAACTGCTCGCGATCTTCGGCGGTGGCGATGGCATCGGCCGACGCGCCGATCAGCTCGACGCCGTAGCGGTCGAGGACGCCCGCCTCGACCAGCTCCATCGCCAGGTTGAGCGCGGTCTGGCCGCCGAGGGTCGGCAGGACGGCGTCGGGCCGCTCCTTCTCGATGATCTTGGTGAGGATCTCGACGTCGAGCGGCTCGACATAGGTGGCGTCGGCGAACTCGGGGTCGGTCATGATCGTGGCCGGGTTCGAGTTGGCCAGGATCACCCGGTAGCCCTCCTCGCGGAGGACGCGGCACGCCTGGGTGCCCGAGTAGTCGAACTCGCAGGCCTGACCGATCACGATCGGGCCCGACCCGATGAGCAGGATCGACGAGAGGTCGGTGCGCTTGGGCATCAGCCGCCGCTCCCCTCGTTCGGGTTCGGGCGTTGCCAGTGGTGCTCGCGCAGTCCCTCGGGCTCGTGGCCGTGCATGTGGGTGCCGATCGTGATGGCCCGCGGGCTGTGGTCGCCGGGGGCGCGGCCCATCATGTCGGCGAACTGGGCGAACAGGTAGCCGGCGTCGTGCGGCCCGGGGCCGGCCTCGGGGTGGTGCTGCACGGAGAAGGCCCGGTGCTCGGTCGAGCGGATGCCCTCGATCACGCCGTCGTTGAGGTTGACGTGGGTGACCTCGGCCCCGGGGATCGAACCCTCGGTCACCGCGAAGTTGTGGTTCTGGCTCGTGATCTCCACGGCGCCGTCACTCAGCCGGCGGACCGGGTGGTTGCCGCCGTGGTGCCCGAACGGCAGCTTGGCGATCGACCCGCCGAGCGCGGCAGCCAGCAGCTGGTGGCCGAGGCAGATCCCGAAGATCGGCACCTGGCCGAGCAGCTGCTGGATGGCCTCGACCGCGTACGGCACCGTGGCCGGGTCACCGGGGCCGTTGGAGAGGAAGACGCCGTGGGGCTTGCGGGCCAGCACGTCGGCGGCCGGCGTGGACGCCGGCACCACCTCGACGTGCGCGAAGCCGCTCAGGTGGCGCAGGATCGTGGTCTTGATGCCGTAGTCGTAGGCGACCACCCGGAACGGCTGGCGGTCGCTGCCGATCAGGTACGGCACGTCGGTGGTGACCTGGGAGACGAGGTCGACGCCATCGGTGCCGGGCTCGGCCGCGGCCGCCGCTCGCAACGTGGCCTCGTCGACGGTCGCGCCGTCGGCGGCTGGGCCCACCGCGCCGAACGCGCCGGGCATGGCCCCCGCGTCGCGGATGTGGCGGGTCAGGCGGCGGGTGTCGATGCCGCCGATGCCGGGGACGCCGTGGCGGCCCAGGTAGGCGTCGAGGTCGCCCTCGCTGCGCCAGCTCGATCGCCGCCGGGCCAGCTCCCGCACGATCACGCCCCGGCAGTAGGGCCGGCGGCTCTCGTCGTCGCGACTGGTCACGCCGTAGTTGCCGATGTGCGGATAGGTGAACGTGATCATCTGCCCGGCGTAGGACGGGTCGGAGATGACCTCCTGGTAGCCGGTGAGCACCGTGTTGAACACGACCTCACCGGTGGCGATGCCGCCGGGCAGCGTGGCCCCGAGGGCCTCGCCCTCGAACAGGGTGCCGTCGGCCAGCACCAGCAGCGCCTCCCGCACCTCGCTCATCGCCGCGGCCCCCGCGCCAGCTGCGCCATCCGAGTCCGGGCAGGAAAAACGCCCCCGCTCGGGGGCGTCGACGTGCCAGCGTGCAGAACCACTCGATCTCCTGTCCGTATGGGTCTCACGGAACCCACTTCACGGTCAGGAGCGAACCCTACCAGGCCCGGCTCCGGTCCCGTCCGGGGCATGGCGCGCCACGGCGAGGCCGGGGCGGGCCCGGGCCGGGCGGGCGGTCGGTCGGTCGTCCTCCTACGCTGCGCGCATGACCCTTCCTGCGCCTGCCGCCGACCGCACGTGCCTCGTGACCGGAGCGTCGTCGGGGATCGGGGCCGAGCTGGCCTGCCAGCTGGCCGCCCGCGGGCTCGGCGTCACGCTCGTGGCCCGGCGGGCCGAGAAGCTCGAAGAGCTGGCCGACGAGCTGCGCGCCGCCCACCCGGGCGTGCGGGTCGAGGTGGTCGCGGCCGACCTCGCCGATCGCGACGCCCGCACCGGCCTGCTCGACGAGGTCGCCGGCCGGGGGCTGTCGGTCGACGTGCTGGTGAACAACGCCGGCCTCTCGACTGTCGGGGCGGTGCACCGCTCCGATCCCGAGCGCGAGGTCAACATGATCGAGGTCGACGTGGTGGCCGTGGCCGACCTCTGCAGCCGGTTCGTGCCCGGCATGGTGGCTCGCGGCCGCGGCGCCGTCCTCAACGTGGCCTCGACGGCGGCGTTCCAGCCCCTGCCGGGCCAGGCCGGCTACGGCGGGTGCAAGGCGTTC
>JAODBM010000008.1 GCA_025463985.1 Acidimicrobiales bacterium
GGCCGGCGATCGGCGCTGGTGCGGGCGGAGCCGGCAGGCCCGGGGCTGGTGCCGGCAGAGCCGGCGGGGCCGGCCGCTAGCGGGGGCTCGCCACGGGCGCGTTCGTCGGCCGCGGAGATCGGGTCGCCTGGGGTGGCGCCCGCATGTGCCCGGTAGTCGGGCGCGTCGTGCTCGATCCACTCGTCGACCGGTGGCGCGTGCGAATCGTGGATGACGAGCGGCGCCGCTCGTGGCGGGGCGGGCGAGGTGGTGCCGGACGGCGACGCCGTGGAGGCCGCGGGCGAGGTGGGGTCGGACGGCGACGCCGCCGTGGATGTCGGGGGCTCGGGCGGCGACTCCGGACCCGACGACGCGTCCGGGGTGGGGGCCAGCGCGGCGGGGGCCGTGTCGTCGTGGTCGCGGACGGTCGAGCCGCCTGGCACTGCTGGTGGCTCCTGCGACGGTCGCCGCCGCCTGCGGACTCGCACCATGGGCTCCCCGAACGTCCCGATCGACGGGCCGAGCCTACGTCGCGGGCCCGTCGACGTCGGTGACCTCGTCCCAGGTCGCGGTTTCGGCCCGGGCGGCGGCGAGCACGGCCAAGCCGCGTTCGATCAGGCGTCGGGTGCTGACATCGAGCCCGAGGGGCTCGAGCTGATCGGGACGGACCCAGCGCAGCTCCCGCGACTCTGCGTTGCCGCACCCGACCGCGCCCGGTGGCGCGACCACGAGGTAGCGGACGTCGAGGTGCAGGTGAGGCTGCTCAGCGGGTGGGGCGACACGGTGGACATCGACGTCGAGCGCAGGGACGGCGACGCGGAGGCCCTCGATGCCGGTCTCCTCCGTGGCCTCCCGCAGGGCGACGGCGGCCAGGTTGCCGTCGCCGTCGGCGTGCCCGCCGGGCTGGAGCCACCGGCCGAGCTTGCGGTGGAGCATGAGCAGCGTCCGGTCGCCCGCGGCATCGACGACGACGGCCGAACCGGTGAGGTGCGCGGTCGTGCTGGAGCGATGGAGCAGGTCGGGGTGCGTGTCGGTGAAGCGGAGCACGGTGTCGCGGTGGGCCGCCGGCTCGGCGCCGACGAGCTCGGCGAGGAGCAGCTGGCGGCGCGCCTCGGCCACGTCGTCGGTCGAAGCCAGCCGGGGGTCGCCGGCGGCCAGCAGCTCGAAGGGCGTCATCGGCCCATCCTCGCGGACGGGCTCACCACGGCCGCGAGCGGTGCGGGTCGTCCGGGATGCTGAAGCGCCATGGCCGGTCGGCGGCCAGGCGGATGCCGACCCGGGGCCCGACCAGAGGCGTGACCGGGGGTGGAACCCCGACGTCGACGACCGTGACGCCCTGCGCCGCGGTGGTCAGGTCGGCACCGTCGAACGTGCCGTCGATGCCGAGCGCCTCGCAGAGCTTGGCGGGACCGTTGGCGAGGTCCTGTGGGCGTTTGGCCGAGGGCCGGTCCGCCCACATGTGCTCGATGCCGCGCAGCGGCGCCAGGGCGCGGATCAGCACGGCGCTCGCGTCGCCGGGCTCGTGGCAGACCACGTTGGCGCACCAGTGCATGCCGTAGGTGAAGTACACGTAGAGCAGCCCGGGCGGGCCGAACATCGAGCGGTTGCGGGCCGTCGGGCCCCGGTGGGCGTGGCTCGCGGGGTCGACGGACCCGCGGTACGCCTCGACCTCGACGATGCGCCCGGCCCGGTCGCCGTGCACGAGGACCTTGTTCAGAAGCTCGGGAGCCACGGCCAACGCGTCCCGGCGGTAGAAGGCGCGGGTGAGGCGGCGGCCGCGGCGGCGCGGTTCGAGTGCGCTCACGACAGGTGCGGGCCCCCGGTGGTCGCCTGCCACACGGTGGCCGCGCCAGCGACCTCGACCGGTCCCTCGCCGGCCGACACGAACACGGCCCGGCCGCCGCCGAGGTGGAGCTCGTCGTGGCCGATCCGCACGGTCGCATCGCCGCCGGTGGACAGCAGCAGCGCGGGGCCGGCTAGGGGCAGCACGACCGTGCCGCCGGCCTGGTCCGGGCGGATCGCGGCGAGGCGGAACGCGGCTTCGCCGGCGTCATAGGTGGTCACGCCGGCGGCCGGGTGCTCGGGAGGCACCGGCGCAGGCAGGCCAGGCTCGAACGTCAGCACCTCGAGCAGCTCATCGACGTCGACGTGCTTGGAGGTGAGCCCGCCGCGGAGCACGTTGTCCGACGCCGCCATCAGCTCGACGCCCGCACCCTCGAGGTAGGCGTGGAGGTTGCCGGCCGGGAGGTGGACGGCCTCACCCGGAGCGAGGTGGAGCAGGTTGAGCAGCAGCGGCGCGACGCAGGCGGGATCGCCCGGGTGCTCGGCGGCGAGCCGGGCCACCCAGGCCCGCGGATCGCTTCGGTCGTGGGGGTCGACGCCAGCGGTGGCGACCGCGTCGAACACGCCGACGGCGATCGCCGACCGGTCAGCCTCGGCGAGGCCCAGCAGCCACTCCATGGCCGTGCGGGTGGCGCGGGAGCCATCGCTCTCCAGCGCCACCTGCAGCGGGCGCAGCTGGCGCACCTGGAGGGCTTCCACGAGCCGGCGAGCCTCCGCGGGCGGCCGGAAGCCGCAGAGCGCCCATGTGTCCACCAGGGCGACGAGCAGCTCGGGCTTGGCCGAGCCGTCCCGGTACGTGCGCTCGAGTGCGTCGCGCGGGATGCCTGCGGCCTCCTCCCGGGCGAAGCCCCGCTCGGCCTGCTCGGGCGACGGGTGGGCCTGCAGACTGAGGGGTGCGCCGATGGCCAGGACCTTCAACAGAAAGGGCAGCTCCGGCCCGAACGCCGCGACCACCTCGGCCCCCAGCCTGCCGGTCGGGTCCGCGGCGATCTCCGCCGCGAGCGTGCGCGTCGGTTCCTCGGCCAGGACCGAGGGCGCCGCCTGGTGCGCGCCGACCCAGAGCTCGGCCTCGGGGCCGCCGGTCGGCTCGGTGCCGACCAACGGCGCGAGGCCGTCGACCGCGCCCCAGGCATAGGCCTGGATCGGATCGTGCAGGAGCAACATGCCCGCCGGAGCCTAGGGAACCGGCCGGGCGGAGCGGTCGACCGGGGCGTGGCGTGCCCGCGGCCGATGCCTGGGTCGAGCTACGCCGACCAGGTGGACCAGGGGACCTGCCAGTCGCCGTAGCCGTTGTAGGGCTGGAGCTGCTCGGGCGTGTTGACGACCTCGACGACGTCTCCGAGCTGGGTGAAGGTGAAGAACCACTGGCCGTCGGCGGGCGACAGGTTCACGCAGCCGTGCGACACGTTGCTGTTGCCCTGCGACCCCGTGGACCAGGGGGCCGCGTGCACGAACTCGCCGCTGTTCGAGATGCGCACGTCCCACAGGACCGTCTCGTAGTAGCCGTCGGGCGAGTTGCGGGGGATGCCGACGGTGGCGGAGTCCATGATCTTGGTGGCCTCCTTGTCGTTCACCGCGTGGATGCCGCTCTTGGTCGGGTACTTGTCCCGCCCGGTCGACACCGGCATGGTCTTCACCACGGCCCCGTTCACGGTGACCGTCATCTGGTGGGTGACGGCGTCGACCTTGCTGTAATGGGAATCGCCGATCGAGAAGGAGATCGTGCGGCCGTCGACGCCCCAGACCCCGCCGCCGAGGTCGAGCCCGGCGAAGTCGACCTTGATGCTGGCCTTGGTGTGGGCCGGCCAGTAGACCGCTGGCCGCCAGTGCACTTCGGACGAGGAGAACCACCGCCAGCCACCGGTGAGCGAGGGCGTGGTGGTGACCGTCAACCGCTTGACGACCTCGGCTCGCTTCGCCTTCGGGATCGGGCTCGTCAGCGTGACGATCAGCGGCATGCCGACGCCGTACACCTTCCCGTCGAACACGTTGATGCGGGTGTGGAGCTGCTTGGTGGGCTGCAGGGTGGTGAACGTCCACTTCTTGGTGGTGGCGCCGGCGGCCGCGCCGACGCCCTCCGCGGTGACCGAGTACGTGGTGCCCGGGTCCAGCGGGGCGCCGAGCGCCCAGGAGCGGTGATCAGCGGTCATGAGGCCCACCAGGGCCTTTGCACCGGCGGGGGCCGGCGTCGGCAGGACCGTGACCTTCGTGAGGGTGCCCAACGCCGCGGTGACCTTCAGCGGGACGTTGAGCGGGACCGAGGTGGACTTGTCGCCCACGTTGGCCGCCAGCTGGACCGGGGGCGTGGTGGTCGTGGTGGTGGCGGCCGGGCCACCCGACGCACCGGCGGTCTGGCCCCCGCCGCCCCCGGCGCGCGACCCCGAACCGCCCGTGCTGCAGCTCACGGTGAGGAGGACGAGGGAGGCCCCGAGCGCGACGAGCGCGTGGCGCGCGTGCCTCGTGGCGACGGTCGTTCTCATGCACCCCATCACGACAGTTCACACCCTGCGGTCGTGGTTGCGGGCATCGGGTGGTTCGCACCCCACCAGCGTCGTGTGGACCGAGCACTGGCGGGCGGCGTCTACTCGGCGGCCACGGCTCGGAGGATGTCGAGCTTGGCGGCCCGCCGGGCGGGCCGGATCGCGGCGAGGACGCCCACCAGTCCGCCCACGATCAAGATCCCTGCCAGGCCGCCCACCGGGGCGGCGAAGGTGGTGAGGCCGTTGCTGGAGTTGGAGTTGGCGGTGACCAGCGACCACCCGAGGAAGGTGCCAAGGCCGAGGCCGCCAACCGTTCCGAACACGGCGATGAGGATCGCCTCCCAGCGCACCATCGAGCGGGTCTGGCGCCGGGTCTCCCCCACCGCGCGCAGCAAGCCGATCTCTCGGGTGCGCTCGTACACCGACAACGACAGCGTGTTGGCGATGCCCATCAGGGCGATGATCACGGCCAGCGCGAGCATCACGTAGATGAGGATCAGGGTCTGGTTGATGCCCTGGGCGAACGAGTCGGTGAACTGCTTGCGGTCCTGCACCTTCGTGCCCGGATAGCGGTTCGAGATCCGCTCGACGGCTGGGCGCGCGGCGTCGATCGACACCCCTTTCTTGAGGTTGATGAGCACCGCGAAGTCGGTGGCCTGCGGAGCGTGCGGCGCCCAAGCCTGCAGCGGCAGCATGTAGTCGCCTGCGAGGTCGGCGGACTTGTAGATGACCTGGACGGTCTGGGTGACCTTCGCGCCGTCGGGGAACGTCACCGGAAGCTTGGTGCCGACGGTCCAGGATCGGTCGTCGGCCAGCTTCTTCGAGATCGCCATGCCGGTGGGTTGCAGCCGGGCGAGGTCGCCTTGGCGCACGTCGAGGTTCAGCACCCGACTCGTGGCGAGCGGGTCGGCGACGCTCACGAACACGTCCTTGTCGACCACGTGCGCCAGCCCACCGCCGATGCCCACGGCCGCGCTGACCTGCGGGAGGCGGGACACCTCGGCGGCGATCTTCGGGCTGATGCCCTGGCTCGGACCGAACCGCGTGTTCGGCCCCACGACGAGGTCGCCGCCGAAGGTGCGGTCGACGCTGTGGTTGACCGACGCCTTGATCGACGAGGCGAACACCGTGAACAGGGTGACGACGGCGACGCCGACCATGAGCGCGGCGGCCGTGCCTGCGGTGCGCTTCGGGTTCCGCAGGGCGTTCTGGCGGGCGAGGCGGCCGGTGATGCCACGGAGGCGGGCGATCGGTGCGCCGAGCACCGACGCGGCGGGCTTGGCCATGACCGGGCCCAGCACGATGACGCCGACGAGAAGCAGGAACGCTCCCAGGCCAACGCGCTGCAGCAGGTACGAGCCGCCCTTGCCGATCACGGCCGTGATCACGAGCACGAGCCCGGCCCCGGTGAGCACCGAGCCGAGCACGAGGCGCACGCGTGAGCTGGCCGAGCGGTCGATGGCGATGTCGCGGAGCGCGGCGATCGGCGGGATCCGCGCCGCACGCAGTGCCGGGAAGAAGCCGGCCACGACGGTGACGAGGAGGCCGACGACGATGGAGGTGATGAGGACCGACGGCTTGAGGGTGAGGCCGCTGCCGGGCAGCTGGGCGCCGAAGCTCGAGAACAACGCGCGGAGCCCGGTGGCGACGCCGAGCCCGCCGAGGAAGCCGAGCAGCGACGAGATCAAGCCGACGGCGAGGGTCTCAGCGAGCGTGGATCCGAGGATCTGTGCGCGGCTCGCGCCGACCGCGCGGAGCAGCGCGGACTCGCGGCTGCGCTGGGCCACGAGGATCGAGAACGTGTTGTAGATGCTGAACGTGGCCACGACGAGCGAGATGCCAGCGAACACGGTCAGGAACGTCGTGAAGGCGTTGAGGAAGGCCTTGCCGACGTTGTCTTGCAGCTCTTGGTTCAACTGCTTGCCGGTGATGGTCTCCGTGGACGTGGGGAGCGCGGCGTGGATCCGCCGCACGAGGTCGGGCTGTGCGATGCCGCCAGCCCCCTTGACCAGGATCTCCGAGATCTTGCCGGTCCGCTTGAGGACGTGCTTCTGCGCGCCGTGGAACGTGAAGCCGGCGAACGTGACGCCGCCCTGGTTGTCGAGGCTGGCGAACTTGGCGATGCCGACGACGCGCACCTTCACCGGCTCGGGGGTCAGGACCTGCGTGGTCGAGCCGACCGCCAGGTGGCCCTGGTCCGCCGACCGCTTGTCGATCACGACCTCCTCGTCGGCGGCGGGCGCCCGGCCGGCCACGAGGTGGTACGAGTCGAGGTCCTTGTCGCCGAGCCAGTTGCCGGCGAACGTCGGCGGCCCGTTTCCGCCGAGCGTCTTGCCGTCGCGACCGACGATCTGGCCGAGGCCTTGGATGCGCGGGATGGCCTTCTGGACGCCGGGGACGGCGCGCACCTTGGCCAGCAGCGACTCGTCGATCGGTGGCCGGACGTTGTCGCCGCGGGCCTGGATCTTGGTGCTGCTGCGCACCACCGCGTCGGTGCCCTGCGTCGTCTGCGTGAACAGCGTGGCGAACGAGTGGCGCATCGTGTCGGAGAGCACGAGCGTGCCCGACAGGAAGGCGATGCCGAGGATGACCGCCAGGCTCGTGCCGACGAGACGCCGCTTGTGGCCCCAGAAGTTCTTGAGCGTGACGCGGAGCATGCGCGTCAGCCGCCCAAGCCCTTGAGCCGGTCGAGCACCTTCTCGGGCGTGGGATCGGCCATGGTGTCGACGATCTGGCCGTCGGCGAGGAACAGGGCCGTGTCGGCGTAGCCGGCGGCGACCGGGTCGTGCGTGACCATCACGATGGTCTGGCCGAGGTCAGCTACGGCGCGCGCCATGAACTCGAGGATCTCGGCGCCGGCGCGGGAATCGAGGTTGCCGGTCGGCTCGTCGGCGAAGATCACCTGCGGGCGGCTGGCGAGGGCACGGGCGACCGCGACCCGCTGCTGCTGCCCGCCCGACAGCTCGGAGGGCCGGTGCTTGAGGCGATCGCCGAGGCCCACGGTCTTGATGACGGAGTCGAGCCAGCCGGCGTCGGGCTTGCGGCCGGCCAGATCCATCGGGAGCGTGATGTTCTCGAGGGCGGTCAGCGTCGGCACGAGGTTGAACGACTGGAACACGAACCCGATGCGCTCGCGACGCAGCACGGTCAGCTGCTTGTCGGACAGCGAGCCGAGCTCGACCTCACCGAGCAGGACCCGACCCGCCGTGAGGGAGTCGAGGCCGGCGAGGCAGTGCATGAGGGTCGACTTGCCGGAGCCCGAGGGGCCCATGATCGCCGTGAACCGGCCGGCCGGGAACTCCACCGTGACGTGGTCGAGCGCCGTCACCTCGGTCTCTCCGGCGCCATAGATCTTCGTCGCGTCCACCGCCCGAGCCACGATGTCGGTTTCCGGCGGTGCCGTCATGGAGGACATGGCGGCCGATGCTACTTGGGGCCTATCGACCGTTTGTTCGGTGTTGCCGCGAGTTCAGGGGCGGTTCACCCGGTGCCCGGGACTTGGGCGAGGCGCTCCCGCACGTCCGTCGGCACCGCGATCGGGGATTTCGTTCCGGGCGTGACGCACACGTAGGTGATCGTGGCGCTGAACACCGGGCGCTCGCCGACCAGGCCGCGGAAGCCCACGTCGAACGAGCTCGTCCCCCACCGGGCGATGCCGCAGTCGATGTCGAGCACGTCGCCGTAGGTCGCCGAGCCCTGCCAATCGAGCACGACCCGCACGAGCATCCAGTCGATGCCGTCGTCGGGCCCGCTCCAGCCGATCGCCGCCCGCATCCAGCCCGAGATCGCGATGTCGCAGTACGCGAGGTAGTGGCCGTTGAACACCACCTGCTGCATGTCGACCTCGTGGTAGCGCACCCGGATCGACTCGCGGTGGGGCCACGGCGCCCCCTCCCCCTCGGCGTCGGCGTCGGCCCTGGCCTCAGCCACGGTCGAGCCGCTCGTGGTCGGCCGCCAGGCGAGCCCGATAGCGGTCCATCTGCTCGGCGACCGGGCCGGGACCGGCGCCCCCGCGGGTCGTGCGCCGCGTGACCGAGACGCCGGGCTCGAGCAGGCGGACCGCGTCCGGGCCGAGCGCATCGTGCGCGGCGACCAGGTCGGCCATGGACTGGTCGCCGTCTATCGCGGCGCGCACGATGCCGCCCACGACCGCGTGCGCGTCACGGAACGGCATGCCCCCCTCGACCAGGTGCTCGGCCAGGTCGGTGGCCGCGGCATAGGGCGAGTCGGCCGCGGCCGCCATGCGCGCGGTGTCGAACGTGGAGGAGGCGAGCAGGCCTTCCATCGCTGCGAGCGCGAGGACGACCTGGTCGACGGCGTCGAACAACGGCTCCTTGTCCTCCTGGAGATCGCGGTTGTAGGCGAGCGGCAGGCCCTTGAGGGTCGTGAGCACGCCGGTGAGGTGGCCGATCAACCGACCGGACCGGCCGCGGGCCAGCTCGGCGATGTCAGGGTTCTTCTTCTGCGGCAGCATCGACGAGCCCGTGGCATAGGCGTCGGCGAGCTTGAGGAAGCCGAACTCCTCGGTCGACCACAGCACGACCTCCTCGCCGAGGCGCGAGAGGTGGACGCCGAGCAGCGCGAGGTCGAAGAGCGCCTCGGCGACGAAGTCGCGGTCGCTGACGGCGTCGAGCGAGTTGTCGAAGACGGCGGCGAACCCGAGGTCGGCTGCCGTGCCCACCGGGTCGAGAGGCAGCGAGGACCCGGCCAGCGCGCCGGCGCCGAGCGGCGACACGTCGGCGCGCACGCGGGTGGCGAGCAGCCGGTCGAGGTCGCGGGCGAGCGCCCAGCCGTGGGCGAGGAGGTGGTGGGAGAGCAGCACCGGCTGGGCCCGCTGCAGGTGCGTGTAGCCCGGGAGGTACGCGTCGCCCGCCTCGGTGGCGCGGGCGAGCAGCGTGCGCTGCAGCGCGAGGACGCCGGCGGCGACCTCGACCAGCGACCGCTTCGTGTAGAGGCGCAGGTCGGTGGCGACCTGGTCGTTGCGGCTGCGTCCGGTGTGGAGCTTGCCGCCGGCCGGGCCGGCCACCTCGGTCACGCGGCGCTCGACCGCGGTGTGGATGTCCTCGTCCGACCGCTGGAACGCGAACGTGCCGTCGCTCAGCTCGGCCTCGACCTGGTCGAGAGCGGCGAGGATGGCGCCGGCCTCATCGCCGTCGAGGATCCCGCCCCGCACGAGCCCCTTCACGTGGGCGCGCGATCCGGCGATGTCGTCGGCGGCCAGCCGCCTGTCGTACGGCAGGCTCACCGTGTACGCGAGCAGCGGTTCCGCCGGGCCGTCGCCGAACCGGCCGTGCCACAGCGTCACCGCCGCCCCCTCCCCCGCGTCACGGCGTCGCCCGCTTCGACCCCTGGCGCGCGGCCCAGGTCTCGATGCCCAGGCCCCAGAGCCGCACGAAGCCGGCGGAGTCTTCGTGGCGGAAACGATCGGCCGCGTCATAGGTGGCCAGCTCGTAGTCGTACAGGGAATGTTCGCTGCGACGACCAGTGATCGCGCAGCTGTTGGGTTCGAGGTGCAGGCGCACCTCGCCGGTCACGAACTCCTGGCTGGAGTCGACGAACGAGTCGAACGCCTGCTTGAGCGGGCTGAACCAGAGGCCGTCGTAGATGAGCTCGGCGTAGCGGGGTTCGATGCGCGCCTTCTCGCGATCGAGGTCGCGCTCGAGGCAGATCGACTCCAGGTCCTTGTGGGCGAGGATCAGGGCGAGGCTCGCCGGGCACTCGTAGGTCTCGCGGCTCTTGATGCCGACGCGGCGGTTCTCGACCATGTCGATGCGACCCCAGCCGTACGAGCCCACGACGTCGTTGAGCCGCGCGATCACGTCGAGCATGCCGAGCCGCTCGCCGTCGACGGAGACCGGCGTGCCCTGCTCGAACCCGATGACGAGGTCACGAGGTTCGGTGGCCGTCTGCTGGGTCAGCAACCACACGCCCGGCGGCGGGACCGCCCAGGGGTCCTCCATCTCGCCGCACTCGATGGCTCGGCCCCAGAGGTTGTCGTCGATCGAGTACACCTTCTCCTTCGTCGCCTGGATCGGGATGTCGTGGCGGTAGGCGTAGAGGATCGACTCCTCGCGGGTCATGCCCCATCCCCGCACCGGAGCGATGACCTCGAGGTCGGGCGCGAGGGCGCGGGTGGAGACCTCGAAACGGACCTGGTCGTTGCCCTTGCCGGTGCAGCCGTGGGCGACCGCGTGGGCGCCGTGCGCGCGCGCCGCCTCGACGAGGTGCTTGACGATGACCGGTCGGCTGAGGGCCGAGACGAGCGGGTAGCGGCCCTCGTACATGGCGTTGGCCTTGAGGGCGGGCGCGACGAACTGCTCGGCGAACTCCTGACGGGCGTCGACCACGATGGCGTCGATGGCGCCGGCGGCGCGCGCCCGTTCGCGCACGACGTCCCAGTCGTCGCTGGCCTGCCCGACGTCGACTGCCAGCGCGATGACCTCGACGCCGAGCTCTTCGATCATCCAGCGGACGGCCACCGAGGTGTCCAGTCCTCCGCTGTAGGCCAACACCACGCGCTTGGTCACGTTTCCACTCTCTCTCGGCTCAGGTCGACGTTCGGGTTCACGATGGACCGGGTCGGCGCGGCACGCCTACAACCCCGCGAGGTCGCGGAGCCGGTCGCCCAGGGCCCGGCCGCCGACGTCCTCGCTCACCACGACGATCAGCGTGTCGTCGCCAGCCACGGTGCCGAGCACCTCGGGCAGCGCGGCGCGGTCGAGGGCCGATCCCACGACGTGGGCCGAGCCGGGCGGCGTGCGCAGCACGACGAGGTTGAGCGACGAGCCGACCTCGACGACCCAGTCGCCGAACACGCGCCGCAGGTGGTCGTCGGGGGCCCGCTGATCTTTGGGCAGCTCCGGGATGGCGTAGATGGCATCGCCGTCGCCCGAGCGGACCTTGATGGCCCCGAGGTCGTCGAGATCGCGCGAGACGGTGGCCTGGGTGGCGGTGACGCCGTCGCCGGCGAGCAGTTCGACGGCCTGCTCCTGGCTCGTGACCGCGTGGCCGGCGAGGAGCTTGGCCAAGAGGTGCTGGCGCTGGGTCTTGGACAGCCGGCCCGCAGCTCGCTCCGTCACGGTGACCCCTCCATGGCCTCGGTGGCGCCAGTGGGCTCGCTGTGGGTGACGAGCCACTCGATGGCGCCGCGGGCCGCGGCCAGGCGGTTCCGCGCCTGGGGCCAGACCCGGCTGTGGGGGCCCTCGAGCGCCTCGTCGCTAACCTCCTCGCCGCGGTGCGCGGGCAGGCAGTGCAGCAGGATGACGCCCGGTGCGGCGGCGGCGAGCAGCGCGCCGTCGACCGTGTAGTCGGCGAACGCGGCGCGGCGGGCGACCGCCTCCTCCTCCTGGCCCATCGCGTACCAGGCGTCGGTCGACACCACGTCGACGCCGTCGACCGCGGTCTTCGGGTCGTCGGTCGAGACGGCCTGCGGCGCACCCAGCTCGCGGAACCGGGCCAGCTCCTGCGGCGGCGGCCCGTAGCCGTCGGGCGCCGCGAACCGCAGGCCGATGCCGACCATCGACGCCGCCAAGCCGAGCGAGCGGGCGACGTTCGAGTAGTCGCCGACCCAGGCCAGGGTGCGCCCAGCGAAAGCACCGAACTCGGCGCGGATCGTGAGCAGGTCCGCGATGGCCTGCAGCGGGTGGCTCTGGTCGGACAGCAGGTTGACGACCGGCACGCCGCCCGCGCCGGCCATCCGCTCGAGCTTGTGATGCTCGAACACGCGTGCCGCGATGACGGCGTGGTAACAGCCGAGCGTGCGGGCCACGTCCTCGGCCGTCTCGCGCACGTCGAGGCCGACCTCCTCGGGCCGCACGTAGATCGGGTGGCCGCCGAGGTGCACGACCGCCATCTCGGTCGAGTGCCGGGTGCGGTTCGACGGCTTCTCGAACAGCAGCGCCGCGCCCCGACCCGCGAGCACCTTCGGCGGATGCGTCTCGCTGCAGCGCTCGAGCACCTCGAGCAGCTCGCCCTTGCTCAGGTCGTCGATCTCGAGCAGGTGGCGGGTCACGGCGCGACCTCCTGGTCGGCCAGGATCGCAGCCAGGGTGGCCACGGCCTCGTCGATCTCGTCATCGGTCACCAGCAGGGACGGAGCGAGGCGCAGCGCGCTGGGCGTGACGGCGTTGACGATGAGGCCGCGGACGAGCGCCTCGGCGGCCACCACCCGCGCATCGAGGCCCGGGGCGAGCTGGGCGGCGAGCAGCAGGCCCAGCCCGCGCACGCCCGTGACCGCCGGCAGGTCGGCCAGGGCCGCCGTC
>JAODBM010000044.1 GCA_025463985.1 Acidimicrobiales bacterium
GGGTGCGGCTGACGATCACGCGCGGGCGCGCGGGCGGGGCGGGCGGCGTGGGCGGCGGCGGGTCGGTGGCCAGCGTGCGGCGCTGGGCGGGCAGGGCGACCGCACCCGCCACCGGTTGGCCGTCGACGACCAGCGCCACGTGTACCGCCCAGTCGGGCCGCGGCGGCTCCGAGAACTCACGGGTGCCGTCGAGTGGATCGACGATCCAGACCCGCGGCGCGTCGAGCCGGGCGAGGTCGCGGGGGCCCACGCCGTCGCGGCCCTCCTCGGACATCACCGCGTCGTGCGGCCGCAGCTCCGCCAACCGCGCCATCAGCAGGTCGTGGGCCGCCCGGTCGCCCTCGGCCTTGAGCGTGGCCGCATCGGCCCCCGCGTCGACGAGGCGGCTGCGCACGCCGAGCAGCAGGACGCCGGCCTCCTCCGCGAGCGTCCGGGCGAGGGCATGGTCGTCGAGCTCAGCCATCGGCCCTGTCTACACGTCGGTCCCGACCGGGCCGTCGAGCAGTGCCGCACGGAAGTCGGCCCAGGACCGGATGTTGCCCCGCCAGGTTCAGCGCGCTGGCCGGCGGCCGATCACGGGGCGACGCGGACGACGAGGACGGCGAGGTCGTCGTTGCCGTGGTCTTGGAAGTCCGCGACCGCCGCTTCGATGCGGGCGGCCAGGGCCTCGGCGCTCAGCTCGGCGCCGCTGGACAATGCCTCGATCAGCCGGGACTCGCCGAACTGCTCGGGGCCCCGGCGCGCCTCGGTGACGCCGTCGGTGAACAGCACGACCGAGCTGCCCCGCGGGAGGACCACGGTGGCGTCGACCAGCGTCGGCTTCGGGAGCACGCCGAGCAGCGTGCCCGCGCAGTCGATCCACTCGACCCGGCCGTCGGGATGCACGACGAGGGGCCGCGGGTGACCGCCTGAGGAGGCGGTGATCCTGGCCGAGCGGCCCCTCAGGCCCGGAGGGTGAAGGCGCAGCATGGCGGCGGTGCAGAACCGCGTGTCGTCGATCTGGCCGAGGACCGCCTCGTTGGTCTGGCTCAGGATGCGGCTCGGGCGGGACTCGTGCACGGCCGCCGCGCGGACCGAGTGGCGCATCAGACCCGTGATGGCCGCCGCCTCGGGCCCCCGGCCGCAGACGTCGCCGATCACCACGGCCCAGGCGCCGTCGCTGACCTCGAAGACGTCGTAGAAGTCGCCGCCGATCTCGGTCTCGGCCTCGGCCACGCGGTAGCGGGCCGCGACCTCGATGCCGGCGATCGTCGGCAACGCCGGGGGCAGCAGGCTGCGCTGCAGCGTGCGGGCCACGCGGTTGCGGGACTCGTAGAGGCGGGCGTTGTCGACCGCCATCGCCGCCCGGCGGCCGAGGTCCTCCACCAGGGGCAGGTCCTCGGCCGAGAACCGCCGCCGCTCGCCGACGCAGATCAGCGTCAGCACGCCGAGCACGCGCCCGCGGGCCACCAGGGGCACCGCCGCCCCCGAACGCGCCCCGAACCGGCGCATCAGCTGGAGGTGCTGGGGATCGTCGGTGACGCGGCGATAGTCCTCATCGCGGATGTCCGCCACCATCTCGGCCTCCCCGGTGAGCGCGACCCGCTGCCCGCTCCAGATGCCGCCCTGGTCGCCGAGCGCGGAGCGGCGGCGGCGCAGCTCGCGGACCAGCGCGAGCGCGTCGGCATCGTGGTGGCCGGCCGCGGCCTCGACCAGACGGCCTTCCTCGTCGAGCAGGTCGATGAAGCACACGTCGCATAGGTGCGGCACCAGCAGGCGGGCCAGGCTCTCGAGCGTCACGGCCGGGTCGAGGCTGGCGCTGAGCGACGCGCTGGCGGCGGCCAGGAACGCCACCCGCTCACGCGCCGCCTCGGCCGCCAAGCGGGCCTGGTGCTCGCGCGCCAGCAGTGACTCCTTCATCTCGTCGACCATGCGCCGCTCGGTGATGTCGGTCGCGACCCCGACCATGCGGTGCGGCGGCCCGATCGCGTCGGCGACGAGGCGCCCGCGCGCCTCGATCCAGCGGATCTCGCCCTCGGCCGTGCGCACGCGGTACGAGACCGACAGCTCGCCCGGGCCGTCGAACGCCTCGTTGGCGGCAACGCGGAGCGCGTCTCGGTCGTCGGGGTGGACGATCTCGAGGAAGTGGCCGAGCGTGCCCCGGTAGTCGCCGACGCCGGTCAGGCGCTCGAGCGCCCCCGACAGCTGCATGCGGTCGTCGGCGCGGTCCCACATCCAGGTGCCGAGGCCCCCGACGGCCAACGAGAGGTCGAGGCGGGCGTTGCTCTCGCGCAGCTCGTCTTCGATCCGCTGGCGCTGGATCGCCAGCCCGATCACGTTGCCGATCGACTGGAGGAACCGCACCTCGTCGCTGGTCCAGTTGCGGACGGCTTCGCAGTTGGCACCGAGAACCCCCCACGGCTGGTCCTCCCAGCCGATCATCGCCGTGACCCCGGCCCGGACGGGCACCGCGTGCCGGTCGGCCGCCGGCGTGAACCGCTGCTCGGCCTGTAGGTCGTTGCAGACGACGGGGGCGCCGAGCATCAGCGTGTACCCGGCCTGGGAGGCGCGACCGGCCGGGATCAGCACGTCCAGGAGGAACTGCTGCGGCACCGGCCGGCCGTGGTGCACCGCAGCGCGCACCCGCAGCTCGCGCCAGGACGGCAGCAGCTCGAGCAGGATCGCGTCGTCGGCCTCGAGCGTCTCGGCCACGATCTGGGCGGCCTCGGACAGCAGCGCGTCCAGCGCGATGCCCTGCAGCCCGCGCTGGCCGAGCCGAGCCACCGCTTCCTGCTGGCGCAGGACCGCGGCCCACTCCCCTGTGCTGCGGGAACTGGTCATTGCAGGCGGTGACCTCGGACGGCTGGGGGGACGCAGCGATCCAACCCGGCGGCCGCCCCCCGACCCCCGTCCGACCGGAACGTGCCGTGCGATGGTACCGCGAGAGGCCACGAGCGCCGGCGGGTCATCGCGGCCGTGCCAGGATGCCGCGGTGGACCTCGGGGACCTGCGCACGATCACCCTCGCCCGGCACGACGGGGTTGCGGTGGTCACGCTGTCGCGGCCGCACCGCCTCAACGCGTGGACCGGCCGCATGCACACCGAGTACCGCTGGCTCTTCGCGCGGCTCGAGGCCGACCCGACGGTGCGGGTGGTCGTGGTCACCGGCGAGGGACGCGGGTTCTGTGCTGGCGCCGACACGACAGCACTCGACGGGCACGTGGCCCGCGGCGGCTACGACCCCGGCACCCCCGACCCGCTGGCGACCCCGGGGCACGGGGTCCGGCCCGAGTTCGACCACGCCTTCGCCTGGCACTACGGCCTCCGCTTCCCGGTGATCGCGGCCATCAACGGCCCGGCGGCCGGCGTGGGGCTGGTGCTCGCCTGCTACTGCGACCTGCGGTTCGCCGCGGCCGGCGCCAAGCTCACCACGTCGGCCCCCCGGCTGGGGCTCCCCGCCGAGTACGGCCTCTCGTGGGTCCTGCCCCGGCTCGTCGGCATCGGCCACGCCGCCGACCTGCTGTTGTCCAGCCGCGTCGTGCTGGCCGACGAGGCCGCGGCGATGGGGCTCGTGAACCGGGTGTTCCCGCCCGACGAGCTGCTCCCGGCCACGCTCGCCTACGCCCAGGCGCTGGCCACCGAGGTCTCGCCGTCATCCCTGGCCGAGACCAAGCGGCAGCTCTACGCCGATCTCCACGGTGACGTCGGCAGCGCCGTCGCCCGCTCCGAGGCCCTGCTCGAGCGCATGATGACCGAGCCCGACTACGCCGAGGGCGTCCGCGCCTGGTCCGCCAAGCGCCCCCCACACTTCCCCGACCCGACCTAGCGCGCTCCCCACAAAGTCGAGGCAATGACCCACCGTCTCGGCCAGTCATCGCCTCCGGTCTCGCGCCGAGGCAATGACTCCCCTCTCACGGTGGATTCCTGCCTTCCCGACAAAGTCGAGGCAATGACCCACCGTTTCGGCCGGTCATTGCCTCGACTTTCGCTGGGTGTCTGGTTCGGCGGTTGCGGTGCGAGACTCCGCCCGTGATCGATCCCGCAGCGGACGCCCCCGACGCGGCCGGCCTCGAGCGGCCGGCCGACCTCGCCATCGGGGTGTTCACGGACGACGCCCCGTGGATCGTCGTGCCCGAGGAGATGTCCTGGCGGCGGGGCATCGACGCCGTGCGCGCCGGGGTACGGGCCGAGCTGCCTGACCTGGTCCGGCCCCGGCGCCTGCCACCCGGGCGCCGCGTCGTACGGACCGTGCGTCAGGTTGGCGGGGCCGTCGCCGGCTGGGCGCTCGTCGAGCGGCGCCAGGGCGGGGCGGTCTCGCGCGCCGGCCTGTCCCGCCGGCTGCGCCTCGCCGCCGAGGCCCTCGGCCCCACCTACATCAAGCTGGGCCAGATCATCTCGGCCGGCGACGGGCTGTTCCCCGAGGAGTTGGTCGGCGAGTTCAAGCGCTGCCGGGACCAGGTGCCGCCCGAGCGGTTCGCGGTCGTGCGCCAGGTGGTCGAGGCCGAGCTCGGGCAGCCGCTCGGCCGGGTGTTCTCCTCCTTCGACCGCACCCCGCTGGCCGCCGCGTCGATCGCCCAGGTGCACGCGGCCACGCTGCACAGCGGCGAGGACGTGGTCGTGAAGGTCCAGCGGCCCTCGGTCGGCCACCGCGTGCACGACGACCTGCGGGTGATGGCCTGGTTGGCACCGTTCCTCGTCGGCCGCATCCCAGTGGCGGCGCTGGCCAACCCTCCGGCGCTGGTCGAGCTGTTCGCCGAGACCATCACCGAAGAGCTCGACTTCCGGCTCGAGGCCCAGAACATGCTCGACGTGGCCCGCTCGTTCGCCGCGCTCGACCAGCGCGGCTACGTGATCCCCCGGCCGCACCCCGACCTGGTCACGCCCCGGGTGCTGGTGATGGAGCGGCTCGAAGGCTTCGCGTTCGACGACGTGGCCGGCATGCAGGACGCCGGCGTGGACACCGAGGCGGTGATACGCACCGGCATGATCGGCTTCCTCGAGGGCTGCATGCTCCACGGCATCTTCCACGGCGACCTCCACGGCGGCAACCTCTTCGTGCTGCCCGACGGCCGCACCGCGCTGCTGGACTTCGGCATCACCGGGCGCCTCGGCGAGACCCGCCGCCTCGCGTTCCTGCGCCTGCTGATGGGCGCCTCGATGAACGACCTCATGGTGCAGATGGAGGCGCTCCGCGACCTCGGGGCGCTGCCACCCGACGCCGACCTGCAGGCGGTCGTCGACGAGCTGGGGCTAGCCGGCCCGGTCGTCGATCCCACCAAGCTCACCCCCGACGAGCTCACCGCCGAGATCCAGAAGACCGTGAAGGCCCTGCTCGGCTACGGCGCCCGGCTCCCCAAGGAGCTGATGCTGTTCATCAAGAACCTCGTCTTCCTCGATGGCGCCATCGCGACCCTCGCCCCCGACCTCGACCTGTTCGCCGAGATCGCCAACATCTCGCTGTACTTCGCGACGCGCCACGGCGAGCGCATCGCCAGCGACGCGGGGTTCGACCCCGCCTCGTGGGAGCTCGACCTCACCGGCGTGAAGGCCAGCTTCGGCGTCGAGCCCGACCAGGTCACCACCCTCACCCACCGCGACCTGCAGGCCCGTCGCAAGAAGATCTCCGGCAACCTTCGCCCCAAGGCGCGCTCGCTCGACGCGGCTTCTCCGCCTCGCTCCGCCTTTTCAAGCGCGGCCCCGTGGCGCCGCCGCGCTCAGGGCGACCCACGGTCTCGGAGGCCATGAGGTCGCACCCCGAGCCCGCTCTGGCCACCGCGGGCCGGAAAGTAGCCTCAGGCCCATGCGCGTCATCGTTGCGAACTGTTCGGTGGACTATGCCGGGCGGCTCAGCGCGCACCTGCCGCTGGCGCCGCGCCTGATCATGGTGAAGGCCGACGGGTGCGTCGCGATCCACGCGGACGGCGGCGCGTACAAGCCGCTCAACTGGATGAACGCGCCGAACCGGCTCGTCGAGGGTGACGGCGTGTGGACGGTCACCAACCCCAACGGTGAGAAGATCACCATCACCCTGGTCGAGGTGCTCAGCGACAGCAGCTGGGTCCTCGGCACCGACCCGGGCCTGCAGAAGGACGGGGTCGAGGCGCACCTCCAGGAGCTGCTCGCCGCGAACTGCACCCACCTGGCCGAGGGCTTCCGCCTGGTGCGCCGCGAGTACCCGACCGACATCGGCCCCGTCGACCTCCTGTGCCGCGACGCCGACGGGGTCACCGTCGCCGTCGAGATCAAGCGCCGCGGCGAGATCGACGGCGTCGAGCAGCTCACCCGCTACCTCGACTTCCTCAACCGCGACCCGATGCTCCGACCCGTGCGCGGCATGTTCGTCGCGCAGCAGATCAAGCCGCAGGCCCGCGTGCTGGCTGCCGACCGGGGCATCTCGTGGCTCGAGGTCGACTACGACGAGCTCCGCGGCCTCGCCTCGAACGAGCTCCGGCTCTTCTGACATGGGCTGGCACGCGGGGCGGCAGGCATGAGCGAGGCTCCGCCCCCCGAGGCGCTGCGCGGCCTGCCGTCGGGCTTCACGCCGTGGTGTCGCACGCTGCGCGGCGACCAGGCGTGGCTCTTGGAGGTGCCGGGCGGCGTGCAGGCGCTGGCCACCTGGCGGGCCCTGCGCGAGCGCCACGCGCGCACCGGGCTGTGGCCCGTGCTGCTCGGCTCGGTGCCGGACCTGATCGTCGACCAGCTCACCTGGCGCGTCCAGATCCTTGCCGACGACCGGCCCGGCATCGCCCGCCTCAGCGAGGTCACCCCCGCACCCGACCTGTTCGTCCGCTGGCTCGGCGATCCGGCCGCCGACGCGTACCTCAGCGACGTCCCCCGACACCTCGCCAAGCTGCAGGCCGACGAGGTCGCCATCCGTGACCGGCTCGACACCCGGCCCGACGACGTCGCGCTGCGCTCGCTGCAGGGCGAGACCGTCCACATCGTGCTGGTCCCCGCCGCCGGGGGCTGGGAGGTGCCGGCGCTCCTGGCCTGGTCCGGCGCCGAGAAGGAGGGCCACGGCGGACCCGAGCATGTGGCCGTCCTGCACTTCTGGCGAGAGTCCTACGGTGCCGAGCTGATCGGGCTCGGCCTGGAGTCGCTCGAGCTGCTCGTCGAGCGTCCCCCCACCGACGCCCGAGGCGCGTTCGAGCTGGCGATGCAGCACTACGCCTACTGCCCGGAGCTGATGGACAACCTCGCGCCCGCCATCGGCGCCCTGGCCGCCACCCTGCTCGGCCGCCACTGGTACTTCGACTGGAAGTAGCACGTTTGGAGGTCGACGCGAGCGGGCAACCGGCAACCCATGCTCAAGAACATGATCACCTCATCCCTCGTCGCCGGTGCGCTCGTCGTCGGCGGTGCCGCGGTCGGCCCGTCGAGCGCGTCTGCCGCCCAAGCGCAGGCCACGCAGGCCACGCAGGCCACGGCGCCGATCCTGCCGCCCGATCCGGCGCGCTACACCCAGCTGCTCGTGCGGGCATGGGGGCGCGGCGATCACCCGCTCACGGCGCAGTACGCGACCGCCGACGTGGTCCGCACCCTGTTCGCCTTCGCCGACCCCGGCGGGCCGTCGTGGGTGTTCGTGCGCTGCGAGGGTGCGCTCGGCACCCAGCACTGCCTGTTCACCGACCGCCACCGCCACGTCGAGCTCGACCTCGATGGCCCCACCGAGGCCTTTGCCCACCCGCGGACGCACATCGTCGACGGCGTGAGGTTCCGCCGCGCGCTCTGACCGCCCGGCCTTCCCGCCGACGGCGCGGCGAGCCCGGCTCGCATCGAAGACGGCTGCGCCGCGGAGCCCCGCTCAGAGGGCGGAGCGAGGCGGCGCGGCCGCAGCGGGCGAGCCCGCGAACCGCACAGGGGCGCGGCGGACGCCGGCGATGATCTCGCTGGTCGTGCGCTCGATGTCTCCGGCGGGCTCGATCGTCGTGAAGCGATCGAGCAGCTCCTCGAGCACGACGCGAGCTTCGAGGCGGGCGAGGGCGGCGCCGATGCAGAAGTGGGGACCGAACCCGAGAGCCACGTGCGGGTTCGGGTCGCGGCCCACGTCGAGCTCCCCCGCGGTCGGCCCGAACGCCTCGACGTCGCGGTTGGCGGCCTCGTAGAGCAGCAGGACCGGGTCACCCGCGGCGATCGCGACGCCGCGCAGCTCGGTGGCGCGGGTGGCGGTGCGCATGAAGGCCACGACCGGCGTGGTCCAGCGCAGGATCTCTTCGATCGCGGTGCGCACGAGGCCCCGATCGGCGTGCAGGCGGGCCCATTGGTCGGGCCGCTCGGCGAGCGCCCAGAGGCCGCCGCTGATCATGTTGCGGCTGGTCTCGTTGCCGGCCACGAGCAGCTGGTTGAGGAACATGACCAGCTCGTCGTCCGACAGGACCTCGCCGTCGACGTCGACGTTCGCGAGCACGGTCACGAGGTCGTCCCCGGTCCCGCCGCGCCGCTCACGCGCGGCGTTCAGGAGGTAGACGTGCATCTCGCCCATCAGCGCCATGCGCTCGTCGAGCGAGAGGTCGCTGGCATCGGGGATCGAGGCGTCCGACCACGCGACGAAGCGGGCCCGGTCGGCGGCGGGCACGCCGAGCAGATCGGCGATGACCTCGACGGGAAACGGCTCGGCCAGCGCCGGCACGAGGTCCACGACCGCGCCGGGCTCGATCCGCTCGATCCGCTCCACGGCCAGGGCGCGGACCGGCGCCTCCAAGGCCCGGATCACGGCCGGCGCGAACCCGGGCTGCACGAGCTTGCGGTAGCGCGTGTGCTCGGGCGGATCGGTGTGCAGCATCGTCGGCGGCGACGGATACTCGACGCCGATCTCGAGGGTCAGGATGCCCCGGGCCGAGCAGAACGTGGCCGGATCCCGGGAGACGGCCAGCACCTCGGCGTGCGAGCTGACCATCCACCAGCCCCCGGCGTTCCAGGCCACGGCCTCGCGGGCGCCGGGGGTCATGCCGACGCGACCAGCCCAGCTCGCACCCGGCGTGCTCCTGCCCGCCCGCCGCGCGGAGCATCAGGGCAGCAGGACGGCGGAGCCCACTTGAGCGAGGTGCACGAACGCATCGCGCTCAGCCGAAGGTGACCCGGCCGGCATCGAGCACGACGCGCCCGTCGCCGCCGACGGTCTGGAAGACGGCCTCGCCGTCGCCCGTCCACATCCGCACGGTCAGCGGCTCGCCGGGCATCACCGGCGAGGTGAAGCGGCCCTCCAAGCCGGTGAAGCGGGTGGGGTCGCCGTCGCAGAGGGCGTGCAGGAGCGCCCGTCCCGTGAAGCCGTAGGTGCACAGGCCGTGGAGGATGGGCCGGTCGAAGCCGCCCATCGCCGCGAACGTCGGGTCGGAGTGCAACGGGTTGCGGTCGCCCGAGAGCCGGTAGAGCAGCGCCTGGTCGGTGCGGGTCTGGTAGGTGACCTCGTGGTCGGGGGCGCGGTCGGCCGGGACGTTCCTCGGGCCCGATGGGCCCCGGTCGCCGCCCCAACCGCCCTCGCCGCGGATGAACACGGACGAGACGTTGGTGAACAGCGGCTCGCCGGTGGCCACGTCGGTCGACACCGCCTTCGACTCGACCACCGCGCCTTTGCCCTTGTCGTAGATGCCGATGATCTGGCCGACCGTGGACACCTCACCCTGCACCGGGATCGGCCGGTGCAGCGTGATCGCCTGCTCGCCGTGGACGAGCATGGCCGGGTTGAACGAGCCGATCGACCCGAACGCACTGCCCCCGCCCGCCCCCAGCACCACGGCCATCGTCGGCAGCACCTGCTGCTCGACGCCGTTCGAGTTCTCGGTCGTGAACTCGAGCTCGTCGAAGGGATCGGCCGCCCCGGCCCCCACTCCGAGGGCGTAGAGGATGGCGTCGGTCGACGTCCACGCGTGGGTGACGGGCTCGCCCGTCGCGCCCACGGCATCAGGATTGATCGGCATCTGGGATCCCCCTACTTCTCGTCGTAACCGAATGTGTTGGCGTTCGGGCGCGCGATCGCGACGAGGTGCGTCACGATCTCGCCCAGGAGCTCGGGGTCGTCCGGCGGGTTCTCCTGGGTCGGGCCGCGGTGCCAGCCCTCGGACACCGACAGCGCATGGCCGGTCACGTCGAACACCCGGCCGGTCACGTCCCGCGACTCGGGGGACGCGAGCCAGGTGACGATGGGTGCGATCCAGCGCGGCGACATCCGGGCCTTGGTCTCTTCGTCGGCCTTGCCGAGCCCGAGGTTCTCGGTCATGCGGGTCAGCGCGGCGGGGGCGATGGCGTTGACGGTCACGCCGTAGCGGGCCAGCTCCTTCGCCGCGATGATCGTGAACGCGGCGATGCCGGCTTTAGCGGCGCCGTAGTTGGTCTGGCCGACGTTGCCGTAGATGCCCGACGGCGACGACGTGTTGATGAGGCGGCCATCGTTCTCCTCGCCGGCCTTGGAGCGCTCGCGCCAGTAGGCGGCGGCATGGCGGGCCGGCGCGAACGTGCCCTTGAGGTGGACCTTGATCACCGCGTCCCACTCGGCTTCGGTCATGTTGGTCAGCATGCGGTCGCGCAGGATGCCGGCGTTGTTGATCAGCACGTCGAGCCGGCCGAACTCGTCGACCGCCTGATCGATCAGCCGCTTGGCGCCGTCCCAATCGCTGATGTCGTCGCCGTTGACGACGGCCTCCCCGCCGGCGGCCACGATCTCGTCGACGACCTCCTGGGCCGGGCCGGTCGAGCGCCCGCTGCCGTCCATCTCGCCGCCGAGGTCGTTCACGACGACCTTCGCTCCTTGGGCCGCCAGCATCAGCGAGTGCTCGCGGCCGATCCCCCGGCCCGCGCCGGTGACGATGCAGACCCGTCCATCGTTGATTCCCACGTGTACTCCCATCAACCGGGTGCAACCGGCGTCGTCGGCTGGCGCGGCCGCGAACGCTTGCGGCCGCCATGATCCCCGACATCATGGCAAACCGTGGCCGGTGCTCCGTCCGCCGGCGCGCTTCCCCGAACCGCGCCCGCCGACGTGCCAAGGTTGAGCGATGGCGACACGTCGTACCCGGGTCCTGCTGGGCATCGGGACCCCCGTCCTCGTCGTGCTGCTCGTGCTCGGCGCGTGGGCCATCGACACCGGGAGCGCGAGCGGCAAGGTCCCGCGCAACGTGAAGCTCGCCGGACGCGACATCGGACGCCTGGCCGAAGACCGTCTGGCCATCACCGTGCGCGACATCGCGGCGCAGTACGCGAAGGTCCCGGTGCAGGTGCGCATCCCGGGCCGCACGTACGTGATCAGCGCCGAGGCGCTCGGCCTGATGCTCGACGAGGACGCCACCATCCAGGCCACCCTCGCGCTCGACGACGGCAAGGCGCTGCCGGTCCGTCCGCTCGTCTGGCTCGGCTCGTTCGCCGCCGCCCGCACCGCGCCCTTGATCTTCACCGTGCGCGACGACGCGCTGGCGGCGGGGCTGGCCGGCCTCCAGGGCCCGGGCGCGGTGGCCGTGGCCGAGCCGTCGCTCGTGAACACGAGCGCGGGCATCGGGATCATCAGCGGGCACAGCGGCCGGTCGATCGACGCCGGCACCGTCAAGACCCAGCTGCTGCGCCGCGCCGCCTCGGGTGAGCTGCCCATCGTCGTGATCACCACCACCGTCAACCGTGACCCCTCCGTGTCGAACGAGCGGGCCCGGGCCGTCGCCGACGAGGTGAACTTCAAGACCAGCCATGGGCTGCTGGTGAAGGCCGGCGGGCAGCAGGCGCTGCTGTCGCCGTCCACGGTGCGCTCGTGGCTCGGGTCGAAGCCCGGCCCCAAGGGGCTCGAGCTGACGCTGGACTCGAAGCGGGCCGTGAGCGACGTCAAGGCCGCGCTTCCGGCGCCCACCACGGCCAAGGACGCGCAGTTCCAGGTCACGCCGCCGACCGTCACGATCGTGCCGAGCCAGGACGGCACCGTCTGCTGCGCGGCCGACTCGCCGGCCCGGTTGCTCGCAGCGATCACCGCCGGCGCACCGCAGGCCGACATCGCGCTGCAGGTCGACCACCCGGCGTTCACCACCGAGGCGGCGCAGAAGCTCGGCATCAAGGAGGCGGTCGGCACCACCGTCATGTGGAACAACCAGGCCCAGGTCAAGAGCTTCACGACCTACTACCAGGGCGGCCAGCCGCGGGTCATCAACATCCACCGCATCGCCGACAAGGTGCGCGGCGCCATCATCAAGCCGGGCGAGACGTTCTCCCTGAACGCGCAGGTCGGGCCCCGCACGGTGACCGACGGCTTCGTGCTGGCCGGCGCGATCCGCGATGGCCAGCACGCCGACGAGGTGGGCGGCGGGGTGTCGCAGTTCTCGACCACCCTCTTCAACGCGGCGTTCTTCGCCGGCCTCGACATCGTGAGCCACCAGGCCCACTCGATCTACTTCCCGCGCTACCCGTTCGGTCGGGAGGCGACGCTCGGGTTCCCCGACCCCGACCAGAAGATCACGAACAACACGCCCTACGGCGTGCTCATCTGGACGAGCTACACCGACACCAGCGTCACGGTCACGATGTACTCGACCCAGAACGTGTACGGCGAGCAGACAAGCCAGACGACCGCGAAGTCCGGCGCCTGCGACGTGGTCACCACCGGCCGCACGCGCCACTACGCCGACGGCCACACCACGACCGACAAGTTCCGAGCGGTGTATCGACCCGACTACGGCGTCAAGTGCGGCTAGGTCGACCCAGCCAGCACCCCTGATTCGGGCTCGCCGGCACCTGACCCTCGTCCGGGCGTGTCACGCCGTCGCGATGGCCTCGAACTCCGCTCGGGTCGGCTGGTCGGCGGGTCGTTCGAGCGGCGGATCGGCGGCCAGGAACGCCGAGACGCGCTCGACGACGGCCGCCGCGCCGAAGGCCTCGGCGGGCGACTCGAACAGGTGCACCACGCGGGCGGCGGCGGCGCCGACCACCGCATCGTGCGGCGCGCACGCGAACGCCGCGGCCGCGAAGCGGGCTGACGGATGGTCGCTCAGCGGCATCCGTTCGCCGCGCAGGCCGGCCGCCAACCGCTCGAGGATGGTGGCGTCGCCCGTGACCTGCGTGTCGAACCACACGCCGAGGTGGTCCTGGGTCCAGGCGTCGAACCCGCGCACGAGCTCGACCGGATCCCGGTGCGCCGAGGCCACGGTGGCGGCCAGGTGCTGCGCCTGCCAGAACGCCATCGAGATGCCGCGCCCCTGCGTGGGGTTGGTGTGCAGCGACGCGTCGCCGAGCGGCACCAGCCCGCCGACCACGGGACCGGCCGCGTCGACGATCCGGCGGCGGCGGTTCTCGATGCGGGCCATCGTGAAGATCTCGGTGATCGGCTCCCCGGCCGCCAGCCAGGGCGCCGTCAGCGGCACGGCCTCGAGGAACCTCGTGTGCCGTGCCGGCTCGCGCAGCGCCTGCCGGTGGGGATCGTCGACCGAGAGCGCGATCGTCAAGGAGAACGTGTCGTTGTCGCCGCCGAACGCGAGCACGTTGGCGTAGTCCAAGGCGGTCGCTCCCGGCACCCGCATCGGCGGCCGCGCACATCCGGGACGCAGCCGGTAGTAGCGGGTGAGGTAGAGGAACCCGAGCTCTTGGACCTCGTCGACCGGTGGTCGGGCGTCGATGTCGGCCAACCAGGTCGGCAGGGCCGATCGCCGGCCCCCGGCGTCGACCACGAGGTCGGCGGGCAGGACGTCGCCCGACTGGAGGCGCGCGCCGGTCACGATCGGGACGTCGCCGGGGGTGGCGCGGAGGCCCACCACCGCGTCGCCCGAGCGCACGACCACGCCCGGCTCCCGCTCGGCGCAGCGTCGCACCTCGGCCTCGACCACCAGGCGCCGGCCGAGGAGCATCGCCGCGCCCTCGACCCCGCCGGCGCCGACCACCGCCGGCTCCTCGCGCACCCCGCGAGCCAGCAGGGCGGCGAGCACGTCAGGCGCCTCCTCCAGCAGCACGTGGCGGGCCCGACCCAGCAGCACGTGCGACTGGTGTCGCTGCCCGGCTCCGGCTCGGCGCCAGCGTGCCGCGTCGTCGTCGACCGTGGCGTCGGCGAGCGGCGATCCATCGCGCTCGACCACCGTGACCGTGTGCCCGCGCCGGGCCAGGAAGATCGACCCGGCCAGACCGGCGAACCCGCCGCCCGCGATGACGACCTCAGCCACTCGACCCCCCGCGCCGCGTCTCCGGAGCGGCAACGTACCGGCTGCCCCGCCGCCGTGCACCGAACGCCGCCGAGCTCGCCCTCCACACCTCCGCCGGGTGAGACAGACTGTCCGCTCGGCGAGGCGACAGGAGGCTCCGCCCATGGCAGACCTGCGGTTCGAGCAGCGGATGAGCGACTCCGACGCGCTCATGTGGACCATCGAGAAGGACCCGATGCTGCGGTCGACCATCACCGCGGTCGTGCTGCTCGACGTCCCCCCCGACCACGGCCGGCTGATGCACCTGCTCGAGCGGGGCACCCGGGTCGTGCCGCGCATGCGCCAGCGCGTCCAGGGCAACCCGTTGTCGATCGCCCCGCCGCGCTGGGAGGTCGACCCACACTTCGACCTCGCGTACCACGTGCGCTGGCTGCGAGCGGGCGGCGAACGCGATCTGCGGGCCGTCCTCGACCTCGCGCAGCCGATCGCGATGCAGGGCTTCGACCGCGCCCGCCCGCTGTGGGAGATGGTCGTGGTCGAGGGGCTGCAGGACGACCGGGCCGCCCTGATCATGAAGATCCACCACGCCATCACCGACGGTGTCGGCGCCGTGAAGATCGCGCTCGTGATGTTCGAGCTCGAGCGGGCGGCTGCGCGGCAAGAGATGCCTGCCGCGCCCGAGGTCCACGTGATGACCCGGCTCGAGCGGTTCCTCGACGCGTTCGACCACGAGCGCCGACGCAACATGGGCATCGCCAAGCGGCTCCTCCCCACCGCGGCCGCCGCCGCGGGGGCGGTCAGAAACGACCCGGCCGGCTCGCTCCGGCGCCTCGCCGACACCGTCGGCTCGATCGGCCGCATGGCCACGCCGGCCACCGCGCCGCTGTCGCCGCTGATGGCCGGCCGCTCGTTGTCGGTCCGCTTCGACACGCTGACCGTGCCGATGCCCGAGGCCAAGCGGGCCGCCAAGGCGGCGGGCGGGCGGCTCAACGACGCGTTCGTGGCCGCCACCGCCGCCGCCTTCCGCCAGTACCACGAAGAGCTCGGCGCGCCCGTCGACGCCCTGCGCACGTCGATGCCGATCAACGTGCGCACCAGCGACACCGACGACCTGGCCGGCAACCAGTTCGCGCCGGCCCGATTCACCATCCCGCTCGACGTGACCGACCCGATCACCGCCATGCAGACCATGCGGAGGCTGGTGGCCGAGCAGCGGGCCGAGCCGGCGCTCGGGTTGGTCGAGCCGATGGCCCGCGTGCTCAACCGGCTGCCCACCACGGTCACCACCGGGATCTTCGGCGCGATGTTGAAGGGCATCGACCTCATCACGAGCAACGTGCCGGGCGCACCGTTCTCGATCTACACGGCCGGCAGCCGCATCGAGGCCATGTTCGCTCTCGGCCCGATGGCCGGCGCGGCCGCCAACGTCACCCTGCTCAGCTACTGCGACGACCTGCTGATCGGCGTCAACACCGATCCGAGCGCGGTCACCGAGCCCGAACGCCTCATGCGCTGCTACCGGGAGGCCTGGGACGATGTGCTGAAGGTCGGCGCCTCGCGCGCGGCGGCCGGCGGGAAGGCCCGACAGGCCTGTCCGTCCCGAGCGCGCGCGCCGTCGGCTCGCCCGGCTCGTCGCGGCGCCTCTACCGTCGGGCCGTGCACGGCGCAGACGTGGTGGTGATCGGGGCGGGGCCCGGGGGGACGGCGGCGGCCATCACGCTGGCCGAGTCGGGCCAGCGGGTCACGCTGGTGGACAAGTCGACGTTTCCCCGCGACAAGATCTGCGGCGACGGGCTCACCACCGGCGCCCTGCGCCTCCTCGAGCAGCTCGGCCTCGACCCGGCCACCGTCGCCTCGTGGACCGAGGTGGACGACGCGATCGTGGTCTCGCCCTCCGGGCGGGCCACCCACTTCCCGCTCCCGCGCGGCCAGGGGGCATACGCGGTCACCGCCCGCCGGATGGACCTCGATGCCGCCCTCCTCGACCGGGCCCGCGCCGTCGGAGCCGAGGTGATCGAGGGGCAGGCCGTCACCGGCGCGGAGGACCGGCCCGACGGCGTGGTGATCACGCTCGCCGACGGCCGCAACCTCCAGGCCGCGTACGCGATCGGCGCCGACGGCATGTGGTCGCCGTCGCGCAAGCTGCTGGGCACGGCCACGCCGGGCTACCTCGGCGAGTGGCACGCGGTCCGCCAGTACTTCGGCAACGTCGGCCCCCGCGCCGCGACCGAGCTGTGGGTCTGGTTCGAGCCCGAGCTGCTGCCGTCGTACGCCTGGTCGTTCCCGCTACCCGACGGCCGGGCCAACGTCGGCTTCGGCATCCACCGGGGCGGCAACGTCGCCGTCCGCGACATGAAGGCGCTGTGGTCCGACCTGCTGGAGCGTCCCGCCATCCGCGCCGTGCTCGGCGCCGACGCCGAGCCCGAGGAGCCGCCGCGCACCTGGCCGATCCCCGCCCGCGTCGATGCCATGACCCTGTCGGCCGGGCGCGTGCTGTGGGTCGGCGACGCCGCCGCCGCCTGCGACCCCATGACCGGTGAGGGCATCGGCCAGGCCCTGCTGACCGGCATCCGCGCCGCGGAGGCGGTCGTCGCCGCCGGACCGGACGACCCCGCCGCGGCCCGTCGCCGCTACGAGCTCGCCGTGCGCCGCGAGCTGGTGGCCGACCACCGCACGTCGGTGCTGCTGATCCGGGCGCTGCGGCACCGGAAGGGCACGCGCACCGCCCTTCGGTTGGCGGGAGCGACCCCGGCCAGCCGCCGGCTCTTCGCCCGCTGGTTGTTCGAGGACGAGCCCCGCGCCATCCTCGCCACCCCCCATCGCTGGCACCGCAGCCTGTTCAGCCGAGACGGCGCCCGCCTTCCGCCTCACCCCTGACCCAACGCCGGCCAGACCGGAGGCAATGGCGCACCGTTCCGGTGCGGCCATGCCTTCACTTTTTCGCCGAGGCACCGGTCCACCGCCCCCGCCGCTCGCGCCGCGCCTGCACTTGACCTCCGGGTCAAGTTCGGGCGCCGAGCCGTCTACGCTGCTCCGCCATGCAAACGCGACTGACCGAGATGCTCGGAATCGAACACCCGGTGATGCTGGCCGGCATGGGCGGCGTGTCGTACCACCGGCTCGCCGCCGCGGTCAGCGAAGCCGGCGGCTTCGGGTGCCTGGGCGCCTCCACGATGAGCCACCAGCAGATGGTGGCCGAGATCGCGGCGACCAGGGCCGCCACCAGCAAGCCGTTCGGTGTCGACCTCCTCACCGCCGCGCCGCAGGACATCGAGGCGAAGGTCAACGACCTGATCGACGGCGGGGCCAGCGTCTACGTCGCCGGGCTCGGCGTGCCCCGCGACGTCGTCGACCTCTGCCACCGGCGCAGCACGCTCGTCGTGAGCATGTGCGGCAAGGTGCGCCACGCGATCGCCGCGGTCGAGGCCGGCTGCGACATCGTGGTCGCGCAAGGCACCGAGGCCGGCGGCCACACCGGCCAGGTCGCCACGTTCGCGCTCGTCCCGCAGGTCGTCGATGCCGTGGGCGATCGGGTGCCCGTCGTCGCCGCCGGCGGTATCTCCGACGGCCGCCACCTCGCCGCCGCCCTCGCGCTCGGCGCCGACGGGATCTGGGTCGGCACCCGCTTCATCGCCACGCCCGAGGCCCAGGCCGTGCCCGGCTACAAGGACGCCCTGCTCGCGCTGCAGGAGGACGGCACGGTCGTCACCCGCGCCTACACGGGCAAGACCTGCCGGGTCGTCCGCAACGGGTACACGCAGGAGTTCGAGGACTCCGGTGGCCAGCCGCTGCCGTTCCCCGGCCAGGTCCTGAAGTCGATGGAGGACGGCGCCAACCACCTCGGCGGCGACGAGCGCACGGCGGGCGTCGACCCCGACCGCGAGTTCATGCCGGCGGGCCAGGGCGCGGGTGCCATCCACGAGCTCGTGCCGGCCGCCGACCTCGTCGAGCGCTTCGTCCGCGAGGCCGAGGCCGCCCTCGACCGCGCCACCCTCACCCGGGTCTGACGGCCCCGCACGTCCGACGCGCGCCGAGGGACGGCCACGCGAGGTCAGAAACCCGCCAGGTCGTGGGTTGGCGCGCCGATACGGTGAGGCCGTGCGCGACGGGGACGACCAGGGCGGATCCACGGAGTCGGTGGCGCCCGTCGATCCCGTGGTCGCCGACGTCGCCGGCGAGGGCGCGGGCGCCCCGGGCGACCTGACCGCCGGCAGCCCGGGTGCGCGGCATCCTGGGCCAGGCCCCGGCGCTGGCGGCCCCGGCGGTCCTCGCGGGCGGCTCATCGCCACCGCCGAGGGCACCAGCACCGAGCGGTTCACGCCGCGGGACTGGGGACTGCTGGTCGTGCCCTCGCTCGTGTGGGGCTCGTCGTTCCTGCTGATCGCCGAGGGGCTGGCCACGCTGGCACCGGGGACGATCACCTGGCTGCGCATGGTGTTCGGGTTCGCCGCGCTGGCGTTCCTGCCCGCCACCCGGGGGGTGCACATCGCGCCCGGCGACCGCCGCCGCATCGCGCTCGTGGGCATCGTCTGGATGGCGTTCCCCATGACGATGTTCCCGATCGCGGAGCAGTGGATCGACTCCTCGGTCACCGGCATGCTCAACGGCGCGCTCCCCTTGTTCACCGCGCTGATCGCCGGCGTGCTGCTGCGCCGGACGCCCGGCCGGGCACAGCTCATGGGGCTCGGGCTCGGGTTCGCCGGCGTCGTGCTCGTCGGCTTGCCGTCGCTGCGCGGCGGCTCGCACACCGCCCTCGGTGCGGCGCTCGTGATCGTGGCCATGGTGTCGTACGGGCTGGCGACGAACCTCGTGGTGCCGCTGCAGCAGCGCTACGGCGCGCTGCCGGTGATCTGGCGAGCGCAGGCGGTCGCCGTGCTGGCCACCGCGCCGTACGGCCTGTTCGGCCTGCGGACGTCGTCGTTCGCCTGGCGTCCGCTGCTGGCCACGCTGGTGCTCGGCGCGGTCGGCACCGGCTTCGCGTTCATCGCGGCCACGACGTTGATGGGCCGGGTCGGCGCCACGCGCGGCTCGGTGCTCGCCTACCTCATCCCGGTCGTGGCGCTCGTGCTCGGCGTCGTGCTGCGTGACGAGCACGTCGAGGCGGTGGCGCTCGCCGGCCTCGTCCTCGTGCTCGGCGGCGCCTGGCTCACGTCCCGCGCCGGCCACTGATCCCAACCCCAACCGCCAACCGCCACCCCAGCGAATGTGGAGTACAAGCGGTCGTCATGACAGCCGCTTGTACTCCCCATTGCCGGGGGTGGGCCGGGTGGGGCGGGGGTGGGCCGGGGGTGGGGCGGGGGTGGGGCGGGCGGTGGGGCGGGTGCGACACTGGGGCGATGCCGCTGACTGCGATCCACCACGTGCAGCTCGCCATGCCGCCCGGCGGCGAGGACGAGGCCACCGCGTTCTACGACGGGGTGCTCGGCCTCGCTCGGGTGCCGAAGCCGGCGCGCCTCGCGGTCCGGGGCGGCTGCTGGTTCGAGGCCGGCCCCGTGCGCATCCACCTCGGCGTCGAGTACGGCTTTCGGGCGGCGCGCAAGGCGCACCCGGCGCTGGTGGTCGACGACCTGGTCGCGCTGCTCGAGGCGTGCCGCGCCGCGGGGTTCGAGCCCCGGCCCGGCGACGGCATCGACGGCTTCGAGCAGGCGTACGTCGACGACCCGTTCGGCAACCGCCTCGAGCTGCTGGAGGCCTGCTGATGGCGCGCGTCGAGCGAGCCTCGGAGACACGGACCGACGAGCGGACCGACCTGCGGCGCCCAGCCGAGACCACCGACGCGGGCGACCACGAGCGCTTCGCCCACATCGTGGTTCCGGCGTCGGCGGTGACCGAGGCCTACATCACGGGCCACCCGGTCACCGCGCTGTGCGGCAAGACCTGGGTGCCCTCGCGCAATCCCGAGCGCTACCCGATCTGCCCCACCTGCAAGGAGATCCTCGACGAGGCCCGGCGCCTCGGCGGCGCGTAGCTCGGCCGCGGTAGCTCAGCGCCGCCGGCCGGCCAGGCCGCGCAGCTTGTTGCCGGCCCCGCGCCGGTAGCGGAGCCGGAGCACCCGCAGCATGGCGCCGGCGAGGTTCTTCGGCAGCGGGAACCAGAACGGCTCGCGCTTGAGGCCAAAGCGGTCGATCAGCACGGACTTCGAGACGGAGAACTCGCGCAGCCCTTCGGCACCGTGGACCCGGCCGATGCCCGATTCCTTGACCCCGCCGAACGGGAGGCCGGTCACCGCGTAGCTGACCATCGTGTCGTTGATGCACACGTTGCCCGCCTGCACGCGCATGGCCAGCCGCTCGCCCTTGTCGAGGTCGGTGGTCCAGACCGACGAGTTGAGGCCGTAGACGGAGTCGTTGGCGAGCCGGACCGCCTCGTCGTCATCGCGCACCTTCATGATCGGCAGCACCGGGCCGAACGTCTCCTGGGTCATGAGGTCCATCGAATGGTCGACGTCGACCACGACGGTCGGCTCGAACCACAGGCCCTCGCGCCCAGGCACCCGCTTGCCGCCGACGAGCACCTTCGCGCCCTTGTCGACGGCGTCGGCCAGGTGACGCTCGACGATGTCGAGCTGCGCCGGGAACGTCATCGACCCGATGTCGTTGCCCTCACCGACCCCCTGGCGCATCGCGGTGGTGCGGGTGACGACCTGGTCGACGAACTCCTGGTAGCGAGCCTCGTGGACGTAGACGCGCTCGACGGCCATGCAGGTCTGCCCCGAGTTCGAGAAGCTGCCCCAGAGAGCGCCGCCGACGGCCCGGTCGAGGTCGGCGTCCTCGCACACGATCATCGGGTCCTTGCCGCCGAGCTCCAACAGCACGGGCGTGAGCGTGTCGGACGCGGCGGCCATCACCCGCCGGCCCGTGCGCACCGAGCCGGTGAACACCACCTTCTGGACGCCCGCGCGCACCAGCGCCTCGCCGGTCGCGCCGCCGCCGGTGACGACCTGCACGAGCGCGGGATGGCCGCCGACCTCGGCGAAGAGCCGGCCGATCTCGACGCCCACGAGCGGCGTGACCTCCGAAGGCTTCACGACCGCGGCGTTGCCGGCGAACAGCGCGCTGACGACCGGCGTCATGCAGAGGTTGAACGGATAGTTCCACGGGCTGATCACGCCGATCACGCCCATCGGTTCGAACACGCGCTTGGCCCGCTTGTGCAGCATCGTGCCCGGCGCCACCTTCTCGGGCCGGAGCATCCGCTCACCGTGCTTGGCGTAGTGGTCGATCGTCTCGCAGACGGCCATCAGCTCGGTGAGCACGGCCTCGGACTCGAGCTTGCCGGTCTCCGCGCAGACGACCGAGATGATCGTCTCGGCCCGGTCGAGCAGCAGGTCGCGCACCGCCAGCAGGTGCTCGGCTCGCTCGGCGAACGAGAGCCCCCGCCACGGCTCCCAGGCCTTCCGGGCCCGGGTGACGGCCGCCGCGACCTCGGCCGGGCCCATGTCCGGCACGGATCCCAAGGACGTCCCGGTCCGAGGGTCGAAGGTCTCGATGGTGGGCGATGACCCGTTCGTCGATGCAACAGAGGTGGTGAGCGCCATGCGCTCCATGCTGACCCCAACCCGTGGAGCCGTCCACTCATCTCACGCCGATCGAGCCACCCGCCTCACCCGAGCCACCCGCGGCGCCTGGCTACTCGCTCCACTCCTTCAGGGAGCCCAGGAGGTCCGCGACCGACTGGCCGCCGGTGGGGACCGGGATGACGCTGAGGTGGCTCACACCGGAGGCCTTGAACGCGGCGAGGCGCTCCTTCACGTAGCCCTCCGGCCCGCACAGGGTCATGGCCTCGAGGAGCTCGTCGGGCACCTCGGCCGCGGCATCGTCCTTCTTGCCGTCGAGGTAGAGGTCCTGGATCGTCTCGGCCTCCTGCTCGAAGCCGTAGCGCTTGATGAGGTCGTTGTAGAAGTTGTGGCCCTTCGCACCCATGCCGCCGACGTAGAGGGCGACCATCGGGCGGGCGAGCTCGCGCATGGCCGCCGCGTCGTCGCCGATGGAGACGATGCCGCCGGCGCTGATCTGCAGCGGCCCGAGCTCGGGGTCGCGCTTGGCGGCGCCGGCCCGCAGGTCGTCGCCCCAGACGGCGTCGGCCTTCTCGGGCAGGTAGAAGAGCGGGAGCCAACCGTCGGCCAGCTCAGCGGTCATCTCGACGTTCTTCGGCCCGAGCGCGGCGACCCAGATCGGGATCCGCGGTCGGAGCGGGTGGGTGATGATCTTGAGCGGCTTGCCGAGCCCGGTGCCCTGATCGGGGGGCAGCGGCAGGTGGTAGATCGGCCCGTCGTGGACCAGCCGATCCTGGCGTGCCCACACGTTGCGGCAGATCTCGATGATCTCGCGGGTGCGGCCGAGCGGCCGGTCGTAGCGCACGCCGTGCCAGCCCTCGATGACCTGCGGCCCCGAGGCGCCGAGACCGAGGTGGCAGCGGCCGTCGGACAGCGCGTCGACCCCGGCCGCGGTCTGCGCCAACAGCGACGGCGTGCGCGTGTAGATCGGCAGGATGCCGGCCGCGATCTGGACGGTCTCGGTGCGCGCCGCGATGTAGCCCATGAGGCTCACGGCGTCGAAGCCGTAGGCCTCGGCGACCCAGACGAGGTCGAGCCCCGCGCGCTCGAGCTCGGCGACCATGTCGGCCGACTCCTTGTAGCCGCCGCTGTAGCTGAGCTGCATGCTGATCTGCATCCGCACTCCCTTGACCGTCTCGACCGACCGGTCCGGACCGTAGCCCGCCCCGGGAGGGCGCCGGCGCTGCGGCCTACGCGGCGAGGCGGGCCCGCGCCGCGTTGGCGCGGTCGATCAGCTTCTGCGGCACGAGCGTGCCGTTCGCGGTGGTGACGCCGCCCGAGGAGTCCTCGGCCGCCGCGCCGTCGCCCGCCGCCGCTCCGGCCGTGACCGCGCTCGGCTCGTCGGCCCCGCCGGCCAGCTTGCGCTTCCACTGCTCGGTGGTGGCCAGCTGCTTCCGGCTGAGCGAACCGATCGAGACGCCGTTGGCGAAGCGCACCCAGTAGCGGATCCAGGTGAGCCCGTTGACGACCGCGACCTTGCCCTCGGTTCCCAGCGGCACGTCGCGGAGGTCGACGGTGGCCACCACCTTGTCGCCCTTGCGCAGCTCGTCGGTGCGGGTCGCGGTCTTGGCCATAGGCCCGCCATCGTGGCGGATCGGTCGTCGGCGTGCCAGCTCACGCGTCCGCCCCGCGAAATCTGCGGGAATGCTTTGCCAAGGTAATTAGTTAGGTGAAACAATGACGCCCATGACCCCTCCCCTCGCTGCCGCCCGAGCCGGCGACGTCGACGTCGACGACGTGACCGCCCGGCTGCGCCTGAGCGCCACCCGTCTCGCCCGCATCCTGCGGCAGCAGGCCGACACCGGCCTCACGCTCACGAGGATGTCAGCGCTGGCCGCGATCCACCGCGCCGGGCCCCTCACCCTCGGGGCCCTGGCCGACGTCGAGCACGTGGCGCCGCCGTCGATCACCAAGGTCGTCGATCACCTCGAGCGTGACGGCCTGGTCGAGCGCCGGTCCGACCCGGCCGACGGCCGCGTCCGGCTGGTGGCCACGACGCCCGCTGGCGTCGACCTCCTCGACGCCAGCCGCGCCCGCAAGGACGCCTGGCTGGCCACCCGGCTCGCGACGCTCGAACCGTCTGAGCTGGCGCGCCTCGCCGGCGCGCTCGACGCGCTCGAGCACATCATCCGCAAGGACGAGCAGTGACCCGCAAGCGCCTCTCCCTCGCCGCGACCGACACGTTCCGCTCGCTGCACGTCCGCAACTTCCGGCTCTTCTTCTACGGCCAGCTCGTGTCGCAGACCGGCACCTGGCTCACGATGATCGCCCAGACGCTGCTGGTCCTGAAGCTCACGAACTCGGGCATCGCGCTCGGGCTGCTCACCGCCTGCCAGTTCGGGCCCGTGCTGATCCTCGGCGCCTGGGCCGGCGCCGTGGCTGACCGAGCCAACAAGCGCAAGCTGCTGTTCGCCGTCCAGGCCGGCGCCATGCTGCAGTCGACCGTGCTCGGCCTCGTCGTGCTGACCCATCACGCCACCGTCGGCGCCATCTTCGCCCTCGCCGCCGTGCAGGGCGTGCTGACCGCGTTCGACAACCCGACCCGGCGCTCGTTCGTGGTCGAGATGGTGCCGCCGACCGAGCTCAACAACGCCGTGAGCCTGAACAGCGCGATCATGACCGGCTCGCGGGTGGTCGGTCCCACCGCCGCCGGCATCCTGGTCGTCACCGTCGGCTTCGGCTGGGCGTTCCTGATCGACGCCTTCTCGTACCTCGCCGTGCTCTGGGGCCTGTGGCAGATGCGGCCGGCCGAGCTCTACTCCGCGGCGCGGACACCGAGGGGCAAGGGCCAGGTGCGCGACGGCCTGCGCTACATCCGCTCGCAGCGCCGCCTGTTCGTCCCCCTGGTGATGATGGCGATCATCGGGACGCTGGCGTTCAACTTCTCGGTCACGATCCCGCTGCTGGTCACGGGGCCGCTGCACGGTGGCGACCGCACGTTCACCGTCCTCTTCTCGGTGCTGAGCCTCGGCTCGCTCGCGGGCGCGCTCTGGACCGCCCGGCGCAAGGAGGTCACGAGCCGCCAGCTGGTCGGGGCCGCCGCCGGCTTCGGCGTGGCCATGCTCGGCCTGGCCGCCGCGCCCAACCTGGCCATCGCGTTCCCCATCGGCGCGCTGATGGGCGTGGCGTCGATCGCCTTCATGACGGCGTCCACCGCGATGGTGCAGGTGCTGGCCGGCCCCGAGTACCGGGGCCGGGTGCTCGCCATCCAGTCGATGGTCTTCCTCGGCAGCACGCCGATCGGCGGTCCCATCGTGGGCTGGCTCTCCGACGTGGCCGGCCCACGGGCGGGCCTGGTGCTCGGCGCGGTCAGCTGCCTTGTCGCCGCCGCCTACGGCGCCCGCGCGCTCCGTGAACCGGCGGTCGTGAGCCGGCCCGCGCCGCACGTGGGCATCGACGACGACGCCGTCTCGCTCGCCGACTGACGTCCCCCTCCCGCCCCGGCTCGACGGTCGGGGCGCAGCGACCGCAGGCTGCGGGCCGCGGTCGACGCTCGCTACTGGGCCGCCGCCCGCCGCGACTCGGCCCAGGTCCGCCCGACCTCGACGTCGATGTCGTGGGGCAGGCCGAGCACGCGCTCGCCCAAGATGTTGCGCTGGACCTCGCCGGTGCCGCCGCCGACGGTGAGCGCCGGAGCGAACAGGAAGCCGTGGTGCCAGCCGGCGACCGCGGCACCGAGCGGGCCGCCGTCGACGAGCATGCCGGCGGCTCCGGCCAGGTCCTTGGCCAGGCCCATGATGTGCTGGCCGTGCTCATCGGCGAGCACCTTGCGGATCGACGCCTCGGCCCCGGGCTGCTCGCCGCGGATCCGGGCCGAGACCGTGCGCATGCGGATGAGGTGCAGCAGGGTGTGCTCGATGTGCAGGTCGACCAGGCGGTGGCGCAGCAGCGGATCGCGGGTGCCACCCTGCGCCCGGACCAGGTCGAGCAGGTCCTCGGCCGTCGGCCCCATCCCCCACAGCGCGCCGCCGCTCGACAGCGAGACGCGCTCGTTGCCGAGCGTGACCTTGGCCAGCTCCCAACCCCGGTTCACGTCGCCGACCACGTTCTCGGCCGGGATGCGCACGTCGGTCAGGAAGACCTCGTTGAACGTGTGCTGGCCCGTCATCTCGATGATCGGCCGCACCTCGACGCCGGGCGCGTCCATCGGGCAGATGAAGTAGGTGATCCCGGAGTGCTTCGGCGCGTCGGGGTCGGTGCGCGCGATGAGGATGCCGTAGCGGGAGAACTGGGCCAGCGACGTCCAGATCTTCTGGCCGTTCACCACCCATTCGTCGCCGTCGCGCACGGCGCGCGTGCCGAGGCCGGCGAGGTCGCTGCCCGAGCCGGGCTCGGAGAACAGCTGGCACCACATCTCCTCGCCGGACAGCAGCGGGGCCAGGTAGCGGGCCTTCTGCTCGTCGGTCCCCGCGTGCACGAGCGTCGGGCCGGCCCAGCCGATGCCGATCGGGTTGACCGGCCGCGCGACCCCGGCCTGCCGCAGCTCGTCGTCGATGATCAGCTGGTGGACGGGGTCGGCCTCGAGGCCCCACGGCCGCGGCCAGTGCGGGGCCACGTATCCCGCGTCGGCCAGCTCGCGACCCGATGGCCGGGGATGCTCGGCCAGCCACGATCGGATCTCGACGCGCCGGGCGTCGTCGGCTGCGGGCAGCTCGAAGTCCATGGCCGCGGACCCTCGCATGCCTTGACCAGCGGGTCAAGGCAGGCCACGGCCGGCGGAGCGCCTCGGTGAGGGCTCGGGCAAACGCCGCTCCTAGACTCCGGCACCGTCTGGACGACGTCACCCAGGGGGACCGATGCCCGGTTGGAACTTTGCGGAGATCTGGGAGGTCGTGGCCGAGCAGGTCCCCGACGCTCCCGCGCAGATCCAAGGGGATCGGATCGTGTCGTGGCGCGAGTTCGACGAACGGGCGAACGGGATCGCCCACACGTTGCTCGAAGCGGGCGTCGAGGAGCAGGACAAGGTCGCGCAGTACCTCTACAACGGGCCCGAGTACCTCGAGTCGATGTTCGGCATCTGGAAGGCCGGGCTGGCCCCGATCAACACGAACTACCGCTACACCGACGACGAGCTCGTCTACCTGTGGGACAACGCTGATGCGGTGGCGGTGGTGTTCCACGGCGCGTTCGTGGAGCACATCGAGCGGGTCCGCGATCGCGTACAACGCATCCACACCTGGCTCTGGGTCGACGACGACACCGGCGAGTGCCCCGCCTGGGCGCAGCCCTACGAGGCGGCCGCCGCGTCGCACCCGGCCCGCCGCACCGCCCCCTGGGGTCGCGACGGCGACCACCTCTACATGCTCTACACCGGCGGCACGACCGGCATGCCGAAGGGCGTGATGTGGCGCCAGGACGACCTGATTCGCAACATCGTCGGGGCCGGCGTCAACCCGCGGTACAGCGAGGACCCCGTCGACCTCGACGTCACCCGCGAGCTGGTCACCAAGCCGGGGCCGATCGGCATCCCGGCCTGCCCGCTGATGCACGGCACCGGCTGCATGACCCAGCTGCTCGTGCTGTGCGGCGGCGGCTGCGTGGTCACGCTCACCAACCGCAACCTCGACATGGAGGAGCTGCTCTCCACCATCGAGTCGCGCAAGGCCAACATGATCGCCATCGTCGGCGACGCCTTCGCCAAGCCCCTCGTGCGGGCCCTCGACGCCGAGCCGGAGCGCTGGGACATCTCCAGCCTGTACGTCATCGCGTCGTCGGGCGTGATGTTCAGCGAGGCCACCAAGCAGGGCCTGCTCAAGCACAACCCTCACATGATGATCATCGACGCCTTCAGCTCGTCCGAAGCCGTGGGCATGGGCCAGTCGGTGTCGTCGGCCGGGGCCGAGGCCGTCACCGCCAAGTTCGTGGTCGGCAAGCACACGCGGGTCGTCACCGAGGACGGGCGCGACGTGGCGCCCGGGTCGGGCGAGATCGGCCGCGTAGCCGTCGGCGGCTACCAGCCGATCGGCTACTACAAGGATCCCGAGAAGACCGCAGCCACGTTCGTGACCATCGACGGCAAGCGCTACTCGATCCCCGGCGACTTCGCGCAGGTCGAGGCCGACGGCTCGATCGCGCTGCTCGGTCGCGGCTCGGTGTGCATCAACACCGGCGGCGAGAAGGTGTTCCCCGAGGAGGTCGAGGAGGTCCTCAAGACCCACCCCGACGTCCACGACGCGGTCGCGGTGGGCGTGCCCGACGAGAAGTTCGGCGAGGCCATCACCGGCGTGGTCGAGCTGGCGCCCGACACCGAGCTGGACGAGGCCGCGGTGATCGCCCACGTGAAGTCGAAGCTCGCCGCGTACAAGGCCCCCAAGCGGGTGCTGGCCGTGCCCACGATCGGCCGCGCCGCCAACGGCAAGGTGGACTACAAGCGGCTCAAGCAGTACGCCAAGGACGAGCTGGGCATCGACGCCTAGGCCCAGAATCCACGGGTCCCGAGCGCCGGACTCGTCGATCTGGGGTGCAGACTGGTGCCATGCCCTCAAGCAACCCAGCGCTCAACGACAAGATCTTCGAGCGCGAGATCCGCAACAGCCGCGGCGGCGCCGTCGGCCAGTGGTCCGGATCGCCGCGCGACGAGGTGCCACCCAACCTCTTCGGCCAGACCGGCACGAGCACGCTGCCGCCCGTCTCCGCGAACCGGCCGTTCACCCCCGCGCCCGACCAGGTGTCGCAGTGGCCGCCCACCGCCCCGCCGCCCACGGCGACCGCCGGCGGCGTGATGCGCCTCGGCGGCGTCCTCAGCGCCTCGGCCGTGCTGCTCACCATCGTGCTGGTCGCCGGCTGGATGGGCTGGTCCACCGTCAAGGTCCTCACCACCAGCCAGACCGCCACGGGCAAGACCGTCGTGGTCAGCACGACGATCCCGCCGTGGCTGTTCATGGCGTGGATCGCCGGGTTCGGCATCGCCATCCTCACGATCTTCAAGCCGAAGCTGGCCCGCATCACCGGCCCGCTCTACGCGCTGGCCATGGGCCTGCTGGTCGGGGCGATCTCCCATCTCTACGAGGTCCAGTACAAGGGCATCGTGCTGCAGGCCGTCGGCCTCACCATCGGTGTGTTCCTGATGATGCTGTTCCTCTTCAGCACCCGCATCATCCGGGTCACCGACAAGCTGCGCATGGGCGTGATCGCCGCCACGGGCGCCGTGATGCTCGTGTACCTGGTGTCGATCGTCCTGCGCCTGTTCGGCTCCAACATCCCGATGATCCACCAGGCCGGGCCGATCGGCATCCTGTTCAGCCTGGTCGTGGTCGGCATCGCCTCGTTCAACCTGCTGCTCGACTTCGACTTCGTCGAGAAGGGCGTCCGGGCCGGTGCCCCCCGGTACATGGAGTGGTACGCCGCGTTCGGGCTCATGGTCACGCTGATCTGGCTCTACCTCGAGCTGCTGCGCCTGCTCTCCAAGCTCCGCGACCGGTAGCTACGGGGCCCGCCGGCCGTTTGGCCCCGCCTCGCGGGCCGCTACTACGGTGACCCGCGCTCACCGACCGGACGCGAGGGGTTTCGCAGGAATGGCTGATCTCGGATACGACGGCAAGGTCGCGATCATCACCGGCGCAGGCGGCGGGCTCGGCCGGTCCCATGCGCTCGAGCTCGCCGCGCGCGGCGCCCTGGTCGTGGTCAACGACCTCGGCGGGTCGGTCGACGGCGAGGGCGGCTCGCACACCGCCGCCCAGCAGGTGGTGGACGAGATCACCGCAGCGGGCGGCGAGGCCACCGCGAACTACGACAGCGTCGCCACCCCCGAGGGCGGTGCGGCGATCGTCCAGACCGCGCTGGACGCGTTCGGCCGGGTCGACATCGTGATCAACAACGCCGGCATCCTGCGCGACGCCGCGTTCAAGAACATGGATGCCGAGAAGCTCGAGCCCGTCCTCGACGTGCACCTCAAGGGCGCGTTCTACGTCACGCAGGCGGCATGGCAGCACATGCGCGAGCAGAACTACGGCCGCATCGTCAACACGTCGTCGGCGGCCGGCATCTTCGGCAACTTCGGCCAGACCAACTACGGCGCGGCCAAGGCCGGCCTGGTCGGGCTCACGCGGGTGCTGGCCGTCGAGGGCGGCAAGAACAACATCAAGGCGAACGCGATCGCGCCGGTGGCCCGGACCCGCATGACCGAGGAGCTGCTCGGCGACATGGCCGACAAGCTCGACCCGAAGTTCATCACCCCAGTGGTGGCTTGGCTGGCCCACGAGGACGTGCCGGTCAGCGGCGAGGTGTACAGCTGCGGCGGCGGCCACGTCGCCCGCATCTTCACCGGCGTCACCCCGGGTTGGACCGACGTCGAGAACCTCACCGTCGAGGACATCCGCGACCACTTCGACGAGATCCGCGACGAAGAGGGCTACGCAGTGCCCGGCAACCTGACCGACGAGCTGATGCTCACCCTCAAGGCGCTCGCCGGCTGAGGCCGCGCCCTGCCGCGGCCAGCGCCGGGCTCAGCGGCTGGTGGGCGACGGCGACGGCGACGGTGAGGTCGAACCGCGGCCGCGGCCGCTGCCGCTGACCGTGCTCGATCCCGAGCCGCCGGCGCTCCGGCCGGGTGCGCTCACGCTGGCGGTCCCGGCCGGCGAGCCGTCCGCGGCGAGACCGACGAGCTGCAGGACCGCACCATCAGCGATCGTTGGCGGGATCTCGAACGCCCAACCGCGGGTGGCTCCAGTCCCGACGGCTGCTCCCTCCGCCACGATCCCGCCGGCCGAACGGAGCTGGACCCGAGCGAGCCGCGGACCGGCGAGGCCATAGACGAAGCGGTGGCCGCCCGTCGTCAACGTCGCCGTCGTGGAGCGCAAGCCCGGGCTCTGATCCGGTCCGCTGCCGACCGTGGACCCGCTGGCGCTGACCGCGCTGCCCGCGGCGGTGACGTCGACCCGGAGGTCGGGCGAGGCGCTGCCGCCATCGCCAGCCGGGGCGGGCTTGGCGAAGAGCACCCACGCGATGCCCGAGGGGAAGGTGCCCCGGCCGACCTCGACCGTGCCGGGCGACGGGGACAGCTCGCCGAGGTTCGTCCGGCGGCCGAGCTCTCGCCACTCCTGGTCGCTGGCGACGCGGACGCCCTGGGCCACCCGCACGAGGTCGGCGCGCCCCACGTTCGTGCCCGCGACCTGCACCACCTCGCCCGGCCGGTCGACCCACGTGACGACGAGCGGGGTGCTGCCGGTCATGAAGCGGTTGTCGGTCACGACGGCCCGCCGGCCGCCGACCGACACCACCTCGGCCGGGCCGCCCACGAGCCGCGCCACCGCGAGCGCGACGTCGTCGCCCCGCACCGTGGTGACCGCCACCAGCGGCGACTGGTTGGAGCCGGACGCCACCGAACCCGTGCCCGCCTCGTAGGCCGCCCCGATGCCCGCGAAGCCACTGATGGACGACAACGCGCCGTAGAGCGCCGGCTGGGGGTCCTCCCCGAGCGCCCGCCACCCGGCGGGCAGGGCGCCGGCGTCGAGCCCGGCGCGCGTGCCGTGCACCGACACGGTGCCGGCGAGCCGCACCAGCGCGCGGTCGTCGACGTCCTTGGCGAGCAGCACGACCACCCGTCCGTGCACCGACGCGCCCAACGTGCTGACCCCGCTGCCGCCGTGGAGCAGGTAGCCCTTCTGGCCGGCCACGTCGACCTGCAACGTCCCCGAGCCAGCGTTGCCCGGCGTCGCGCCGCGCGGCAGGAGCAGCACCCCGAGGTGCGGGTGGTCGAGGTCCGTGCCGAACAACGAGAGAGGCCCGAACGGCGGTGCCACGCCGGTCGTCGTCGAACCCCCAGCGCCCACGAGGCGGAAGCCGGCCGGCAGCCACGTGGCCACGTGCGGTCGCGGCTCGGGGGTGGTCACGCCGGCGGGCCGCTCGTCGTGGTTGGACCGCGCCAGCGTCCACACCGCAGCCGCGGCGACCATGAGCACCACCACGGCCGCCACCGCCGCCAGCCGGCGCCAGGGAGCGGCGGGGGCGCCCGGTCCGTCCACCGGCGCCGGCAGGGCGACGACCGAAGGCGGCGCGCCCGACGGCGCCGATCCCGCCGAGGCCGCCCGGAGGGAGACCCCTCCGTCGGGCCTGAAGCGGGGCACGTCGCGCTCGGCCAGCGCCGCCCGCACCGTGGCCGCCGCCCGGCGACCCCGGGCATCGACGGCGTTGAGGATCTCCTGTTCGCTCATGTCGGTCATCGGGACCCCTCGTCGGTCGGGTCGGTGGCGGGCTCGTCGGTCGGCCATTCGGCGGCAAAGGCGCTCGTCTCCGCCGACGCCGCGCGGCGCGCTGACGCATCGCTGGAGGCGCCGACGCCGAGGCGTTGCGCCAACGCCAGCCGCCCGCGGTAGAGGTGGACCTTCACGGTGTTCGCGCTGCACTCCAGCACCGTGGCGATGTCGACGACCGAGCGGTCCTCGAGGTAGTGGAGCGCGACGCAGATCGCCTGGCGGTCGGGCAGCGAGCGCACCGCGGTCCAGAACGTCTCATCGCCCTCGATGGGTCCCGCATCCTTCGGCGGCGCACCGCCGAGAAGGCGCAGCCCGGCGGCCTCGGTACGTCGGCGGCGGTGGATCGAGACGGCCCGGTTGGCCACGGCCCGCCGCACCCACGCCCCGGGCCGATCGAGGCGCCCGACCTCGTCCCAGCGCCGGTAGGCGTCGAGGAACGCATCCTGAGCGAGCTCCTCACCGACCTGCCGGCTTCCCGTGAGCGACCAGCCCAGCGCCACGACCGGCCGCCACTCGCGCCCGTAGAGCCCCTCGAAGGATCGGTCGGCAGGCACGGCGTCCTCCGGTGATCCGGCCCGCGGATCCGGGTTCGGTGGAGCGTCAGGCATGTGCGCTGCCTTCCATCCATGGGTCGCGGACACGCCCCTCACTCGTCCGGGCCGCCTCCGAGGTTTACCGGCTGCCCCACCAGGAGGGTGGGATCCGGCCGGCGGCGCAGCGGAAGGCGAGGCTCCACGTGCGGTCCCGTCGTCCTCTTGGGTGTCAACCGAACTCGTACGCTGCCCGCCGTGCACCGCTCACCGACGTCCGGACACGTGGCCGCCGGCCATCAGGCCGCAGCCGACGCGGCGGCGGACGCACTCCTGGCGGGGGGCAACGCGTTCGACGGTGCCGTGGCGGCGGGGTTCGCGTCGGCGGTCTGCGAACCGGGGTTCACCAGCCTGGCCGGCGGCGGGTTCCTCCTGGCCCGCACGGCCGCCGGCGCAGACGTCGTGTTCGACTTCTTCGTGGACACGCCCGGACGCGGCTTGCCGCCCGCTGAGCGACGTCCGGCGTTCGAGGAGGTCACGGTCAGCTGGGGCGCTGCCACCCAAGCGTTCCACTGCGGGCTGGGCTCGGTGGCGGTGCCGGGCACGCTGGCCGGCCTGCTGCACGTCCACCGCCGGCTCGGCCGCCTGCCCCTGGCTGACGTGGTGACGCCGGCCGTCCGCCTCGCCCGGCACGGCGTCGAGGTCTCGCCGGCCCAGGCCGCCGACTACCGCCTGCTCGCGCCGATCCTGCAGCGCACGCCGGCCGCTCGGGCGATCTTCAGCCCGCACGGCACCCTGCTCGAGGCCGGCGACACGTTGGCCAACCCGGACCTCGCCGACTTCATCGAGCGCCTCGGCTCCGGCCGGGACGCCTCGCGCGACGCCGGCGCCGCCGCGGCCGCCGCCTTGGTCGACCAGATGGCCGCGGGCGCCGGGCTCGTCACCGCCGCGGACCTCGCGGCGTACGAGGTGGTGGAGCGCGCGCCCCTCGCGTCGACCTATCGGGGTCGCACGGTGCTCTCGAACCCGCCGCCCTCGTTCGGGGGGTCCCTGATGGCCCTGGCGCTGCGCTGGCTGGAGGACACCGGGCCGCTGGCCCCGGCCGATTCCCCCGAGCTGGCCCTCGCCCTCGCCCGGCTCATGATCGACGTCGATGCCCACCGCAGCGCGGAGCCGGTCGACCCGACGCTGCCGGTGCGCCCGGCCGCCACCCGCGGCACGACCCACGTGACCGTCGCCGACGCCGAGGGCAACGTCGCGGCGATGACCGCCTCGAACGGCGAGTGCTCCGGCGACGTCGTGCCGGGCACCGGTGTCTTGCTCAACAACATGCTCGGTGAGGACGACCTGCACCCCGACGGCTTCCACGCGGCACCGCCCGGCACCCGGGTGGCGTCGATGATGTCGCCGACGTTCGTGCTCGACGCCGCGGGCGGGGTCGACCTGGCCATCGGCAGCGGCGGGTCCAAGCGCATCCGCAGCGCGATCCTGCAGGTCCTCGTCGGCGTGCTCGACCAGGGCCGGACCCTCGCCGACGCCGTCGACGCCCCCCGGATCCACTGGGACCGCGACCACCTCGAGGTCGAGCCCGGGCTGCCCGAGGTCGTCGTGGCCGCGCTGCGGGACTTCGCGCCGGTCAACGTCTGGCCCGACCGCAACATGTACTTCGGCGGCACCCACGCCGTGCAGCCCGGCCGCGCCGCGGCCGGCGATCCCCGCCGCGGCGGCGCCGTCCGCGTGGTCTGAGCTCCCGAAATCCGAGGCAATGGCCCACCGTTCCGGTGGGTCATTGCCTCGGCTTTGGCGTCAGTCGCCGGTGCGGGACTTGGCCAGCTGGTTGAACGGCAGGGTCTTGTCGGTGCGGGGCTCGGAGGGAAGGCCGAGGACGCGCTCGCCGATGATGTTGTGCTGGACCTCGTCGCTGCCGCCGTAGATCGAGACGGCGGGCGCGAAGAGCGTGAGCTCGGTGATCATGCCGCCCAGCGGGGCGTCCTTGCCCGCCAGCTGGCCCGCCGGGCCGAGGATGCGCGGCCCGAGGTCGCGGACCAGCCGCATCATGGCGCTCATCGCGAGCTTGGAGAGGTTGGCCAGGCCGGGGACATCTTGGCCGGCCGCCTTCGCCGCCTTGAGGCGCAGGTTCGAGTAGCGGGCGAGCTCCTGCATCGTGTGGAGCCGGGCGAGGTCCTGGCGCAGGGTCGCGTCGCTGGACGCGCCCGTGCCGCGGGCGAGATCGATCAGGGCCTTGGCGCCCACGCCGTTGAGGATGCTGCCCGGGCCCGACCCTGAGCCCTTGACCAAGTCGCCGGCCCGCTTGTGGAGGTGGCCGGCGAGCGTGCCGGGCAGCGCGGCGGTGCCGCCGGCGCCCCCGCCACCCGCGCCGAGGCCGGCCCGCTCGAACATGAGCGTGGTGTTGCCCACCGCCCAGCCGTTGTTGAGGCCGCCGATGAGCGCGTCGTGCGGGACCCGGGCGTCGGACAGGAACACTTCGTTGAACATCGCCCGGCCGGTCATCTCCCGCAGCGGCCGGACCTCGACCGCGCCCGGCTGGTGCATGTCGATCGCGAAGTACGAGATGCCACGGTGCTTCGGGACGTCGGGATCCGTGCGGGCCATCAGCATGCCGAGGTCGGCGAACTGGCCGCCCGAGGTCCACACCTTCTGCCCGTTGACCACCCACTCGTCGCCGTCGCGCACGGCCGCGCAGCGCAGCCCAGCAAGGTCGCTGCCGGCCTCGGGCTCGCTGAACAGCTGGCACCAGGCCTCCTGCCCGGTGACGATCGGACGCAGGTAGCGCCGCTTCTGCTCGTCGCTGCCTTGGGCGACGATGGTCGGGCCGGCCAGGAGCACGCCGAGGCCACCCGGGGGACCCAGCGCGCCGGCGGCGCGGATCTCGGCCGTCACGGTGTTGGCCTCGTCGCGCGAGAGGCCGCGACCGTGCCACTCCTCGGGCCACATGGGCACCGCCCACCCGGAGTCGGCCAGCAGCTCCCACCAGGCGCCGACCTCGAGATCGGGATCCCAGTGGCTCGCGAGCCAGCCCTGCACCTCGCTACGCACGTCATCGGCCATGGGTCCGGCGCCCCCTCAGGTCAGCGGATGGAGTGCACTTGACCCGCGGGTCAAGGGCGGCGCGAACCTAGCCGCGCGGCGCGGGCGGCGTCATCCGCGGCGAGGGCCGCGAGCACGAGGTTCCACGACGCCAGACCGTGCGCGCACACGCCGTCGATCACCACGAGGCACTCGTCCGGACACCGGCACACCCCCTCGGCCCGCCAGTCGGCGAGGGTCTCGGGGTCGGGCGGCGCCCAGCCGCTGTTGGCCTCGAACCAGGCATGGGTTCGGGCCAGCGCCGTCGCAAGGGAAGCGTCCACCGTGCCATCATCCCAGGCCACGACCCGTCCCACCCGGTGGGGCCAACGCCAAGGAGCACACATGGCCAAGAGCCTCGAAGAAGCACGCAAGCGGCTCGACGACGAGTTCGGCCAGGTGCGCCGGCACCTCAAGGACATCCACCAGGCCTTGGACAAGGTCGAGGCCGCCGGCCCCGAAGACGAGCTGGAGGAGCTCCTCGAGAAGCTCGAGGACGAGGTGAAGAAGGCGCGCACCGGTGGCCTCCTCGGCCATGGCGCCAACGGCCACACCCGGGCCCGCAAGGAGTACCTCGAGGCCAAGCAGGGCTGACCGCGCGCCGCGTGGCGCGACTGGGCCGCCTCAGGTCGGGCGGATGCGGACGGAGCGGAGCTCGCGGCCCAGCGCGCCCGACGCGGCGCGCAGCAGCGGCTCGCCGTCGCCCTCGATGAGCACCCACGCGTCCGGGTGGACGCCGTTCGCCACCGAGAGCCGGCCGCGGCCGATGCGCACCGTGGCGGTGGTCTGGCCCGCCTTCACGGCGACGATCACGTCGGCCGGGAACCGCACGACCGTGACCCGGGCCAGCACCCCGGCGATCCACGCGGGCACGGCCTCGGCCAGCAGGTGGGCGAGCAGGTTCGGCTCGTCGTCCTCGAGCTCGACCGACGGCGGCGGCGGCGCCAACCGCTCGGCCAGACCCAGCGCGATCCCGACCGCGGCCACCGGCACCATCGGCGGACCACCCAAGCCGACGGCCACGAGGTCACGGGCCAAGCCCGGCCACAGCGCCCGCCGCCCGCGAGCGCGCTCGACGAGGGCCTCGGCGCTGAGGCCGACCCGGCTGACGAGCGCGCCGCGGGCGACGGTGGCCCGCACGGTGCGCACCCCCGCTGGCGACAGCACGTCGGCGAGCGGTCCGGGGTCGAGCGGGACGCCCGCCGCCGCGCACCGGCGTGCCCAGCCCAGCACGGCGTCGTCGGCGTCACGCGGGTCGACGTCGCCGAGGTAGCGCTGCCAGCCGGCGTGCACCCACGCCGCGCTGCGGCAGCCGTTGCCTTCGGCCACCGCCACCAGGACCCGCTCGCGCAGGCGGGCGTCGACGAGGCGGTTCGGCAGGTGCGAGCGGACCAGCTCGGGCACCAGACCGCCGAGCTCGCTCAGCCATGGCAGCAGCCGGGGATCGATCGGCACCGCGGCGTCGCGGCTCACGTGGCGATCTCCGCCGCCGAGAACGTCCAGCGGACCATGCGCTCGACGAGCGCCCGGGCTTCGGTCTCCGAGCGGTGGTCGAGGGCCCGCAGCGTGTCCCACGTGGACCATGCGAGCGCGACGTCAAGCACGTCGAGGAGATCGGCGCCCGCGGCGCCGGCTGCGCTGATCTCGGCCCCGAAGACGGTCGCGACCTCGGCCCGCAGGAAGTCGTGGCCCTCCTGGAACCGGCGGTTGATCTCGGGCGACCCCACGGCGTGCACCAGCGCGGCGCGGCGCACCGGCGTGACGACCTCCAGCAGCAGGCTGCGCTGGCGGACGAGCGCGGTGATGCGCTCGTCGAGGCTGCGGGCCGGATCGATCGGGACGATGAGGCCGGTCAGCCGCTCGGCCACCCGTTCGCCCACGGCGGCGAACAGCGTCTCGAGGTCGACGAAGTGCTGGAACACCGAGCGCACCGACACCGCGGCGCGGGCGGCGATGCGCGGGGCCGTGGGGCGCAGGTCGCCGTCGTCGATCAGCGAGATGCAGGCGTCGACGATGGCCTCTCGGGTGCGCACCGCACGAGCGGTGCGGCCGTCGATGGGCTGGGGCTCGTCGATGCTCGGGAGGGTCGTCATGAGGGGCTGCTGGCGTCTCCTCGGACGCAGCTGGAGCCGCATCCTACGAGGCCGGACCTGAGGCGGCTAGAGGCGCGGGCGCGTCAGTGCTGCGGGACGATCGACGAGCCGTGGTGCGCCACCATCCGCCACGCCCCGTCGGTGCGGACGAACAGGTTCAGCGCGGCCACCGTGCCGCCGCCGCCCGCGCCGATGACGTTCTCGTCGAGCGTCACCCAGGCCACGTCGTCGCGCAGCTCGGCCTCCTGGTCGGTCAGGATGAACTGCATGCTCGCCGGTCCCTGGAACAGCGCGAACCACGACGCGGCGATCGCCGCCCAGCCGTGCAGCGTCGGCCAGCCCGGATGGGTGCACGAGGAGCGCTCGCCGTGGTCCCAGACCTCCGACATGGCATCGAGGTCGCGCGCCTCGAACGCCGCGTAGAAGCGCTCGTTGGCTGCGAGCACAGCGTCACGGTCGGCGTGGGGATCGATGGCGGCAGCGTAGACGGGGCGTCTGGAGCCCCGAACCGGCCTGCTCCGGGGGACCACCAGCGCGCACAAGTAGGTCGAACGACTCAAGTCTGACGGCTGGCTGGCCGATGGCGAGGCGTGTCCCGTGCGACTCGATCCGCGAACGTCGGCCTCGGCGAGCTCCTCGCCGAGCTCCCGTCCCCGTTCGTCACATGCGCGGTCGACGACGGCTGGCTGGTCGCCGGGCCGCCGGGCGTCTACCTGGTGATGCAGTCGACCCCCGACTGCCGCGGCCTCCGTGAGGCGGACCTTCTCGCGTCCCGCGTGCGAGTCACGCTGGCGCACCACCTGACGCTGGCGCCGTACGTGCACCCGCTGCTGGTGGCCGAGCGCCCCACCGCCCGTCCCGGCGGCTCCGTCGTGCGACGCGACATGCTCCGCGACGTCCTCATCCACGGCCTCACCCTCGTCGACCCCGTGACGCTCGCCCGGATCCGCGAGCTGGCCGCCAGCGGCGAGCTCGCGGGCGGGCCGACCGTTCGGGACGGGGCGCGAGGATGGGCGGGTGCACCTTCCCTCCACTGACGGCATCGAGCTGACCGTCCACGACCTCGGCGGTGCCGGCGCGCCTGCGCTGCTCTGCCACGCGACCGGCTTCCACGGCCGCATGTGGGAGCCCGTGGCCGCGCACGTCCACGGTCTGCGGATGTGGGCTCCCGACATGCGGGGCCACGGCACGTCAGCGACGCCGCTCAGCTACCCCTTCGTCTGGGCCGGCTTCGCGGACGACGTGCTCACCTGCCTCGACGGGCTCGGGCTCGACCGGCCGATCGGGATCGGCCACTCGATGGGTGGCGGGGCCCTGCTGCTGGCCGAGCAGCGCCGACCGGGCACCTTCGCCGGCCTGTGGGCGTACGAGCCGGTGCTGTTCCCGCCCGACCTGCGACCCCCAGGCGACCAAAACCCGCTGGCCGAAGGCGCCCGCCGGCGGCGGTCCTCGTTCCCCTCCTTCGAGGCCGCGCTCGAGAACTTCGCGACGAAGCCGCCCATGGACGCGTTCGTGCCGGCGGCCCGGCAGGCCTACGTCGAGCACGGGTTCGCCCCCGAAGCCGACGGCTCGGTGACGCTGCGCTGCCGAGCCGAGGACGAGGCCCGGGTGTACGAGATGGCCCTGCGGCACGAGGCGTTCGCCCACCTGGGCGAAGTGCGCTGCCCGGTGCTGGTCGTCCAGGGCCGGCCCGGCATCCCGGGCCCCGGGACGGTCGCGCCGCTCGTGGCCGAGACCCTCCCGCACGGCCAGCTCGAGACCCACCACCACCTCGACCACTTCGGCCCGATGGTCGCTCCCGCCGAGGTGGCCGCCAGCATCGACCGGTTCGTGGCCGGGCTGCACGCCTGAGGGAGCGAGCGTCCCCCGCCACTGTCACTGCCCCTGGATACCGTGGGGGCATGCCGTTGGCCCCTCCCACCTCCCTCTCCCCGTCGAAGGTCTCGGCGTTCAAAGACTGTGCGCTCGCGTTCCGGTTCTCGGCCATCGACCATCTGCCCGAGCCGCCGTCGCCGGCCGCCACCAAGGGCACGCTGGTGCACCTCGCCCTCGAGCATCTCTTCGAGCGCCCGGCTCCCGACCGCACCATCGATGCGGCGCTGCTCGACCTCGATCAGGCCGGCGCCGAGATCCGCACCGATCCCGACTTCACCGAGCTGGATCTCGACAGCGAGGCGGAGGCCGCCTTCTTCGCCGACGCCGAGGTGCTGGTCCGGCGCTACTTCGAGCTGGAAGACCCGCGAGACATCCACCCCATCGGCCTCGAGCTCAAGCTCGAGGCCCGCATCGGCGACCTGCGCCTGCGCGGCATCATCGACCGTCTCGAGCTCGACGCCGACGGTGAGCTGGTGGTCACCGACTACAAGTCGGGCAAGGCGCCCAACGAGCGCTACGAGCAGAGCCGGCTCGGCGGCGTGCACTTCTACTCGTTCCTCTGCGAAGAGCTGTTCGGCAAGCGGCCGGCCCGGGTCCAGCTGCTCTACCTCGGCGATCCGATGGTGATCACCACCGTGCCGAGCGACCAGTCCAGCCGGGGCCTGCGCTCCAAGGTGGCGGCCATCTGGCAGGCCGTCGAGCTTGCCTGCGAGCGCGACGACTTCCGGCCCAAGCCGTCCCGCCTGTGCGACTTCTGCGCCTTCAAGGACCGCTGCCCGGCGTGGGCCCACGCCCGTCCCGTGGC
>JAODBM010000051.1 GCA_025463985.1 Acidimicrobiales bacterium
TACGGCGCGGCCTACGGCCGCGGCGGCGCGGCTCGCGCCACCCGCGCTGGGCCGGACACCTCGAGCTGGCTGGCCTCCGGGGGCGCCGGGCTGGCCATCGTCGGCGCCGTGCTGCCGTGGATCAGCCTGGCGGGGCACTCGGCGAACGCGTTCGACGTGGGCATGTGGGCGCTGATCACCAACCGGCCCGGGGCCACGGGCCCCCGGGCCGGCATGGTGATCCTCCTCGCCGCTATCGCGTTCATCTCGCTCGCGCAGCGCTTGCCGGCGTGGTCGCTGATCCTCTGCGCCACCGCCGCCCTCGGCCCGGCGCTGCTGTTCCTCCTGCGATGGTTCGGGGCGTCCGGAAAGCACCAGGGCCTCAGCCTCGGCGCACCGCTGGCGCTGCTCGGCGGCCTCATCCTCGGAACGGCGGCGTTCGTGTCCCCGCCCGGGGCCGGCCGGCCGTCCCGCTACCCGACGCGCTGAGGTCCGACGGCGCACGGAATTGCTGGACCGACGCGCCGGCGCGGCGTACGGTCAATTTGCGCATGCAGGGACCGGGCGGTCGGGCGCCGCCGAAAAGTCCTGTCTGGGGGCACGCAGATGCGACGTCGGCTATCGGCTTTGGTTGCGACCTTGATCGTCACGGGGCCGCTGATCGCGATGACGGCGGGCCCGGCCTCCGCGGCGCCGCCACCCATCAACCTCGCGGGGTTCCAGCGGACCATCTCCGGGTCGACGGCCACCACAGATGTCTTCCTCAGCGTCCCCGCCATCGGCGCCTGCCCGTCGCTGGCCACGTTCCAGGCCACGTTGTCGGGCGCGGTCATCGACGCACCCACCGGGAGGACCGCGGGTGGCGTGGTCATCATCTGTGCCAACGGTGTGGCGACCTATCTCGCCGACACCCAGGTCAACGGCCACTCGACCCTGCAAGCCGAGTCGATCAGCGCGGGCGACCTGGTCCGGGTGCAGACGCGCGTCGCGCCGACGTCGAGCACCGTGACGGTCAACGACTTCAGCAAGGGATGGTCGTTGTCGGCCAGCGGCGCCGGTGCGACACCGACCGCCGCCGGTGTCGGCACCATCTCCGGCAACTGCGTCAACGGCAGGTGCTCCGCGGTGCCCGCGTTCAGTGGATCGGTGTTCGGAGGGTCCATCGATGGCCGCTCCCTGAGCGGCGCGACGCGGACCAACCTCATGGCGGCGAACGGAACGCCCGAGGCGACGGCGTCCCCGGCATTTTTCGGTTTCGTGTTCACGGTGACGTACCGGTCGTCCTGCACGCCGGACATCACCAACCGCTGCTGACCGCTGACCGCCCGGCCCGCGTCGCCGCTCCGGCTACAGCTGCGCCTGGCGGGGGTCGAGCACTGCGCCGAGCCGCTCGCCGATGAAGTTCAGCGAGAGGATCGTCAGGAACATCACGACCATCGGCGCGATCGCGGCCTGCGGTCCGTCGTAGAGCTGGTCCTGGCCCTGGGCGATCATGTTCCCCCATGAGATCGACCCCGGAGCGCTCAGCCCCAGGAAGGCCAGCGAGCCTTCGGCGATGATCGCGACGGCGGCGCCGAGGGCCGCGAACGAGGCGAGCGGCACGATGACGTTCGGGAGGATCTCCCGCAGCATCACCCGCACCGGCGTCGCACCGGCGGCGCGGGCGGCCATCACGAAGTTCTCCGTGGCGTACGTGAGGGTCAGCGCCCGCGCCACCCGCGCGTAGCCGGGCACGGCGAGCACGGCGAACACCATGACGACGCTCGACAGGTGGGCGCCGACGAACGACACGAGCGCCAAGGCGAAGACCAACGCCGGGAACGCGAGCAGCACGTCGATGAACCACATCAGGACCCCCGAGGTGCGCCCACCGAGGTAGCCCGACACGAGGCCGATGGTCCCGCCGACCAGCATCCCGCTGGCGACCGAGACGGCGGCGACCAGCATCGAGATCCGGGCACCGTTCACCGCCTGGCTGAACAGGTCGTAGCCGACGACGTCGGTGCCGAACGGGTGGTGGAGTCCCGGGCCCGAGAGCGGCGGGCCCGCCAGCTGGGCGTGGGGATCGGCCAGCGGCAGCAGGTGCCCGAAGACGGCGCAGAAGATCATCAGCGCCATCCAGCCGACCGACACCCAGAACAGCCAGTCGCTGCGCCGCTTGGTGACTGCGGGGGCATCGATCGCGACGACAGCCACGGTGCCCCTAGCTCGTCAGCGCGCCGCGGCGCACCCGCGGGTCGAGCACCGCGTACAGGAGGTCGACGATCACGTTGGTCGCGACGAACGCCACGCTCACGAGCACGACGCCGCCTTGCACCACGAGGTAGTCGCGCTTGTAGATCGACGTGACCAGCAGCTGCCCCATGCCGGGCAGCGCGAACATCCGCTCGACGATGACCGCGCCACCGACCAGCGCGCCGATGCTGATGCCGGCCACCGTCACGAGCGAGAAGCTCGACGGCCGCAGCGCGTGCCGGACCAGCACGCGCCGCTCCGAGATGCCCTTGCCCTTGGCCACGAGGATGAACTCCGAGCGCAGGGTCTGCAGCATCTCGCTGCGCAGCAGCCGCGCGAACGCCGCCAGCTGGCCGGCGGCGAGCGTGATGATCGGCAGCAGCACCGAGATCGGTGTGGCGATCACGCCGCGGCCGACGTGGAACCACGTGGCCTCACCGGTGGCCGGCAACCACCGGAGCTTCACCGCGAACACGTAGATCAGCAGGACGCCGAGCATGAACGCGGGAAGCGCGAGCAAGCCGAACAGCACGCTCCCGCTGACGCGGTCGAACCAACCGCCCGGGTGGTGGGCCGCGGCGACGCCCACCGGGACGGCGATGGCCAGCGCCAGCAGCTCGGCGAGCACCATCAGCTCGACGGTGAGCGGCAGGCGCTCGCTGATCGAGCTCACGACCGACTGGTGGGTCGCGTAGGAGGTGCCGAGGTCGCCGCGCAAGGCACGGCCGAGCCAGCGCACGTAGCGCACCGGGAGCGGACGATCGAGGCCGAGGTCCTTGCGCAGCGTGGCGCTGGCCACGGGATCGCCCGCGGCGGGTCCCAGGATGGCGACCGTCGGGTCGCCGGGGAGCAGGTTGATCAACAGGAAGCTCAGGGCCGTGACCGCGAGCAGCACGCTGACCAGCCGGCCGAGTCGTTGGAGGACGAAGCGCACGTTCAGCGCCCCCGTGCGGCGGTCAACGGCCGATCCAGACCGACGCGAGCGGGATGGTGCTCGGCACCGCGCCGCGGTAGACCAGCGCCGGCGTGCCGTCGGGCAGCTTGGTGTCGCCCACGCCGCGCAGCCGGCCGCCCCACACGACCGCGGAGTGCGGGTGGGTGAGCCAGGCGTACGGCACCTGCGCCGCCAGCTCCTTCCACACGACGGCATAGGCCGCCTTGCGTGCCGCGGGGTCCGCGCTCGTGCGGCCGGTCTGGAAGGCGGCGTCCATCTTGGGATCCTTGATCCGCGTGAAGTTGAGGGCGAGCTGGCCCGGCGGGTGGGCGTTCGACGATGCCAGCCAGATCGAGTCGCCGTCGGGGTCGCTGGCGCCGAGCTGGACCCAGCAGTTCGCCTGGTACGAACCGAGGAGCGCGCTGTTGATGTACGTCGCCTGCTCGGTGAACTTGAGGTCGGCGTTGATGCCGACCTTGCCGAGCTGGGTCTTGATCAGCTGCATCGACTGCGTGTTGGACGGCGTGGGCGTGCAGCCCAGCGTGAACTTCACGTCGCCGCTGATCCCGTGGTCGCGCTTGTAAGCGTCGACGAGCCCCTGCGCCTTCGCCGGGTCGGGCTTGGTCGGGTAGCCGCTCGGCGAGTACCAGGGCGAGCCGGGCAGGTACGGGCCGGTCGAGCCGTGCCCGAGCCCGCGGCCGACGGTGGCGATGAGCTGCTGCTGGTCGATCGCGTAGCTGACCGCTTGCCGCAGTCGCAGGTCGTCGAACGGCGCCACCGCCGTGTTGAACATGATCATCGTGGTCGGGTCGATGTCGAAGTCGCGCACGTTCAGCGAGCTGTCCCGCTTCGCCTGCACGACCTGGCTCGAGCTGCCCGTGTAGGTCAGGTCGAGCTGGCCCGACTGCAGGCTGGACAGCCGGGACTGGTCGTCGGGGATCACCCGGAACGTGATCTGGTCGGGGTACGCCGCGTCCTTGCGCCAGTAGTTCGGGTTGCGGGTGACGGTCAGGTGGTCGTCGCGCTGCCACTCCTTGAACACGTACGGACCGGTGCCGACCGGATGGTCGCTCGCGGCCGTGCCGGTGGCGTTGAGCTGCTTGGGCGATGCGACGAAGCCGGCCTGGCCGGTGAGCGCCGCTGGGAACGCGACCCACGGCTGGCTCATCAGCACCTTGACCGTCAAGTCGTCGACCTTCTGCACCGACTGCATCGGGTGGAACGCCTGGCCCACGAGGAACGAGGCCTTGTCCTTGTCGAGCTGGAGCTTGATCGCGTCGGCGTTCAGTGGGGTCCCGTCTTGGAACAGGATCCCTGGGCGCAACGTGATGGTCCACTGCGTGTTGTCAGCGTTGGGCGTGAGCGACTTGGCCAGCACGCCGTGCGGCTGGTTGTCCGAGCCGAACGCGACGAGCGGATCGAAGACGGTCTGACCGACGTAGTACGCCGCGCCCGCCCACTGGCTGCTGGTCGGGTTCCAGCCGTCGGTCTCCGCGTCGAGCCCGATGGTCAGCGTGCCGCCGCGCTGCGGCGGGCCGACCGGGGTGGTCGTGCTGTTGCCGCCGCTGGTCGTGGTCTTCGTGCTGCACCCCGCCAGCACGGCGGCGACGATGCACAGCCGCGCCGCGGTCCGCTTCCCCCGATCGAACACATGACCCCCTAGGTCAACCGGTGGCCTCTTGCGAGGCGCCGTCGCCGGGAACCTACCCGCTCACCGCCGGCGGGAGGTGACGGACCGTCAGACCGAGGCGACGGCTGCGCCCGTCATCGAGCGAGGATCGGCGGCACCAGCGCGGATGCCGTCGCCGCGCACCTCGATCGCGTGGGCATGGCCGAAGCCGGCCGGGTCGAAGCCGGCGACGGTGACGGCCTGCCCGCGCTCGACGAGGCCCGGCGCCCAGCTCGCGGGGGCGTGCTCCTCCAGGCGCACGATCTGCGGCTCGCCGCGCCACGTCGAGAACCCGTCCGGGCTGGCCTGCAGCACGAACCGTGGGGCGTCGATGGCCTCGCCGACCTCCTGGCCGCCGGCGAGCAACCGAGCGGCGAGCTGCAGGACGATCTGCGGCTGCGAGTCACCGCCCATCGTGCCGAAGACGGCCCGCAAGCTGCCGTCCAGGCGCGTCGCCACGGCCGGGCTGAGCGTGTGCGGCGGACGCCGGCCCGGGCCGTACTCGGCCGGATGCCCCGGCTCGAGCGAGAACCCGATGCCCCGGTTGTGCAGGAGGATGCCGGTGCCGGCCGCGGCCACGTGGGCTCCGTAGCCGTCGGCGTTGGACTGGATGAGGCTCACGCCCATGCCGGCACCGTCGACCGCGCACAGGTAGATCGTGCCGCCCGGCCGGTCCGGGGCGACCGTACCCGACGGCCCGAACGGGTCGAACCGGGCCGCCCTGGCGCGGAGGCGGGCGTCGTCGATCAAGGCCCGGCCGTCGGCGGCCTCATGCAGCACGGCATCGCGATCGTGCGCGGCCAGCCGGGCCGCCTCGACCAGCAGGTGGACCCAGGCGGCGGTGTCGGGCGCGGGCAGGGAACCGAGGTCGGCGCCCGCGCCGTCGGTCGCGCTCGCCACCAGCTCGGCGATCCGGGCCCCGGCCAGCGACAGGTAGCCCTGCGAGTTGGGCGGCACGGTCCACAGGTCGTGGCCCCACACGGTCAGGCCCAGCGGCTCGACCCAGTCCGCGTTGGACCGCGCGAGGTCCGTCGCGTCGAACTCGCCCCGGCCCGCCGCGAGCAGCGCCGCGCCGAACGCACCCTCATAGAAGGCGGCGCGGCCACCCTCGGCCACGGCCGCGAGCTGGCGAGCCACACCTGGTCGTCGCACGCGCCCACCGATGGTCGGACGGATGGTGGTGAGCTCGTCGCAGCCGGTGACCCCGTCGAGCCGCGACAGCGTGAACGCCAGCATCGGCGACGCCGGGAAGCCGTGGGTGGCGGCACGGATGGCCGGGGCCAACACCTCGGCGAGGGGCAAGCAACCGTGGCGTTCGTGCAAGGCACACCAGCCGTCGACGCAGCCGGGCACGGGAGCGCTGCGCACGTCGCCCTTGAACGGCATCCGGACGTGGCCTTCGGCGCGCAACCGGTCGGGGTCCGCGCCCGACCCCGCGCGGCCCGACGCGTTGAGCACCTCGGGCGGACCGGGACGGTGGTGGACGAGGGCGAACAGGTCGCCGCCCATGCCGCACATGTGCGGCGTGGTGACGGCGAGCACGGCGCTGGCGGCGATCGCGGCGTCGGCGGCCGACCCGCCACGGCCGAGCAGCGCTGCGCCGGCCGCCGACGCCAGGTGGTCGACCGAGCACACGAGGCCCTCGGCGGCGTACGTCGTGGGCCAACGTCGCGTGGTCGGCACGGCATCCATCGGCCGCGAAACCTACGGGAACCGGCCGGACCCACGCGTCGGCGCCCCGCGACACCTGTCGCTCCGCTCGGCCGGGCCGGGCGATGTGCTGGGATGGGGACGTCGGGTCCGCCTGGTGTCGAGGAGTCGCATGTTCGCTGTCGACGAGTTCGTCGCAGAGTGCCGGAGCGCTCTGGCCGAGTCCCACCCGAGCCTCGCGGTCAAGGAGCTGGTCGAGCGGGCCGTCTCGGACCCCGGCGCGATCGACGCGGCGCTCGGCCGTCCGCAGGCCGGCGACCTGCGCTGCCTCTATCAGTCGCTCGATCTCACCGTCGTGCAGCTCGTGTGGCCGCCGCACGTGCAGCTGTTCCCCCACGACCACCGCATGTGGGCGGCCAGCGGGATCTACCGGGGCGCCGAGGACAACGTGTTCTTCCGTCGGCAGGGGCCGACCATCGAGCGGCTCAGCTCGAAGCAGCTCGGCCCCGGCGACGTGGTGCTCCTCGGCGCCGAGGTCGTCCATTCGGTGCGCAACCCGCGGGACAGCTACACCGCGGCGATCCACGTGTACGGGGGTGATTTCTTCGGTGCGCCGCGCAGCCAATGGGACGCGCCCGCGCTGATCGAGCGACCGTTCGAGATGCAGAGCGTCCGGAAGGTGCTCGACGCCGCGGACCGCGCGGCCCGCGCTGCGACCGCGGCCCTGCCCGTCGGATCCGAGCGTCGGGGTGAGCCGGGAGCCTGACGCCCTCAGGCGGCGTGCCAGCGCAGCGAGATGCTGATCCGGGGACCGACCGACGCGCACTTGGGGATCGCGTGCTCGAAGCTGCGCTGCACGGTCCCGCCCATCACGAGCAGGTCGCCGCCGTGCGGCCTGAGCCCGACCGAGGCGCCCCCGCCGAGCGGCCGGACCCGGAACGATCGCGGCGCGCCGAGCGAGACGATGGCCACCAGCGCGTTCGACGCGTCCCGCAGCACCCGGTCGCGGTGGAAGGCGACGCTGTCCCTGCCGTCCCGGTAGAAGTTGCAGACCGCGGCACCGAACCGCACCCGGTAGCGGCGCTGCAGCGCGTCGCGGACGAGCGAGACGGCCGGGGGTTCGTCGGCCGGCTCGGGCCGCCACGACAGGCGCGGGTCGTCGACGATGTCGTCGTACATGCGCCGGCTCCCCTGCCGCCATGGCGCGCTGTGCATCAGCTCGTCGAACAGGTCGTCGCTACCGCTCAACCAGCCCTGCGCCACGTCGATCCAGGCGCGGTCGTCGAGATCGATGCGCTGCCAGGTGGCGTCGGCGGCGACCGCCGGCGCACCTTGCGAGAACAAGGAGCCCTGCAAAGGCACGCCGCAAACCTACCGGCGTGACGACGCGACGCCGACCGGCGGCGGCACGGTTCAGCGGGTGAAGACGTCGGCGAGCCAGCGGGCCGCGTCGGCCACACCCACGCGGCGCAGCTGGCAGGCCGCGCCTTCCTCCACGAGCCGCCGCGCGTCGTCGAGCCCAGCCTCGGCCTCCGGTTCGATCTCGTCCAGCAGCTGGTGGAGGCGCACGCGCGTCGGTCGCCGTTCGCCGGACACGAGGTCCGCGAGCTCGCCCTCGACGCCGAAGCGCAGGGCCGACCACCGGTTCTCCGCGATGCGCCAGGTCGCCGGCGCTCCGAGCTCGTGCCCGGCGTCGAAGCGGCCGGCGAGGTGCCGCACGAGCGCGTGGACGACGCCAGCGACGGCCGCCGCCTGGGCGACCGTGGGCTGCACATCGGGCACGCGCACCTCGAGCGTCCCGTGCACGACGTGGGGCCGCAGCTCCCACCACCACTGCCGAGGCTCGGGGACCATGCCGCTGCGCCGCCCCCACGCGACCTCGTCGGCAAAAGCATCCCAGCTGCTGATCACCGGCGGCACGCCTTGCCGCGGCAGCTGGCCCGCGATCAGCGGTCGAACCGACGCCAGGCCGGTGTCGCGGCCCTCGTGGAACGGCGCCGCCGCCGCGAGGGCCGCAAGCTCGGGCAGCACGCCGCGCAGCGCGTTGTGCACGGCCAGCGTGCGCTCGGCCGAGCCGAGGGCCACGTGGACCTGCAGCGCGCC
>JAODBM010000094.1 GCA_025463985.1 Acidimicrobiales bacterium
GACGAGACCCGCTGGGTCGAGGCGGCCGCCGGCGCCGCACCCGGTCCCTGACCGCGGCGCCCCAGCGCCGCCCAACCGCTGGTGCCCGGTCCGCCCTCCCCCCGTCCGGGCCGGGCGCCAGCATCCCGTACGCGTGACGGCCGGCCCCGAGGGGCCGGCCGTCACGTGCTGCCCGGTCGATCAGCGATCGATCAGTAGTCCTCCATGCCCCCGCCGGGCATGCCGCCACCCGATTCCTGGGGCTTGTCGACGATCACGGCCTCGGTCGTGAGGAAGAGCGCCGCGATGGACGCGGCGTTCTGCAGCGCCGAGCGGGTGACCTTTGCCGCGTCGGGCACGTTCGGCAGCATCGGGCCGTACTCCATCGTGTCGGCGTTGAAGCCCTCCGAACCGGTGAGCTCCTTCACCCGAGCCACGACCACGCCACCCTCGATGCCGGCGTTGGCCGCGATCTGGCGGAGCGGCTCTTCGACGGCGGTGTGCACCAGCCGAGCGCCGGTGGCCTCGTCGCCCTCGAGCTTGTGGAGCACCTGCTCGATCGCGGGCTGCACCCGGATGAGGGCGACGCCACCACCCGGCACCACGCCCTCCTCGACCGCGGCCTTTGCGGTGGAGACGGCGTCCTCGATGCGATGCTTCTTCTCTTTCAGCTCGGTCTCGGTGGCAGCACCGACCTTCAGCACGGCAACGCCACCCGACAGCTTGGCCAGCCGCTCTTGCAGCTTCTCGCGGTCGTAGTCCGAGTCGGTGTTCTCGATCTCGGCCTTGATCTGGGAGATGCGGCCCTTGATGGCATCGTCGGCGCCGCCGCCCTCGATGATCGTGGTCTCATCCTTGGTGACGATGACCTTCTTGGCCGAGCCGAGCATGTCGAGGGCGACGTTCTCGAGCTTGAGGCCGATCTCCTCGGAGATCACCTGGCCGCCGGTGAGGATGGCCATGTCCTGCAGCATCGCCTTGCGCCGCTCGCCGAAGCCGGGGGCCTTGATGGCGACCGACTTGAACGTGCCGCGGATCTTGTTGACCACGAGGGTGGCGAGGGCCTCGCCCTCGACGTCCTCAGCGATGATCACGAGCGGCTTGTTGGTCTGCATGACCTTCTCGAGCGCCGGCACGAGGTCGCGGACTGCGGTGATCTTCGAGGCCACGAACAGCAGGTACGGGTCGTCGAGGACGGCCTCCATGCGATCCATGTCGGTCGAGAAGTAGGGCGAGATGTAGCCCTTGTCGAAGCGCATGCCCTCGACGAAGTCGATCTCCACGCCGAACGTGTTCGACTCTTCGACGGTGATCACGCCGTCCTTGCCGACCTTGTCCATCGCCTCGGCGATCTTCTCGCCGATCTCGGGGTCGTTGTTGGCCGAGATCGACGCGACCTTGGCGATCTGATCCTTGTCGTCGACGTCGACCGCAAGGCTGCGCAGCTCGATGACGGCGGCCTCGACCGCGGCTTCGATGCCCCGCTTCAGCCCCATCGGGTTGGCGCCGGCGGCAACGTTGCGCAGGCCTTCACGGACCATGGCGCGAGCCAGGACGGTGGCGGTGGTCGTGCCATCACCGGCGACGTCGTCGGTCTTCTTGGCGACCTCCTTGACCAGCTCGGCGCCGATGCGCTCGAACGGATCTTCCAGCTCGATCTCCTTGGCGACGCTGACGCCGTCCTTGGTGATCGTAGGGGCGCCCCACTTCTTGTCGAGGACGACGTTGCGGCCCTTCGGGCCGAGCGTCACGCTGACGGCGTCTGCCAGCTGGTCCATGCCGGACTCGAGCGCACGGCGAGCTTCCTCGTTGAAGGCAATGATCTTGGGCATTCCTGGGTTCCCTCCATGGGCTCCGGATGGCGGGTCGAATTAGCACTCTCTCATCGAGACTGCTAACAGGAAAGCACCTGGAGCGCCCGTTAGCAAACGGCAGGGGAGAGTGCTAACCGGTGGCGGGCCGAGGTAGCACCTCGCCCGGAGCGCGCGGTGGGTCAGCCGCCGGCGACGGCCGGGATGATCGACACGGTCTCGCCGTCGGGCACGGGCGTGTCGAGCCCCTGCAGGAAGCGGACGTCGTCATCGGCGACGAACAGGTTGACGAACCGGCGCAGCGCCCCGTCGCCGTCGAGCAGGCGCTCCTGGAAGCCGGGGTGCTTGGCCTCGAGGTTGCTGAGGACCTCGCCCACGGTGCCGCCGTCGACCGGCACCTCCGACGCGCCGGAGGTGAGGGTGCGCAGGGTGGTGGGCACGCGGACGGTGACGCTCATGGTGAGGACCTCGGGAGCTCGCAGGGCACGGCCGGCCAGAGGGTCGGCGCTGACGTGGGCAGGAGCGTAGTGGGGCGTCCGAACCCTTCCACCACCTGGGCGCGGGCCGCGGGTGCGGGCCGCGACACGACCCGGTCAGGCCGCGGAAACGGGGACGTTCCTTGCCATGCTGGTCGCGCCCGGTCGACGATGGACGGATGCGCGGCGTGCTGCGGACCTACGACAGCCAGGCCTTCACGGCCGATCAGCTCGCGGCGGCCAAGGGCGGTCAGCGGGTGTCGGTGTGCATCCCGGCCCGCAACGAGGGGGCCACGGTGGGCGCCGTCGTCTCGGCCGTGCGGCGCGCGCTCGTGGAGCGGGTGGCGCTGGTCGACGAGATCCTGGTGGTCGACGACCACTCCACCGATGACACCGCCGCGGTGGCCGCGGCCGCCGGCGCCCGGGTGGTCGACGCCCGCCACGTGCTGACCGATCACGGCAGCGGCCACGGCAAGGGCGAAGCGCTCTGGAAGTCCCTGCACGAGGCGTCGGGCGACATCATCGCCTGGGTCGACGCCGACATCGTCGGGTTCGACGCGTCGTTCGTCGTGGGGCTGATCGGCCCGCTCGTCACCGACCCCGACACCAGCTTCGTGAAGGGCTTCTACGAGCGACCGGAGCTGGGCGCGGTCGGCGGTGGCCGCGTCACCGAGCTCGCCGCGCGGCCGCTGCTGTCGATGTACTTCCCTGAGCTCACCGGCATCGTGCAACCGCTGGCCGGCGAGTACGCGGGGCGCCGCGCCGTCCTCGAGCAGCTGCCGTTCGTGGTCGGCTATGGCGTCGACGTCGCGCTGCTGATCGACGCGGCGCGCACGGTCGGCGTGTCCCGGCTGGCGCAGGTCGACCTCGGGGTCCGGCACCATCGCAACCGCTCGCTCGCCGAGCTCGGCCCGCAGGCGTTGGCGGTCATCCAGGTGATCCTCGACCGCGCCGGCGTCAAGGCGCCCGACGCCGCCACCCTGCTGCGGCCGGGTCGCGAGCCGGTCGAGGTCACCGTCGAAGAGCGCCCCCCGCTCATCAGCGTCGACGGGTACCGCCGCCGCACCGCCTGACCCCGCAGGGGTTCGGCTGGCCGACGCGGCCCCACGTTTCCGAGCGGCGCGCGCCCGTCGACCTAGGGTGACCCGATGGGGGGACGACGGGGCGGGGGCTCAGCGGCGGGGGTCGACGCGCGACCGGACCTCGGACACCTGCTGCACGCCGCGGCACGCGCCTTCGACATGCTCGTCGGGCAGAGCGCGCTGGTCGACGGCGACTGCAGCAAGCGGGCCTTCGGCGTGCTCGGACAGGCGTTGACCGGGCCGCCGCGCAACCAGCTCGAGATCGGCCGGGCGCTGGGCCTCGATCGCACCGTGATGGTCGGGATCGTCGACGAGCTCGAGGCCAACGGCCTGGTCGCGCGGCAGCTCGATCCCAAGGACCGTCGAGCCCGGCTGATCGCGCCGACCGCGGCGGGACGCCAGCGTCACTCCGAGCTGCAGGCCAAGATCGACGCGGTCGTAGCCCGGCTGACCGCCGAGCTCTCGGACACCGAGGTCGACGCGCTGCTGCGCGCGCTCACGTCCATCGCCGTCCAAGGTCCGATCCCGTTGACGAGCGCCGCGGTCTGCGACGAACCGCTGCCACCTCCGTGCGACGAGTGAGCGCAGCACGCCCGCGCTGATGCTTCGGCGCCACGGCCAGCTGACGGGCGGGCGAACGGGCGCGTGCGAGCGGTCGGCCCGCGAGGTCGGGGCGCCGCGGACCGGGTAGGGCGCCGCCCGCAGTCGACGGTTCGAGGAGGAGAAGATGCCGCGTGCGACGTGGAGCGGGACGATCAGCTTCGGCCTGGTGAACGTGCCGGTGAAGCTGTACTCGGCCACCCGGCCGCAAGACGTGCACTTCCACCAGCTGGAGGAGTCGACCGGGGCGCGCATCCGGTACCAGAAGGTGTCGGACAAGACCGGGCAGGAGGTCGACGCCGACGACATCGTCAAGGGCTACGAGATCTCCTCGGGGCGCTACGTGACGTTCACCGATGCGGAGCTGGACGAGCTGCAGCCGGAGGGCACACGAACCATCGACATCGAGGAGTTCGTCGACCTCGACCAGATCGATCCCATCTACTTCGAGCGGCCGTACTGGGCGGCTCCCGACGGCCAGGCGGCGGAGAAGGCCTACGCGCTGCTCGCCAAGGCGATGGAGGACAAGCAGCAGGTCGCCATCGGTCGCTTCGTGATGCGGACCAAGCAGTACCTGGCCGCGATCCGGCCAGTTGACGGAGCGCTCACGATCGAGACGATGCTGTTCCCGGACGAGGTCGTGCCGGCGGACAGCATCCCCGAGCTGCCGGTCAAGGCGAAGGTCACGCCCAAGGAGCTGAAGGCGGCCGAGCAGCTCATCGAGTCGCTCAAGGCGGACTGGAAGCCCGAGGAGTTCCGGGACACCTACCGAGACGAGCTGCTCGATCGCATCGAGCGCAAGGCGAAGGGCGAGGAGATCGTCGAAGAGCCTGGGGCCGAGCAGACCGCGCAGGTCCTCGATCTCATGGAGGCGCTCGAAGCCAGCGTCAAGGCTCGCAAGTCCGGCGAGCGGGCCACCCCCTCCGGGGCGTCGACGACCAAGACGAGCACGAAGTCGGCCGGGACGTCCTCGAACGGGTCGGGCGCCGGCTCGAAGGCCAAGCGCTCGACCTCCAAGCGCGCCGCCAGCAAGCGGCCGGCGGCGGCGAAGCGGACCGCATCGAAGCGGACCGCATCGAAGCGCAAGTCCGCCTGACGGTCCCGGTCCCGCGGGGCCCGTGTCACGCGGATGCGCCGCCAGGCCCACGGTGTCGCCCGCCGCGAGCCCTCCGACGTTGCCCGCGGCCCGCCGGCCACGCCCCAGCGGGTGACCGGCGGCGGCGCGGATCAGCCCGGCGGGCTCGACCGGGACCAGTGGCGGTGCAGGCCCACCGCTCGCACGAGCGGCTCGGCCAAGTCCGAGGCGTCGTCGCTCCACACGATGCCGGGCGCCTCGAGGCTGATGCCGGCGGCGGACAGCACGTCGACGCCGTCGCCCCACGCCCCGATCGTCTTGTGGTGCCGATAGGCCTCCTGAAGGAACGTCAGCACCTTCGGCGTGGCCGCCAGCTCGGCGGCGCCATCGCCGGAGGCGACCACGATCGCGTCGAGCTCGACCGACTCGGTGCTGAACAGCGGCTTCGCCACCGCCAGGGCGTCGCCGGTGCGGCCCGGCACCTTGCCCCCGTGCGGCGCGATGACGTGGACCACGGCGTTGGCCGCGTCGATCGCCTGCTCGAGCATCTGCGCACCGACCACGTCGACCCCATCGGCGGTCAGCAGGCCGATGACCCGGCCGTCGATCGGGCCGGGCTCGGTGACCACCATCGAGAGGGCCGGCGAGGGCTCGACCTCCGCGATCGGGAGGCTGGGCGCCGGAACGTCCATGCCGAGTCGTGCCGCGACCTTGGCCACGAGCTCGGCGTCGACGTTGGCCAGGTTCGCCAGCATGCGCTCACGCACCTCGGAGGTGTCGACCTTGCTCAGCTCGAAGCCGAACGCCTCCACGATGTGCACCTGCTCGGGCTCGGCCATCGACGCCCAGAACAGCGTCGCCTGCGAGTAGTGATCGCCGAACGACTCGGCCCGCTTGCGCATCGTCTCGCCCGAGACCATGCGGGGGACGTGCTGGAAGCCGCGGGCCGGGTCGGCGAACGGGCAGCCGCCGCCGAGCGAGTTGGGCGCGTACGGGGCGCGGCCCTCGTGGATGGCCTGCTGGCCGAACCCGTCACGCTCGTTGTCGTTGACCGGCGAGTGCGGGCGGTTGATCGGGATCTGGGCGAAGTTCGGGCCGCCGAGGCGGGTCAGCTGGGTGTCGAGGTACGAGAACAGGCGGGCCTGGAGCAGCGGGTCGTCGGTGATGTCGATGCCCCGCACGAGGTGGCCCGTGTGGAAGGCGACCTGTTCGGTCTCCGCGAAGAAGTTGCTGGGGTTGCGATCGAGCGTGAGGCGGCCGACGGGGCGCACCTCGGCCAGCTCCTCGGGCACGAACTTGGTGGGATCGAGCAGGTCGATGCCCTCGAACATCTCGTCCTCGGTGTCAGGAAGCAGCTGCAGCCCGAGCTCCCACTCGGGGAAGACGCCGCTCTCGATCGCATCCCAGAGATCGCGCCGGTGGAAGTCCGGGTCGATGCCACCCAGCTTCTGGCTCTCCTCCCACACCAGCGAGTGCACGCCGGCCACCGGCTTCCAGTGGAACTTCACCAGCGTCGAATCGCCGTCGGCGTTGACGAGCCGGAACGTGTGGACGCCGAACCCCTCCATCGTGCGGAACGACCGCGGGATGGCCCGGTCCGACATGATCCACATGAGCATCGCCGTGGTCTCGGGCTGGAGGGACACGAAGTCCCAGAACGTGTCGTGCGCCGTCTGCGCCTGCGGGATCTCCCGATCGGGCTCGGGCTTCGCCGCATGGATGACGTCGGGGAACTTGATCCCGTCCTGAATGAAGAAGATTGGGATGTTGTTGCCCACCAGATCGAAGTTGCCCTCGTCCGTGTAGAACTTCGTCGCGAAGCCCCGGACGTCGCGGGCCGTGTCCGCCGAGCCCCGTGACCCGGCCACCGTCGAGAAGCGGACGAAGACCGGCGTCGGCCTGCTCGTGTCGCAGAGGAACCGGGCGCAGGTGATGTCCTCGAGCGATTCGTACAGCTCGAACCGCCCGTGCGCCCCGGCGCCCCGGGCATGCACCACCCGCTCCGGGATCCGCTCGTGGTCGAAGTGCATGACCTTCTCGCGGAGGTGAAAATCCTCGAGCAGCGTCGGCCCCCGGCTGTCGACCCGCAGCGAGTTGTCGGTGTCGTCCATCGGCACCCCCTGCGCCGTG
>JAODBM010000103.1 GCA_025463985.1 Acidimicrobiales bacterium
ATCTGTCGCCGACCGCCGCCGCGGCGCGACCGGACTCGCGGGCGCGCTGAGCCGCACCGCTCTGGCGGCGCCGCTCGTGCTCGGCCTCGCCCTCGCCGGCCCCGGTCTCTGGGGTGCGGGCGGCCGCCTCGACCCGGTCACGCACCCGGCCGGTTGGGCCCGCGCTCGGCAGATCGTCCGAGCCGAGCCCGGCACCGTGCTGGCGTTGCCGTGGCGCGAATATCCGCAGCTCTCGTTCGCCGCCGGGCGCACCGTGTTCAACCCGCTGCCCGACTACCTCGGCGGCGACGTCCTGAGCAGCTACGACCCCGAGTTCAGCTCCCGGCGCACCCAGGAGCAGGTCGACCACCGGGCCCGGCGCATCGACGGTCTCGTCGACGGGATCCTCGGGGGCCGAGCCTCGTCGCTCCAGCTGCGAGCGCTCGGCGTCCGCTGGGTGGTCCTGCTGCGCGAGAGCGACTGGACGCCGTACACGATCGTGCTGCGCCGCGACCCCGGTCTCGAGCTCGTCCTCAGCGACCCGGCGCTCGAGGTCTACCGGGTGACCGGCTGGCAGGGTCCGGCCACCGGCGCGACCGGCCAGTACGGCCTCCGGCGTCCGATCCCGCCCTACATCAGCACGTCCGCACCGGCTGGAGCGGTCCTCGACGTGCCCGCCGCTCCGGGCTGGGTGCGGGGCTGGGGCCGGGCCGCGGGGAGCACCGCCGATGGGCGCCTCCGCGTGCCGGCGGGGTCGGGCCCCCTGTGGTTCTGGCCCGCCCTGCTGGTGGTCGGCATCCACGTCGGCGTGCTCGCCGCTGCGGTAGCGTGCGCGCTTCGTGTTCGTATCGGTCGAGCGGGCCGCGTGCCCACAAATGCTGACAAAACGGGCGTCCAGGACTGATTGTTGCGCAGGAAGCCTGAAGTCCAGTACCGTTGGTGCCGACAGCGGTCCGACAAGAGCGGGAGACCGCGGGTGGAAAGGTCCAACATGAAGCGAACCAAGTTCGGGGTCGGTCTCGTAGCCGGCATCCTCATGGTGCTGTTCGCCGGTTCTGCGGCTCACGCCCAGTATCCGACGACCGGGCCGACCACGAGTGGGGTCATCCCTGAGGTCACCGTGGTGGCTGGCAGCAACATCGACGTGAAGGGCGACCATTGCCCTCCTGGGTCGACGGTCACCATCACGTGGGACGACGGGACGGTCCTCGCCACAACCACAGCGGGTGCCGACGGCACCTTCTCCGCCACCATCACGGTCCCGGCTGACGCCGAGCCCGGGGTGCACATCGTCACCGCCACGTGCGGCTCGGTGCAGCAGTTCCTGAAGGTCAACGTCATCGAGCCGGGCACCCCAGTGGCCACCGGCACCACGCTGGCCCGTACCGGCACGTCGAACATCGGCCCGCTGCTCGGCATCGGTGCCGCCGCCGTGGTCCTCGGTGCGGCGTTCGTCTACGGCGCTCGACGACCGAAGCACTCGGCCTAACCGAGCCATCCACTCTGCAGCAACGGCCCCGCCGCAAGGCGGGGCCGTTGCTGTTTTGCCAAGAGTTGGTCTGCCAGGGGGCGAGCGGTTCCGGTGGCTCTCGGCAAAGCATCTAGCCTTGCCGGATGCTTGCTTGGATGATGACCTTCGGTGCCAGCTTCTTGAAGCCCGAGTTCTGGTTGGAGAAGGCGGGCAAGAGCGCCATCTTCGTGGTGACGGCGATCATCTTCGCCGAGTCGGGCTTGTTCTTCGGCTTCTTCCTGCCGGGTGACTCGCTGCTCTTCCTCACCGGCTTCCTCACGTCGAACGCGGCAAAGGACTTCGCCATCCAGAACAACCTGACCCAGGTCGTGGCCCACATCCCGCCGCTGCCGGTGGTGTGCCTGGTGTTGTTCGTCGCCGCGGTGGCCGGCGATCAGGTCGGCTTCCTGTTCGGGCGCAAGGTCGGCCCGGCCCTCTTCACCCGGCCCAACTCCCGCTTCTTCAAGCAGGACCACGTGGCCCGGGCCCATGACTTCCTGGAGAAGAACGGCCCCAAGACCGTGCTGCTGGCCCGCTTCGTGCCCGTCGTGCGGACGTTCACGCCGATCGTCGCCGGCGTGGGCCGCATGCGCTACCGCACGTTCTTCACGTTCAACGTGATCGGCGGCTTCGTCTGGGCCGTGGGCGTCACGGTGCTGGGTGCGCTGCTCGGCAAGGTCGGGTTCGTCCGCAAGAACATCGAGTACACGATCGTCGCGGTGATCCTGATCTCGCTGCTCCCGGTGTTCATCGAGGTCTACCGCTCGCGCAAGCACAAGAAGGCCGATGCCTCGGTGAGCTGAGCAGGCATTGCCACCGGCTGGCGCTGCCCGCTGGCGTGCGGCACGCCAGCGGCTGCAGGCGGCGTCAGCCTTGGGCTTCCGCCATGGCTTTGCCACCCTTCTTCGAGAAGGTGATGGCCGCGCCGACCACGATCAGGGCGAGCAGAGCGACCACGAGGGCGCCGGCCTTTGGCGACTGCTTCAGGAGCAGCAGGCGGTCCTTGTGGTACAGCTTGATGATCGCCGGCAGGATCAGCAGCGACACGAGGTTCATGACCTTGATCAGCGGGTTGAGCGCCGGGCCCGCGGTGTCCTTGAACGGGTCGCCGACCGTGTCGCCGATCACGGCGGCCTTGTGGCTCTCCGAGCCCTTGCCGCCCTCGGCGCCGTCCTCGATGTACTTCTTCGCATTGTCCCAGGCGCCGCCGGCGTTCGACAGGAAGTTGGCCATGAGCTGGCCGACCACGATCACGGAGGCCAGGAACGCACCCAGCGAGATGGGGCCGAGGCCGAAGCCGATGATGACGGGGGCCAGCACGGCGATGATGGCCGGCGTGGCCAGCTCACGGAGCGACGCGGCGGTGCAGATGTCGATGCAGGGGCCGTAGTCGGGCTTCTTGGTGCCGGCCATGATGCCCCCGTCCGCGAACTGCCGCCGGACCTCCTGCACGACCACGCCGGCCGTGCGGGAGACGGCGCGGATGGCCAGCGACGAGAAGATGAAGGCGATGGAGCCACCGACCAGCAGGCCGATGAAGACCTTCGGGTCGGCCACGTCGATGGGGAAGTGCTCGATGCCCTTGGCGCCGATCTGCTCGATGATCGTCTCGCCGTAGGAGGCGAACAGGGCCACCGCGGCGATCACGGCCGAGCCGATGGCGAAGCCCTTGGTGACGGCCTTGGTGGTGTTGCCGACGGCGTCGAGGCTGACCATGATCCGCTCGGGCTCGCCTTCGAAGTTGCCGGTCATCTCGGCGATGCCGGCGGCGTTGTCGGCCACCGGGCCAAACGTGTCTTCCGCCACGATGATGCCGGTCGTCGAGAGCATGCCGATGCCGGCCAGGGCGATCAGGTAGGTCGAGAACTTGAAGTTGCCCCCGCCCAGCGCCAAAGCGCCACCGATGGCCACGGCGACGGCCACGAGCGCCCACACCGACGACTCCAGACCTGAGCTGATGCCCTCGAGGACCGTGGTGGCCGGGCCCGTCCGGGTGGCCTTGGCGATGTCCTGCACCGGCTTGGTGGTGGTGGACGTGTAGTACGCGGTGATCCGCGAGGCGGTGAAGCCCAGGGCGACGCCGACGAGCACGGCGCCGAACATCCGCAGGCCGGGGTTGCTCACCGTGAGGCTGCCGCCGCCGGGCGCCTTGGGGTTGCCCACGTAGGCGAGTGCCAGCACGCCCGCGCCGAGCACGGAGATGATCTGGGCGAACGCGATGCCGCGGTTGATGGCCTTGAGGGCGTCGGTCTCGCCGGGCCGGGCCTTCACCAGGAAGATGCCGATGATCGAGGCGATGAGGCCGATGGCCATGACCGCGACCGGGAACACCAGGCCCCGGGCGGCCTTGTCGGGACCGAGGCCCAGCCCGCCGGCACCGAAGGCGCTGACGCCCAGGATGATCGAGGCCACCAGCGTCACGCCGAAGCTCTCGAACAGGTCGGCGGCCATGCCGGCGCAGTCACCCACGTTGTCGCCGACGTTGTCGGCGATCGTGGCTGGGTTGCGGGGGTCATCCTCGGGGATGCCGGCCTCGACCTTGCCCACAAGGTCGGCGCCGACGTCGGCGGCCTTGGTGAAGATGCCGCCGCCCACCCGCAAGAACAGGGCCAGGAGCGAGCCGCCGAAGCCGAACCCGATCAGGATGGCCGTGGCCGTGTTCTGGAAGATCAGGATGATGACCGTGGCGCCGAGCAGGCCCAGGCCGGCGCAGGCGAGCCCCACGGCTCCACCGGTGCGGAACGCGACCTTGAGGGCGCCTGGATAGTCGCTCCTGGTGGCCGCGGCCGTCGTGCGGATGTTGCCTCGGGTGGCCAGCCACATGCCGAGGAATCCCACTGCGGCTGAGGACGAACCGCCGACGATGAACGCGAGGGTGCGGAAGAGGCCGGACTGGGCGAAGTTGAGGGCGACGTGACCAGCGCCGTTGACGATCTTGGCCGAGGTCAGGAAGACCACGACGGCCAGGGGCACCACGATGAGACCGATCGTGCGGAGCTGGCGGGTGATGTACGCCATCGCGCCCTCTTGGATGGCGCCGGCGATCTCCTGCATCTCCTCGGTGCCGTCGTCGGCGGCCAGGACGCCCTTCATGAGCACGAAGCCGACCCCGAGGGCGCCGATCGCGACGGCGAGGGCGAGGAGCAGGAGCGCCTTGTCCGTGCCGCTGAGCGTGAAGAGCTGATAGCCACCTTCGGTAGCGAGCAGGTGCACCATGGATCCTTTTTCGGGTCTGCTGGGTGGGGGTAGCCCGCCGATCGCGCCCCCTGTCTGCACGCGCAGCAGGTACCGGACCCCTTGCGGACCGGCCTTTCGCTACTACGTGGGCGGCCTCGCTCGCAAGATGGCCGCCGCGGCGTCGACCGTGCCCGCGCCTGCGATCAGGCGGCTCGGCGAGCCGCCGCGGTCAGTCTTCGAGCGGTCGCGTTGAGCGTGCGATCCCGCTCATGTCGGGGTAGCGGGGCGCCTCTGCGCTGAGCTCTTCGAGCTGCCCGAGGTCTTCCTCGGCCAGCTCGACCGCCGACGCCCCGACGTTCTCCTCCAGGTACGCCACGCGCTTGGTGCCCGGGATCGGCACGACGTCCTCCCCGCGATCGAGCACCCAGGCCAGGGCCACCTGGCCGGCGGTCACGCCGCGGGCCGTGGCGATGCTCTGCACCCGCTCGACGATCGCCTGGTTGGCCGCCAGCGCCTCGGGGGTGAAGCGGGGGTTGGTGCGGCGGAAGTCGCGGTCCGGCAGGTCGTCGGTGGTGGTGATGGTGCCGGTGAGGAACCCGCGCCCGAGCGGGCTGTACGCCACGATCCCGATGCCCAGCTCGCGGCACGTGTCGAGGATCTCACCCTCCAGGTCGCGGCTCCACAGGGACCACTCGCTCTGCAGGGCGGCGATGGGGTGCACTACGGCCGCGCGCCGGATCGTGTCCGCTGAGGCCTCGGACAGCCCCAGGTGGCGCACCTTGCCCGCCTCCACCAGCTCGGACATGGCGCCCACGGTCTCCTCGATCGGCACGTCCGGGTCGGGGCGGTGCAGGTAGTAGAGGTCGATGTGCTCGACCCCAAGCCGCAGCAGCGAGCCGTCACACGATTGCCGGGCATAGTCGGGCCGGCCGTTGACGCGGCGCGAGCTGGGCGCGGCCGGGTCCAGCACGATGCCGAACTTCGTGGCCAGCACGACCTCGTCGCGTCGCCCGGTGATCGCCGCGCCGACGACCTCCTCGCTGATGTGCGGCCCGTAGATGTCGGCGGTGTCCAGCATGGTGACGCCGAGGTCGAGCGCCCGGTCGATCACCGCGGGCACGTCGGCGGGCTCGAACCCGCCATAGATCGAGCTGAAGCTCATGCAGCCGAGGCCGACGGCGCCGACCTCGAGGTCGGAACGGCCGAGCGTGCGGGTGGGAAGCGACATGGTTGGACTCCTGGCGAAGCGAAAGCGGATAGGGACGTGCCGGCCGGTGCCGGTGTGGCGCGCTTCAGCGCGTGCGGTCGTGGATCGGCAGGTGGCCGGCGTCGCCGAGGGCGCGGAGCGACCAGAGGTGGGCACCAGCCAGCGGCGCGGTGACCAGCAGCGCGACCGAGGCGTGCCCCATCGTGAAGCGCTCCCACTCCCACGGCTCGGGCGGCACGCCCAGCAGGTGGGCGACGATCGTGCTGTTCGTGCCGCCGTGGGCGACGAGGACGATGCGCTGAGGGGCGTCCTCCTCCACGAGCCAGAGACCCTCCTCGGACGCCGGACGCATGCCCGCGTCGGCCAGCAGCGAACGCAGCCCCCGCGTGACCCGCTGATGGAAGTCGCGCGGCGACTCGCCGCCATGCAGGCCCCGCCACCAGCCGGCGCGATCGCGGCCCTTGATCTCGTTGAAGGCCTCCTGGATGACCTCCACAGGCGCGCCCTCCCACGCGGGCGGGTTGCGCAGCTCCCACAGCCAGTCGAGCGTCTCGGCCTTCATGTCGAGCGCATCGGCGATCGGGGTGGCCGTCTCCTGCGCTCGGACGGCCGGCGAGACCAGCAGGCGGTCGACCGGGCCGAGCGCGGGCTCGACGTCGGGGTCGGCGATCCGCGTCGCCAGCATGCGGGCCTGCGCCTGGCCGCGCTCGGTGAGGCCGGGATCGTTGCGACCGAGGCCCTCCGCTGTCGTCCAGGCCGGTTCGCCGTGTCGCACGAGGATGAGCTCCATCGCAGCGACGCTACCGGCGCGCCGCGGTCGTCAGGTGCGGCTGAGGAGGCGGGAGTTCTTGAACTTCGCCTTCAGGTAGTCCTTGTTCATGATCGCGATGAAGTCGATCGAGATCTCCTTCGGGCACGCCTCTTGGCACTCGCCGTGGTTCGTGCACGACCCGAAGAACTGCTCCATGGTGTCGACCATCGCCTCGACCCGCCGGTAGCGCTCGGCCTGGCCCTGCGGCAGCAGGTTGAGGTGCGAGACCTTCGCCGCCGTGAACAGGTTGGCGGCCGAGTTCGGGCACGCCGCGACGCAGGCCCCGCAGCTGATGCAGGCGGCCGCGTCCATCGCGGCATCGGCGACGGGCTTGGGGATCGGGATGAGGTTGGCGTCCGGGGCGCCGCCGGTCTCGGCGGTGATGAACCCACCGGACTCGACGATGCGGTCGAAGGGCGACCGGTCGACCATGAGGTCCTTGATGACCGGGAACGCCGTCGCCCGCCAGGGCTCGATCACGATCGTGTCGCCGTCGTTGTAGGTCCGCATGTGCAGCTGGCAGGTGGCGGTGCCCCGCAACGGACCGTGCGCCTGGCCGTTGATCATGAGCGAGCACGTGCCACAGATGCCCTCGCGGCAGTCGTGGTCGAACACGATCGCCTCGGAGCCGTCGCTGATGAGCCGCTCGTTGACGAGGTCGAGCATCTCCAGGAACGACATGTCGGTGTTCACGCCGGGCACCTGGATCGTGTCGAAGTGGCCGGGGTCGGCCGGGCCGTCCTGGCGCCAGACCTGCAGCGTGACGTCGATGGTCTTCATCGTTACTTGTAGCTCCGGACGGCGAGGTGGACGTTCTCGAACTCGAGCGGCTCGACGTTGCGCTCGGGCTGGCCGGGATCGCCGGTCCACCCCCAGGCGGCAACGTGGGCGAAGTGCTCGTCGTCGCGCAGCGCCTCGCCGTCGGGCGTCTGGTGCTCGACGCGGAAGTGGCCGCCGCAGGACTCCTCGCGCGTGAGCGCATCGAGGCAGGTGAGCTGCGCCAGCTCGAAGAAGTCGTCGACCCGCGCCGCCTTCTCCAGGGTCTGGTTCAGGCTGTGGGCGTCGCCGGTGACCCGCAGGTCTTTCCGGAACTCCTCGTGCAGCGCCGGGATCTCGGCCAGGGCCTTCTCGAGGCCCGCACGACTGCGCTCCATGCCGCAGTAGTCCCACATGAGCCGCCCGAGCTCGAGGTGGAAGCGGTCGGGGGACTTGGTGCCGCCGATGGCGACGTAGCCGTCGTAGCGGGCCTTGGCCGCGGCCTCGGCGGCCTGGAACTCGGGGTGGTCGGTGGGCACCGGCCGGGTGCCGAGCTGCGGGGCCAGGTAGTTGCTGACCGTGTTCGGCAGCACGAAGTAGCCGTCGGCCAGGCCCTGCATGAGCGCCGAGGCGCCGAGCCGGTTGGCGCCGTGGTCGGAGAAGTTGGCCTCGCCGGCCGAGTACAGGCCCGGGATCGTGGTCATGAGCTCGTAGTCCACCCAGAGCCCGCCCATCGTGTAGTGCGGGGCGGGATAGATGCGCATCGGCACCTTGTACGGCGACTCGCCGGTGATGCGCTCGTACATCTCGAACAGGTTGCCGTAGCGCTCGCGGATCGTGTCCACGCCGAGGCGCTCCATGGCCTCGCTGAAGTCGAGGTAGACGCCGTTCTTGAGCGGCCCCACGCCCTTGCCCGCGTCGACCTCGACCTTGACCGCCCGCGACGCGATGTCACGTGGCGCGAGGTTGCCGAAGCTCGGGTAGCGGCGCTCGAGGAAGTAGTCGCGCTCGCTCTCGGGCACCTGGTCGGGCGACCGGGTGTCGTCGGGGTTGACCGGCACCCACAGGCGCCCGTCGTTACGCAACGACTCGGACATGAGCGTGAGCTTCGACTGGAAGTCGTCGCTCTGCGGGATGCAGGTCGGGTGGATCTGCGTGAAGCAGGCGTTCGCGAACGCAGCCCCCTTGCGGTGGGCGCGCCAGTCCGCGGTGATGTTGCACGTCATCGCGTTGGTCGAGAGGTAGAACACGTTCGAGTAGCCGCCGGTCGCCATGATCACGGCGTGGGCCGAGTGGCTGGCGACCTCGCCGGTCACGAGGTCGCGCACGACGATCCCGGCTGCCTTGCCGTCGACGACGACCACGTCGACCAGCTCCGTGCGGTTGTGCAGCTCGATGTTGCCGAGGCCCACCTGGCGCGCCATCTGCTGGTACACGCCGAGCAGCAGCTGCTGGCCGGTCTGGCCCCGGGCGTAGAAGGTGCGGCTGACCTGGGCGCCGCCGAACGATCGGTTGTCGAGCAGGCCGCCGTACTCGCGGGCGAAGGGCACGCCTTGGGCGACCATCTGGTCGATGATGTTCACCGACACTTCGGCCAGGCGGTACACGTTGGCCTCGCGGGACCGGAAGTCGCCGCCCTTGATCGTGTCGTAGAAGAGGCGCCAGACCGAGTCGCCGTCGGCCTTGTAGTTCTTGGCGGCGTTGATGCCGCCCTGTGCGGCGATCGAGTGGGCGCGGCGAGGCGAGTCGTGGAACGTGAAGGCCTTCACCCGGTAGCCCTGCTCGGCCAGGGTCGCGGCCGCCGCGCCGCCAGCCAAGCCGGTGCCGACGACGATGATGTCGTACTTGCGGCGGTTGGCGGGGTTGACGAGCTTCCGCTCGAACTTGTAGCTCGTCCACTTCTGGTCGAGCGGACCGTCGGGGATCTTGGCGTCGAGGTGCAGCACGGGGTCCTCTCTGGCCTCAGTTGCTGACCACGCCGGCCAGCACCGCGATCGGGAACGACACGTTGCCGACGACGATGATGGTGGCGAAGCCCGCCGCGAAGTTGCGGCGCAGGCGGTTGAACTTCGGGTTGCTCCACCCGAGCGACTGGAACAGGCTCCAGGCGCCGTGGAACAGGTGCAGCCCGAGCGCCAGGTTGGCGACGATGTACAGCGCGGCGACGGGCGGCCGGTGGAGGCTGGCGGCCACGTTGTGGTACGCCGCACCGCGGTAGAAGTGGTAGCCGGTGCCGGTCCAGCTCAGGTCGAACAGGTGCCACACGATGAAGAGGCCGACGATGATGCCCGACCAGCGCATGGTGCGGCTGGCGTAGTTGGCGGCGATGTAGTCGCGCTTGGACTTGTAGCCGACCTTGCGGGCCGCGTGGTTCATGCGGGTCAGCGCATAGGCGGCGTGGATGTGCAGCGCGAACGCGCCGATGAGCCCCAGCCGCATGAGCCAGAGCGTCACGGTGCGAGGCAGGATCGGCACCAGGAGCTCGCGGAGGAAGTGCCCGTAGTGATCGAACTGCGCCGGGCCCAGGAACATCTTGAGGTTGCCGACCATGTGGGCGAACACGAAGCCCATGAGCATGATCCCGGTGATCGCCATCACGTACTTCTTGCCGACTGCGGACCGGTAGATCTCGACCAAAGCCGGTGGCTTGCGCCTTCTCTCGGTGCCGCGGCCACGCGTGTTCGGTCGGGTCACCGTCGTCGTTGCCATCGCTGGCGACGCTAGCCCTGCGCGTTGCCATGTGTGGAACCGACCGCGGACGCCGATCAGCTCGGCGGTCACCTGATCGGTTCGTCGCGGACCCAGATCATCAAGCGGCCGCTCTGGATGGCGAAGCGGTCGTCGTCGACCAGCCCGTCGAGCCGGAAGCCCAGACGCCGCGGCACGGCGGCGCTGCGCTCGTTGGCCTCGTCGCACTTGATCAGGACACGGTCGACGCCCTCGCATTCCAGCGCGGCGTCGGTGAGGAGCGCTGCGGCCCGCGTGATGAGCCCGCGCCCGGTGGCGCCGTCGGCGAGCCAGTAGCCGATCTCGAGGGCGCCCGGCCCGACCCGTTCGTGGACGCCGATGCCACCGAGGGTGATCGTGTCGTCGGGCGTCCGCAGGGCGTAGTTGGCGCTCGCGCCGCGCTCGCGGTCGGCGAGGGTGTCCGCGACGAAGCGAGCCATCGTCTCCTCGGTGAGCAGGTCGAGCGACGTGGCCCACACCATCCAGTGACGGAGCCGCTCGAAGCTCGCCCGCGCCGCGGTCGCCATGGCGGCCGCGTCGTCGGGCCGCACCCACCGGAGCAGCGCGTCGCCGAGGTCGAATCGTTCGGGAGGAAGAGGCCGCATCGGGTGATGGAGCTCCAGGTGGATCGAGGTCGCCAAGTGAGTTGTGGTGCGCCGGATCAGGTCGACGTCAGCGGCGCACGATCGTGGTGTCGTCGCGGTTGTCGGTCGTCACGCCCTCGGCCTGGAGCGCGAGCGCCAAGCGCAGCGGGCCGGGACGGTCGGGAACCACCACCTGAAGGGTGCCGATGCGGGCGCACGCGTCAGCCGGCACGTCGCCGGCGAAGCGCCACGTCTGCTGGCCGCCGTCCCAGGTCAGCTCGGCGCTGACCTCGGCGCCGACCAGCGGTGCGCGGAGGTCGCTCACCACGTGCACGTCGATCGCCAGCGCGTCGCCGGCGGCGACCTCGGCCGGAAGGCGGTCGGCGACCACGATCACCGGCCGGCACGCGGCGCGCAGGGCCGCGAAGCCGAGCTTCGGCCGACGCTCGTGATCGAGCACCGACCAGCTGACCGCGGGGTGGCCGTCCGCCCAGCTCGACAGCGCGAACCCTCCGGTGGGTCGGTACTTGAGCCGGCGGAGCGCTTCGACCTGGTGCTTGATCACGCGCGCTTGGTACGCCTGGGTGGAGCGCTGCCAGGCCTCGAACGACGGGCGGTCTGCCGGCCGGACGTGGCGGTCGAACTGCGCCTTCTGCAGGCCGTGGGTGCGCTCGAGCTGCGCCCAGTCGAGGTCGGGCCAACGACCCGGCTCCATGAACTCGGCGTCGTCGGGCACCGCCTGGGCGCCGAACGCGCTCACGAACCGGACCATCCGCGGCACCGCTCGCGCGAACCCGGGGAGGTCGCGCTCGTCGCCGTGATACCAGCCGAACCAGAGGTGGCTGTCGGTGCCGTCGAGCTGGGGCGGGTGGGGGAGCACGCCCGAGTGCGCGATGACCGGACGCGAGCCGTCGGCCTGCTCGAGCGTCCGCTTCACCGTGTGGTCGAGCACCGTCTTGTTCCACGACGGCAGCTCCTGGCCGAGGAGGAACCGGCCCCTCCGGGACCGCCGCGGCCCCGTCGGCGATCCACCGTCGAACGGCACCGGCTCGTCGTGCCCACACCAGATGGCCACCGACGGATGGTGCGCCAACAGGTCGACCGCCTCACGCGCCTGGCGGGCTGCCTGCTTGCGGAGGCCGCGGGCGTAGCCCTGGTGCAGCGGGAAGTCCTGCCAGAGCAGCATGCCGGCCTCGTCCGCGGCGTCGTACAGCTCGGGCCGGCTGATGTGAGCCTGCAAGCGAAGCAGATCGAGGCCGATGTCCTTCGCCAACGTGATGTCCGCGGCCAGCTCGACCGGCGTGGCGTCGGCCAGGGCCTGGCGCGACGGGCCCTGGTTCGCGCCCTTCAGGAAGAGGCGCTCGCCGTTGACGTGGAGCACCCAGGCCCGCAGGTTGACGCGGCGCAGCCCGATGCGCCGCTCGCGGCGGTGGCTCACGGTGCCGTCCGGTCGGACCACCTCGACGGCCACGTCGGCGAGCGGCTGCTCGCCCAGCGCGTGGGGCCACCAGAGCGCGGGATCGGCGACGTCGAGCGTCCACTCGAACTGGTTCTCGCCAGCGGCCAGCACCCGCTGGTCGACGACCTCCGCGCCGCCCACGGTCGAGCGGATCGTGACCTCGCCGGCCTCGGCCGCGTCGAGCACGGCGCGGAAGGCGACCGTGGCCCGCGTCGGCTCGGCGTCCCGGCAGCGGACGCGCAGGTGCCGGATGCGCACCGGGCCCGTGCGCTCCAGCCGCACCGGCCTCCAGATGCCTCCCGGGTTCGCGTCGGGGTCGTCGCCGGCGGCGTGCTGGAAGCTGCCGGTGATGTTGCGCTTCGCGGTGCGGTCGGACGGTCGGCTGCAGGTGACCTCGACGCCCAGGTCGTGCTCGGTCCGCGCCGCGAGCCCGGCGGTCACCTCGAAGGTGTGGGGGAAGAAGTAGCCCTCGGTGTCACCGACGTAACCGCCGTCGAGCCAGACGTCACCCTGGTAGAAGAGGCCGTCCAGCGTGAGGAACCAGCGGTCGTCGGCCTCCGGACCGGGGTGCTCGAAGCGGGTGCGGTACAAGAGCGGGCCGTCGCTGTGGGCGAACGCTGGCGTCGACCGCCAGTGTCCGGGGACCTCGATGGGCTCCCAGCCTCGGTCGTCGGGCTCGTCGAGCCAGCGGCGTCGGAGGTCGTCGTCGGCCACGGCCGCCCGCCATGTTCCCCCGAGGTCCATGACGGGCGACGCTAGCGCCGGGCCTCGTCGCCCCCTCCGGGCCGCCCGCCCGCCCGCGGCGCGCCCG
>JAODBM010000104.1 GCA_025463985.1 Acidimicrobiales bacterium
ATGTTCTTGATGTAATCAGCATGACCCGGCATATCCACATGCGCATAATGCCGCTTCGACGTCTCATACTCGACATGCGAGATATTGATCGTGATACCCCGCTGCCGCTCCTCCGGCGCCTTATCGATCATGTCGAACGGCGTAAACGCCGTCGTCGGATCCGCCTCATGCAGCACCTTGGTGATCGCCGCCGTCAACGTCGTCTTCCCATGGTCAATATGACCCATCGTCCCGATGTTGAGGTGCGGCTTGTTCCGCAGGAACTTCTCCTTGGCCATGCTGGGCTCCTTGACGTATTGCAGCGGTGGGCTCGGTGGCCACGGATGCGGCCCGTGGAAAGCCCGGGGGAAAGGTTGGTGGCGGCGGCCGGAATCGAACCGGCGACACCTCGATTATGAGCCGAGTGCTCTAACCATCTGAGCTACGCCGCCACGAAACGGTTAGCGAGCCTCCTGTGGGAATCGAACCCACGACCTTTTCCTTACCATGGAAACGCTCTGCCGACTGAGCTAAGGAGGCCTGGCGCCGGATCAGAGAGCACCGGCGGCCGGCCGGCCATCATAGCCACGCCGTCTCGGGCCGGAGAAAGCCGGTTGATCGCCACCCGTGCCTGGCCAGGGCGGGTGCGCGGTGCCGGCAGGTGGGCCGATCGACCCATGCCGGTGGCTCAAGTTGGCCCCATGACCTGCCGATGGGGTCTGGTGCGGTTGGAGCGAATGATCATCGAGGCGGGCGACAACACCTTCACGCTCTCCCTGCACCCGCGCCTCACCGTCGTCGCCGGGCTCGGGTCCGTAGGGCGGGAAGCGCTGATCGGCGAGCTCCTTGGCGCGCTGGGCAGCAGCCGCAGCGGCGTGCACCTCGAGCTGGTCGAGGACGAGGGCCGTCGACTCGCCGTGTTCCGGCCCGAGGGCGCCCGGCCGCGGGTCGTCGACATCGATGCCTCCTCCGACGTCAGCGCGGAGTTCACCGACGCGGACGGACGGCTCGACGTGCTGGCCCGCCACGGCCTCGACCTGCGCAGCGCTCGCCGCACGATCAGGCTCGACCAGCAGGACCTGCTGGCGACGGCCCACAGCGACGACATGATCCGCCGCCTGGCCGAGCTCGACCAGACCGAGCTGTGGTCGACGGCAGCGCGTGTGCGGGTCACCGACGACGAGCTGCAGACGCTGGCCCAAGAGGTCGGCTCGGTGCCGGAGGACGCGGAGATCATCGAGCGCATCGAGGATCGGCATCAGGCCGTCGAAGTGGCGCTCGACCAGCACCGCCGGTTGCGGCGGCGGGCCACGCGGGTCTGCGCCGCCGCCTTGGCGCTGGCCGTGCCGACGACGTTGTTCGACCCCAAGATGGCGCTGATGATCCTGGGGATCGGGATGATCACGATCCTCCTGGCCTTCCTCTACCGGGCTCGCGTCGACCAGGCCGCCGCGGCCGAACGCTCGGCGCTCAACGACGCCGGCGCGCAGTCCTACCTGGGATTCGTGGTGCAGCGCGTCGACGGGCTCCTCTCCAACAGCGAGCAACGCCGGCGCCTGCTCGCGGTCGCCGAAGACCACCGAGCCGCGGCCCGCTGCTGGACCGCCGTCGCCGGTGATGTGAGCGTCGACTGGGCGCTCGAGCACCACGAGGAGGTCGTGGCGGCGGCGAAGCTGCGCAGCGACATGGCATCGCTCGGCACCATGTCGTCGACGGCTCCTGAGATGGACAACGACAGCATGACCGACCTCGCGCATGCGCTGATCACCCGCCTGGCCCACCTGCGAACCCTCGGCACCACCGGCGAGAGCTTCCCGCTGATCCTCGACGAACCGTTCGGGGAGGTCGAGCCGACGATGAAGCCCGGCCTGCTCGAGCTGCTCAGCCGCTCGGCCGGCTCGCCTCAGGTTCTGGTGCTCACCGACGACGAGGACGTCGCCTCCTGGGCGCGACTCGAGGCGCTCACCGGCGTGCTGGCCATCGTCGAGCCGCAGCCCGAGGCCGAGCAGCACCCGGCGCGCGCCGTGCACGCCCCGGAGTCGGCCAGCCTCACGGCCTGATCGACCGGCACGGCGTCGCTTTGACGGCGACCGCTCGGGCCGATGACGCTCTCCGCCGTGCAGATCCGGCTGGCCACGATCGACGACGCCGAGGCGATCCGCGGCATCTACAACCCCGAGGTGCTGAAGTCCACCGTCACGTTCGACCTGCGACCGCGATCGCTCGCGGAGCAGCAGGCGTGGCTGGAAGCGCGCTCCGGGGCGCATGCCGCGATCGTGGCCGTGGACGGGTCCGACGCGGTGGTCGGGTTCGGCGCGCTCTCGCCCTACCGCGACCGGCCCGCCTACGTCACGACCGTCGAGGACTCGGTGTACGTCCACCGCGAGCACCACGGCCTCGGCATCGGCAAGGCCCTGCTCACGGAGCTCGTGTGGCTGGCCACCGCCCACGGCTTCCACGCGGTGATGGCCAGGATCGTCGGCGGGCACGAAGCGTCGATCGCGCTGCATCGGGCGGTCGGCTTCGAGATCGTGGGGACAGAGCGGGAGGTGGGCCGCAAGCTCGGCCGCTGGCTCGACGTCGTGCTGATGCAGCGGATCCTGTCGAGCCCGGGAGGCGACTTGGTCGTGCCCGCTCGTCCCCCGCGGGTCTGACCGCCCGCGGCCCGGTGTTGGCCTTCAGCGCGGCGGCGACCGGTGGCCGGTCACGATGGCGAGGGCGTCGACGACGCCATAGCCGTAGAACCCGTTGAAGCGCGGCGATCCTTCGCAGAGCGCGTCGAACGAGTGGGCTCGACCTTCCGGCGCGTAGGTGCGCAACGGCGGAGAGGGGCAGGCGTGCTGGTCGGCCAGGCTCGCGAGCAGGAGCGCGGTTCGGTCCGGCGGGAGGGTGAGCCCGCCCCGCCGAGCGTCGGGGAAGCCGTGCGCCGCCACGGCCAGGGCCGCCACACCCGCGACGTGGGGCGCGGCCATAGACGTGCCCTGGAGGTACGTGTAGTAGCCGCAGGCCCCCGCCGGCGTGCAGTCCTTGAGCACGAACGTGGCTGCCCATGGCGCGACGTTGCCCTGCGCGTCGACCGAGCCCTCCTTCTGAAGCACCTTCTTCGGATACGTCGACAGGATCGTGTTGCTCGGTCGGAGGTAGGTGGGCGTGCCAACGCCGTCGCGCACCCACCCACCGGGAGCGGCGACCCACGTGCGCTGCACGCCATAGCTGGAGTAGTCGGCCTTGGTCTGGCTCGGCCCGATCGACGTCACGGCGAGCACGTGTGGGCCCTCGGCCGGCAACGAGAGGCAGTCGCGGGGATCGATGCTGCGGGCATACGCCGCGCCGGCCGGCAGGTCAGGGCTGGAGAGGTCGAGCGTCGGCTTGCCGAGGTCGAGGTGGTCGTTGCCGATGGCTGAGACGAGCGTGACGCCGCGATCGTGCGCATAGCGGAGGGCCCGGTTCAGCGCCTCGACGATCGTGCGCTGCTCGTACTGCGCATCGGAGACGTCGGCCCGGTTGTGCCCGCAGTTGAACAGCCAGGGGTCCACGTAGAACGACATGTTGGCGACGTCGACGCCGATGTCGCCCGCGGCCACCAGCGCGTGCACGGTCGGCAGGAGGAAGAAGAAGCCGCTGTCCTGTCCGGCTCGCAGGTTGACCAGCCGCGCTCCCGGCGCCACCCCGACGATGCCCATGCCGTTGGCGGCAGCCGCGATCGTGCCGGCGACGTGGGTGCCGTGGCCGTTGTCGTCGATGGTCGGCGGATCGATGCAGCTCGGCACCGCACATGGCCCGTCGATGTCGGGCATGTCGACGGTGAAGTTGCGGGAGAGCTTGGTGTCCACGTTCGGGGCGAGATCGGGATGGGAGGCGTCGATGCCCGTGTCGATCACGGCCGCGAGCACCGCGTGCGTGCCGATCGCGAGGGCGTGCGCCTGCGGTGCCCTGATCATCCGCATGTCCCACTGGCGGCCCTCGAAGGTGTCGGGGCGCGGGTGTGGGTGCGGCGGCCGGGGTGCCGGCGGGCGGCTCGGCGGAGCGTGCGGGGGTCGAGAAGACGGGCGCGCGCTCCGCGGCGCTTGCTCGACGCCCTCACGGTCCCGTCGGGTCGGCGGCAGGGAGCCGATGCGGCGATCGCGGGCGACGCCGGCCACGGCCGGAGCGCTGCGCAGGCGCGCGACGAACCCCTGGGCCATCGCCTGAACCGTGAGCAGGCCGATGGCGTCGCCGTGAGCGACGACCCGCCCGCCGGCGGTCCTGACCGCCCGCTCCGTGAGCTCGGGGTGCGCCGGGTCGGCGGCCAGCACGGCGTAGCGAACCACGGGCGATCGGGGCGGGGGCGGTGCCGTGGGCCTCGCACCGGCGTGGCCGGTGGTTGTGGTGAGCGCCGCGATCAACGCGAGACCGGCGGGCACCCGAACGAGCAGCTTGCGCAGCGGCACAGCTGGACCTCCTGGTCGGAAGCCCCCGACGACGCGGACGCTAGGCCGGGTCCGGCGCCCTGCCTACCGTGACCGACGGGACCATCGACCGCACAACTGCTGCCGTGACGAAGGTCGCGTGCGCTACCGTCTCCTCCCCCCGCGGCTGCTGCGGCCCGGGCGGTCCCACGATGCCTGACCTCACCTCCTCCTCGGCGCGCCCCTCGACCCCGGTCGACATCGAGCTCGAGCGCGCCGCGCTGGCCCGGGCGCGCGATGCGGTCGACCGCAAGCTCGTGTCGCTCGCCCGCATCTCGGGCGGCGGCGCCGACGCGCTCGCCGACGAGTACATCGACAGCGTGGTGGCCGGCACCATCGAGAAGCTGCAGCACGAGCTGGTCGTGTTCGGTCGCATCGACGACGACCACCCGTGGCGGGTCGGGCTCTACGGCATCGACCTCGATGGTGACCAGCTCGTGATCGACTGGCGGGCCCCGTTCGCCGCCGGCTTCTACCAGGCCCGCTTCGACGACCCGCTCGCCCTCGCCCGGCGGGTCACCTACGTCGGCTGCATCACCGACCTCTTCGTCGAGGACTTCACCACCGGCGAGGTCTCGGGTTCGTCCCCGCTCCTGACCGAGCTGTCGCGCAGCCGTGGGACCGAGATGCGCACGGCGGTCGCCACCCTGCAGTCCGAGCAGGACGACCTCGTGCGCCTCGACCCGACGGCCCGGCTCGTGCTGCGCGGCGGGCCGGGCACGGGCAAGACCGTGGTCGGTCTCCACCGGGCCGCCTGGCTTGTCTACAACGACACGCGGCTCACGGCGGGCCGCATCCTTGTGGTCGGGCCGAGCGATCGGTTCCTCCGCTTCGTGTCGGCGGTGCTCCCCACGCTCGGCGAGACGCGCATCACGCAGACCACGTTCGACCGCCTGCTCGGCCCGTCGAGCGAGGCCGGCAGCGACGAGCGCTGGCTCGACGTGCTGGACCGCTTCGAGGAGGGCCTCTACCAACCCGGACCCCTGCGGATCGGGTTGCGGCGCGTCGCCGAGGCCGAGGTGGTCGAGCTGATCGATCGGCTGCGCGAGCGCGCGCTGCCGTGGCGCGAGCGCCGGAAGGTGTTCGTCTCGCTCATGGCCAGCCGCTCGGGAGCGACGACCGGCGACGTGAGCCGCGCTGCAGCCACGGTCTGGCCGTCCTGCACGACGAGCCAAGCCTGGGCGAGGCTGCGCAGCCGGCGCACGCTCGAGACGCTGCGCGTCGATCACGACCTGGTGGACGCCTGGCTGCGCGCCGACGGCGACGGCGGGCTCGCCGACGAGGTCCGGGCCCGCTTCGAGGGGGTGCCCGCCCAGTACGGCCACGTGATCGTCGACGAGGCGCAGGACCTCTCGCTGTTCCAGCTCCGCGCGGTGATGCGCCGGTCGAACGGCCTGAGCCTCGTCGGCGACGACGCGCAGCGCAGCAACCCGGCGGGCATCGGCCTGCGCCGAGCCGCCGAGCTGCTCGACGTCCAGCTGAGCCAGATGGCGACGGCGTACCGCATGTCGGCAGAGATCGCCGAGTGGCTCAACGAGCACGCCCGCGCCCACGGCATCGACGCGGTCGAGCTCGTCGGCATCCGCCCCACGGGGCGGGCGGTGCGCCACGCCGCCGATCCGGCCGCCGCGGCCGTCGAGCTGCGGGACCGCTGGGACAACGTGGCGCTCATCGAAGCGGCCGAAGTGTGGGCGCACAAGGGCGTCGAGTACGACGGGGTCGTGGTGGACACCTCGGGCATGGATCCCGCCGAGATCTACCTCGCCGCCTCCCGCGCCGCGCACGAGCTCGTGGTCTGCTGACCACGAGCTGACGCGAACCGCTCGACGCGCTGCCGGACGCGGACGAGCCCCCGCCACCGCGGGGGCTCGCTCGACATTGGTGGGCCGGGGAGGATTTGAACCTCCGAAGGCAATGCCGACGGGTTTACAGCCCGTTCCCTTTGGCCACTCGGGCACCGACCCAGGAAGAGGAGATCGTAGCGCCTGCCCTCAGGCCCTCCGGCACCCGTTCCCGGGCTCGGATACCGAGGGTAGGTTTTGCGTCATGCCCAGCTTCGACGTGGTGTCCGAGGTCGACATGCAAGAGGTCCGCAATGCCGTGGACCAGGTCGACCGCGAGATCGGCAACCGCTACGACTTCAAGGGCACCGGGTCGACGATCGAGCTCGGCGATGGCGAGATCAAGCTGGCGACCTCGTCAGATGAGCGGCTCAAGGCCCTGCGCACCGTCCTCGAAGAGAAGTTCGTGAGGCGCAAGGTGTCGCTCAAGTCGCTCGACTTCGGCAAGGTCGAGGAGGCGTCGGGCAGCACCGTGCGCCAGGTGGCGGCCATCCAAGCGGGCATCTCCTCCGACAAGGCGCGCGAGCTCAACAAGTTCATCAAGGCCCTCGCGCTCAAGGGCGTCCAGTCCCAGACCCAGGGTGACCAGCTGCGCGTCACCGGCAAGAAGCGCGACGACCTCCAGGCGGTGATCGCGGCGCTGAAGGCCGAGGACTTCGGGGTCCCCCTGCAGTTCAACAACTTCCGCGATTAGGCCCCGAACGCGACGGTGCCCCGCACGAGGCGGGGCACCATCGACGCCGGGTGGGCGGGAACCCGGCGGACCTTGCGATCGGTTGCCTGCTAGATCGTCCGCCACTCGCCCGCCCGGAGGCGCCGGATGCGCTCGTCCATCGGCGGGTGGGTCGAGAACAGGTTCGCGAACATCATCTTGCGGCCGGCCAGCGGGTTGGCGATGTAGGCCTGGGCCTGGGCCGGGTTCACGTCGCTGGGCACCGCGTGGACGCCGCGCTCGAGCTTCTCGAGGGCCCGGGCCAGCGACTCGCCGTCGCCGAGCAGCTTGGCGCCACGGCGATCGGCCTCGAACTCCCGGCTGCGGCTGAGCGCCATCTGCAGGAACATCGCCGCGATCGGCGCCAGGATCATCAACGCGAGGTTGCCGAGCAGGCTGTCGTTGCGGTCTCGGCCACCCCCGCCGCCCAACATGGCGCCCCACATGGCCATGCGAGCCATGAACGTGATGCCCATCGCGACGGCGGCCGCGACCGAGCTGATCAAGATGTCGTAGTTGCGGACGTGGCTGAGCTCGTGGGCCAGGACGCCTTGCAGCTCGTCCCACGACAAGATGTCGAGGATGCCCTGGTTCACGCACACGGCCGCGTGGTGCGGGTTGCGGCCGGTGGCGAACGCGTTGGGCTGCGGATCGGGCGACAGGTACAAGCGCGGCAGGGGCATGTCGGCCCGGGCGCACAGGTCACGCACGATGGCGTGGTAGCGAGGCATCTGCTCTTCGGTGACCTCGACGGCGCGGGCGGCGCGGATGGCCATCTTGTCGCTGAACCAGTAGGACCCGCCCACGAACACCAGGCCGATCATGAGGCCGATGGCCGCGCCGGCGCTGCCCCCGAGGGCGCCGCCGGCCACGATCATGAGGCCGCCGATGGCCGCGAGGAGCACTGCGGTCTTGAGGTTGTTCTTCATCGCTCGTCGTCTCCTGGGACCCGACGGGTCCCGCTGGTCCGAGAATACTGAGAGCCCTCGAAAAGCGACCTAAGCCCCGGGAGCGTCCGAACGGGCCTCAATCGTCGGATGGGGCGCTCATCGCCCGCTTGCGGATCTCCTCGACCACGGCGGGATCGGCGAGCGTGGTCGTGTCGCCCAGCTCGCGGCCTTCCGCGACATCACGCAGCAAGCGGCGCATGATCTTGCCCGAGCGGGTCTTCGGGAGATCGTCGGTGAACACGATCGTCTTGGGCCGGCTGATCTTGCCGATCTTGTTGGCGACGTGGTCGCGCAGCTCCTCCCCGACGCCGGCCCCGGGCTCGACGCCGCCGCGCAAGGTGACGAACGCGACGATGGCCTGGCCGGTGACGTCGTCCTTGGCTCCGACCACCGCCGCTTCGGCCACCTTTGGGTTGTCGACCAGCGCCGACTCGACCTCGGTGGTCGAGATGCGGTGGCCGGAGATGTTCATCACGTCGTCGACCCGGCCGAGCACCCAGAGGTAGCCGTCGCTGTCGATCTTGGCGCCGTCGCCGGCGAAGTAGCGGCCCTCGAAGCGGCTCCAGTAGGTGTCGCGGTAGCGCTCTGGGTCGCCGTAGATGCCCCGCAGCATCGCGGGCCACGGGCGGGTCAGGGTGAGGTAGCCACCACCGCGGGGCACCACCTCGGCGTCGTTGTCGACGAGCTCGGCGGCGATGCCGGGCAGCGGGAACGTGGCTGATCCCGGCTTCGTGGTGGTCGCGCCCGGCAGCGGGGAGATCATGATCGCACCGGTCTCGGTCTGCCACCAGGTGTCGACGATCGGGCAGCGGCTGGCCCCGATGTGCTCGTGGTACCAGATCCATGCCTCAGGGTTGATGGGCTCGCCGACGGAGCCGAGGACGCGCAACGAGGACAGGTCGTGCTTCTCGGGCTCCGCGGCTCCCCACTTCATGAAGGTGCGGATGGCCGTGGGGGCCGTGTAGAGGATCGACACCTGGTAGCGCTCGACGAGGTCCCAGAAGCGGTCCCGGCCGGGGGTGTCCGGCGTGCCCTCGTACATCACGGACGTGGCGCCGTTCGCGAGCGGGCCGTAGACGATGTAGCTGTGGCCGGTGACCCAACCGACGTCGGCCGTGCACCAGTAGACGTCGGTCTCGGGGTGCAGGTCGAAGACGTACTTGTGGGTGAAGGCGACCTGGGTGAGGTAGCCGCCCGTGGTGTGCATGATGCCCTTGGGCTTGCCGGTGGTGCCCGAGGTGTACAGCAGGTAGAGGAGGTCCTCGCTGTCCATCGGCTCGGGCGCGCACTCGGTCGCGGCCTCGGCCATGAGCTCGTGGTACCAGTGGTCGCGACCGTCGGTCATGGCCACCTCGGCCTCGCCGCCGGACGAGGCGATGCGGTCGACCACCACGACGTGCTCGACCGAAGGCGTCGACGCGAGCGCGACGTCCACGGTCGGCTTCAGCAGGCCGGGCTGCCCGCGCCGCCAGCCGCCGTCAGCGGTCACGACCACCTTGCACTCGGCGTCGTTGATCCGGTCGGACAGCGAGTCGGCCGAGAAGCCGCCGAACACCACCGAGTGCGCCGCGCCGACGCGGGCGCAGGCCAACAGCGCGACCGGCAGCTCGGGGATCATCGGCATGTAGATGGCGACGCGGTCGCCCTTCTCGACCCCGAGGCCCTTCAGCACGTTGGCGAACCGCTGGACCTCGGCCAAGAGGTCGGCGTACGTGAGCGTGCGGGTGTCGCCCGGCTCGCCCTCCCAATGGAACGCGACGCGCTCGCCGAGACCCGCCTCGACGTGGCGGTCGAGGCAGTTCTCCGAGGCGTTGAGACGGCCGCCGACGAACCACTTCGCGAAGGGGAGCTGCCAGTCGAGCACCGTGTCCCACGGGCGCTGCCAAGTGATCAGGTCGGCCGCCTGCCGAGCCCAGAAGCCCTCGAAGTCCTCGTTCGCCGCGTCGTACATGGTCGTGTCGACGACCAGCGCGACAGCCTTGAAGGCCGGCGGTGGCGGGAACGTGCGGTCCTCGAGGAGGTAGTCCTCGATCGTGGCCCCGGGGGTCTCGGGCTCGTCGGCCATGCGCGGCTCCTTCGTCGGGCCGGGCGAACCCGGCCGGCTGGTGCGGCGCCACCATATCCATGCGGCGCGAGGCGGACCCCCGGCCCACTTGCCCACCGATCGCATGAAGCCGATGCCCGGGAAGTTCAGCGAGGAACGTCCCCGACCTTCCACGTCGGGTTCGCCAGGGTCGTGGGAGCATGAACGGGTGACCGCCATCCCGTCACCGGCGGTCGCCGGCCGGCCCGCACGTCGCTGGTGCCACGCAACCACCGGGCTCGACGACTTCGCCATCATCAGCTGGGCCGTCGACCCCGAGCGAGTTGCCGCCCTGCTCCCAGCGGGATTCGTGCCCGACGTGCGCGGTGACCGCACGCTCGTGTCGGCCGTACCGTTCCTCGACGTCGGCTTTCGCTTCCGGTTCGCGCCGTACCCGCGGCTGTCCTGCGGCCAGGTCAACTACCGGGCCTACGTGCACCGCGGCAACGAGACCGGGGTCTGGTTCTTCGGCACCTCGTTGGACAGCCCGCTCGTCCTCGTCCCCCAGCGCCTCTGGCGGATGCCGTGGCATCGGGACCGGATCGCCCTCACCGCCACGTGGGAGGGCGACCGCTGCGTGTCATGGCGGCTCGACGTGACTGGCGGCTGGGGCGCGGCCGCGATCGAGCTGCGGGGAACCGGCCGACCCCTCCCCCTCGCCGCCGACTACGCCGATCAGCCCGAGGCGAGCCGGCTGCTGCTCGACCCCACCAACGGCTGGTTCCGCCGGCGCGGCGACGGCGGGGTCGGTCGCTACACCGTGTGGCACGAGCCGCTGGCGCTGGAGGCGGCCGAGGTCGTGGATGCCCGCTGCCAGGTGTTCACCGACCTCGGCCTGATCGCCGAGGACGAACCGCCGGCGTTCGCGGGCCTGCAGCGGCGCGTGCAGTTCGACGTGCACACGCCACCCACCCGCCAGACCGACCGGGTCAGCCCACCCACTCGAGGACGCGGAAGGCACCGAGTCCGGCCGGATCGGTGAGCGCCGCGGCCTCGTGGACGCGGCTGCGGCCGGCGATCGCCGCGAGGTCCGTCCGATCGCCGCGGGCCGCCCAGGTGCGCGCGCCCTCGGCGACCAGCTCGTCGAGTCCATGGGCCCGCAGGAAGGTGGCCTGGTCACGGTCGGCATCGGGTGGTGCGGCGAGGGCGAGCTGATCGACCGCCACCTCGCAGGTGATGTCGCAGGTGCCGGGCGCCTCCAGCGGATGGCCGGCGCGGCCGTGGCCGGCGTAGGTACGGACCCAGTCGAGCCAGTGGCGACCGCCAAGGTCCAAGGAGGTCGACGCGTAGTCGAGGGCCACGACCCGGCCACCGCTGGCGAGCGCTCGGGCCTCCGCGACCCATGCGGCCGCCTCGGCCTGGACCGGGAGCCGAGCGCCGAGCGCCGACGGCCCGCCGATCCGTTCGTCACACCACCGGGCCCGGGCCTCGTCGAGCGGCTGGAGCACCTCGACGAACCGTCCATCGGCCGACCGGGCGCCGGACAGCCGGTCGGGCGCGTCCGCTGGGCCGACGATGGAGCCAGGATCGGCGTCCCAGCCGACCCGCACCTCGGCCCATCCGTCGGACGTCCGCTCGACCAGCGCGAACGGCAGGTTGTCGAGCAGCTCGTTGGCCAGCACGACCACCGGGCCGGCGCCGAGCTCGCCCGGCGCCGGCAGGTCGATCCGCGACTCGACGCGGGCGGGGTGCGACGACCACTGCACGTCAGCCGGCTCGACGAGCACCAGTCGCAGCGCGGCCGCGCATGCGGGCGTGGCCGCGAGGATCGACCGGGCCAGCGTGCCCGGACCGGCGCCGGCCTCGACCACCACATAGGGGTCGGGCCGGCCGAGCTCGATCCACCAGGCGTCGAGCGCCCGGGCCATGACGAGGCCGAAGAGCGGGCCGACCTCGGGGCTGGTCAGGAAGTCCCGTCGCCGCCCAGCGCCGCGGCCACCGGTGTAGAACCCGAGATCGGGCGCGTAGAGCGCGTGGGCGACGAAGTCGTCGAAGCCGATCGGCCCCGCCTCGCCGATGCGCTGGGCGATCGCCACCGCGAGCGAATGTGGAGTGGAAGCGGTCGTGATAGCAGCGCGTTCTACTCCACATTCAGCGGAGTGGTCAGCCGCCGAGCGCGAAGGTGGCGTGCTCGGCGAGGTGGGCGACGACGCCGGGGATGAAGCCGACCACGAGCGTGGCCGCGGCAGCCATGCCCATGGCCGCCAAGAGCGGGACCGGGACGCGGATCGGTGTGCGGTCGCCGTCGGGCGGCGCATCCATGAACATCGTGCGGGCGATGTTGGCGTAGTAGTAGAGCGCGATCACCGAGTTGACGCCGACGACGACGGCCATCGTGATGCCGCTGGCGCCGCCCTGCGAGACGAGCGCCTTGAACACCTGGAACTTGGCGAACCAGCCGACCAGGGGCGGGATGCCGGCGAGCGCGAACAAGAACGCGCCCATCGCCACCGCGAGGCCCGGTGCGTACTCGAAGAGGCCGCCGAACGACGAGATCTCGCCGGACTTGGTCTTGCGACCGACGGCGATGATCACGGCGAAGGCCCCGAGGTTCACGACCGTGTAGATCAGCAGGTAGCCGACGACCGCCTGAAGGACCTCGCGCGTCGTGCTCGCGGAGCTGCCCACGACGGCCAGCGGCGCAAGCATGAACCCCGCCTGCGCGACCGATGAGTATGCGAAGAGCCGCACGATGTTGGTCTGCCGCAGCGCGATGAGGTTGCCGACCGTCATGGTCAGCGCCGCCAGGATCCACATGAGCGGCCGGATCACATCGCCACGGCCGAGGAACGCGAGGAACACCAGCTGGAGGATGGCGACGAACCCGGCGGCCTTCGACGCCACCGACAAGAACGCGGTGATCGGGATCGGCGCACCCTCATAGGTGTCCGGCGCCCAGTTGTGGAACGGCACCGCCGACACCTTGAACGCGAAGCCCACGAGCACGAACACGATGCCGAGGGCCGCCACCGGTTCCTTGCCGAACGAGCCGTGGATCTGGCGGCCGATCTCCGCCAGGACGGTGCTGTTCGTGCCGCCATAGATCAACGACATGCCGTAGAGCATCACCGCCGTGGCGAACACGCCCATCAGGTAGTACTTCATGCCGGCCTCGTTGCCCTTGACCTCACGCTTGCGCCAGCCGGCCAGCAGGTACGCGGGGATCGACAGCATCTCGAGGGCGATGAAGATCGTGATGAGATCGCGGGCCGACGCCATCACGGTCATGCCGAACACCGACGAGAGCACGAGCAGGTAGTACTCGCCCTCCCAGAAGTCGCCTTCGGCGATCTCGTTCGTCGACAGCAGCAGCGTGACGTAGCCGGCCACCAGGAACAGCGCCTTCAGCACGAGCGCGAAGTCGTCGACCACATAGGCGCCGCCGAACATGATCCGGGGGCCGCCCTTGACCGCCAACGTCAGGATCGGGATCAGCGCCGCCAACATCCCGATGCCCGCGATGGACGAGGTAGCCCAGCGGTTGCGCTCGCTCGTGCTCACATCCACGAGCAGCACGATGCAGATGGTCGCGGTGAGGATGATCTCGGGCGCGAGCGCGTGCCAGTCGATCGCCGGGCGGGCGAACGCCAGGACCGGAGCAAGGGCGGCGAGCATCAGGGCCTCAGCCTCCCAGCTTCGTGACGCCAGCCAGGCTATGGATCACGGCGCCGTCGGTCACCCGGAAGATGAGGTTGGGGTAGAAGCCGAGCACCAAGATCATGACCACCATCGGCACCCACGCGATGTAGTCGGTGAGGTGCATGTCGTGGATGTGCTCATCCGCGAACTCCTCGGTGGGCGTGCCGAACGCGACGCGCTGGAGCAGCCACAGCAGGTAGCCCGCGGCGAGGATCGTGCCGATCGCGGCCACGACCATGAAGGTGCGGAACAGCGGCAGGCTGAGCCCGGCAGCCGGGCTGTAGCTCGAGAGGATCGCCGGGAACTCACCCCAGAAGCCGGCCAACCCGGGCAGGCCGAGCGACGCCATGCAGGCGAGGCCGAGCAGCCATCCCATGTGTGGCGCCTGGATGAGCAGGCCGCCGAGCCGCTTGATCTCGAGCGTGTGGAACCGGTCCTTCACCGAACCGGCGATGAAGAAGAGCATGCCGGTGATGAGGCCGTGGGCGACCATGCCGAAGATGGCCGCGTTGATGCCGAAGGGTGTGAGCGTGGCGATGCCGAGCATCACGAATCCCATATGGGCCACCGACGAGAACGCGATCAAGCGCTTCATGTCGGTCTGCGCGAGACAGCCGAGCGCGCCGTAGATGATGCCGATGACGGCCAGGATGCCGATGGCGGGCGCCCACGACTTCGCCGCCTGCGGGAAGATCGGGATAGCGATGCGCACGAAGCCATAGGTGCCGAGCTTCAGGAGCACGGCGGCCAGGATGACCGAGCCCTGGGTCGGCGCCTGGGTGTGGGCGTCGGGCAGCCACGTGTGGAACGGAAACATCGGCACCTTGATGCCGAAGCCCATGAAGAAGCCGCCGAACACGAGGATGCCGGTGGTGCGAGCGAGCCCCCCACCGGCCCACGTCGACAGGAGCCGCATGTCGAAGGTGTGGACCAGGTGGCCGTCGATGTTGATCTTCGGCGACAGCGAGTACGTGGCCAGGATCGACACGATCATCAGCGCCGACCCGAACAGCGTGTACAGGAAGAACTTGATGGCGGCGTACTGGCGCTGCTCGCCACCCCAGACGCCGATCATGAAGTACATCGGCAGCAGCACGATCTCGAAGAACACGAAGAACAGGATCAGGTCCTGGGCCACGAAGCTGCCGACCATGCCGGTCTCGAGCAGCAGGATCAGGGCGAGGAACGCCTTCGGGTTGTTGGGCTCGGGGAAGTGGTTCCACGAGTAGATGACGACCAGCGGCACGATGAACACGGTCAGGGCCAGCAGCGGCAGCGAGATGCCGTCGAGCCCGACGATGTACCGGCTATTGATCAGCTGGATCCACTTCTTGTCGACGACGAACTGCAGGTTGCCCGTCTTGTCGTAGTCGAAGGTGGCGATGAGGGCCACGCCGATGGCGAAGACCGCGAGGCTGGTGACCAGCGCCACCACCTTGTGGAGGGTCTCCTCGGCCTTGGGGATCAGCATCATCACCGCCAGTCCCACCAGTGGCAGGAAGGTGGCGGCGGTCAGCCCCCAGCCGTTGAGCAGGTCCTTCACTCGTTGACTCCCTCGTTCTCGGCGGTGGGCGCGCAGGCGCCCGCCGCGTCGCGATGGCTGGACATGGAGATCACGGTTTCGTTCATGAGGTTCACGAGCTCGCGATGACGAAGATGGCGGCGAGGAGGGTGGCGCCGAGGAACAGGTAGGCGCCGTACTGCTGCACCTTGCCGGTCTGGGCCTTGCGCAAGAGTTGGCCCGAGCCTTCCGCGGCGAGACCCGAGCCCTTGACGACGTTGTCGACCACGCCCTGGTCGATGTTCTTGTAGACCCACTCGCCGCTCCCGCGGGCCGAGCGGCCGACAAGGTTGACGGCACCGTCGATCACGTTCTGGTTGACCCAGTTCGTGGCCTTGGCGATCGGGCCCTTCACCCCGCCGGCGATGATGTCGGTGTAGAGGTGGTCGAGGTAGTACTTGTTCACCAGCAGGCGGTGGCCGGCGCGGGCCACCTTGTTGCGCTCGGTGATGCCATGCGGCCCGAGCCCACGCCAGAACCAGGCATAGGCGGCGGCCACCGCGAGCAGGGCGACGAGGGTCGACCCGCTCGCGAGCCAGATGTTGAAGGCCGGGTGGCGGAACGCGGCGTCGGCGGCCCCCGGGAAGTAGGCGCCGGTCGGCTCGACGAAGTGCTCGAAGCGCAGCGCCAGGCTCTTGGGGACCCACGACAGGACGCCCGAGTCGGGCAGGTTCACGAACCCGGCCACCACGGCCATGAAGGCGAGGATCATCAGCGGCACCGTGATGCGCGGGCCGTTCTCGTGCATGTCGTGGGTGGCCGACGCACCGCGCCGCTCGCCGTAGAAGACGTACCAGATGACCCGCGTCATGTAAGCGCCGGTGCAGGCCGCGCCGATGACGCCCATCACCAACATCAGCTGGTAGCCGCCGCGTCCACCGAGGCTGTGGGCGCCGGAGAGGACCTCGTCTTTCGACCAGAAGCCGGCGAAGGGGAACACGGCCACGAGCGCGGCCGTGCCGATCACGAACGTCCAGAACGTCTTGGGCATGACCTTGCGCAGGCCGCCCATGTCTTTCTTCATGTCGAACGAGTGGATGTGGTGGGCCAGCGAGCCGGCGCCCAGGAAGAGGCAGGCCTTGAAGAAGGCGTGGGTGAAGAGGTGGAACACGCCGCCGGTCCAGGCCCCCACGCCAAGGGCCATGACCATGTAGCCGAGCTGGGAGACCGTGGAGTAGGCCAACACCTTCTTGATGTCGTCCTGCACGAAGGCGAGGAGAGCGCCGAAGACCAGCGTCACCGCGCCGATGATGGCCATCAGGTTGATGTTCGAGTGCCCGATCTGGAAGCCGTGCCAGAACACGCCGTACATGCGGGCGATGAGGTAGACGCCGGCCACCACCATCGTCGCGGCATGGATGAGCGCCGACACCGGGGTGGGACCGGCCATGGCGTCGGGCAGCCACGTGTGGAGGATGAACTGGCCCGACTTCGACATGACCGCCGCCATGAGCGAGATCGATGCCATCAGCAGCAGCAGGTGCCGAATCTGCCCGGTGTTCGCCATCTCGTTGATGGTGAGCACGCTGAACGAGCCCTTCGCCGCGAAGAACAGGATGCTGATGCCGACGAGCAACCCGACGTCGCCGACGCGGTTGGTGAGAAAGGCCTTCAGCGCGGCGTCGGAGTTGGGCTTCTCCTCCCACCAGTGTCCGATGAGGGCGAACGAGCAGAGCCCGACCAGCTCCCAGCCCACGAGCATCTGCAACGTGTTCTCGGCCAGGACGTAGAAGAGCATCGCCGACGTGAACAAGCTCAGGAAGGCGAAGTAGTGCGTGTAGCGCCGGTCGCCGGCCACGTAGTCGGTCGAGAACACGTGGACCAGCAACGAGATGGCCGTGACGACGAACAGCATCATTGCGGCCAGCCCGTCGACCAGCGTGCCGACCTGGAACTTCACCCCACCGCTCTGCAGCCAGGTGATGTGGCGGACGACGGGCTCGACGACGTGGTGGGCCTCGCCCGCAGCGCCGGTGCCGCTCGCCGGCTCGGTGCCATGGCCGGTGGTGGTGGGAGTCGCCTCAGCGGACGCCGGCGCCGCCGCCGCCGTCGTCGCCGCCGCGTGCGCGCCGGTGGTGGGCGGGTGGTTGGTCCGCTGGATCCAGCCGACGCCCAC
>JAODBM010000154.1 GCA_025463985.1 Acidimicrobiales bacterium
GGCGAGAGCGTAATCGCTGTTGGCGATTGTGTTTGTGCCCCGTTTAACGAGCCTGAGCAGCTCGGGTCGCACGTCCGACTTCCGGTCCCCACGTCGAAACCGGTCAGCCCCTTGTCAAAGAGACTGCTCCCGCAGGAGCAGCCCCTTCAGGCTACCGGCTGGCCGCCCCGGTCCCGCAGCGAAGCTCAGCGGGCGAGGGCAACGGCGCGCAGGCGGGTGACGATGGCCTCGGCGTAGCGCTCGGCACCCGAGCTGATCACCGGGCACTGCTCGACGTCGAGCACGTAGCGCACGGGGCAGAAGTGCAGTCCGATCGAGTCCCGCACGACGACCTGGCCGGCGGGGGCGCCGAACGCACCGCAGGCCTTGGCGGCGACATCGGCCGGGCGGCAGGGGAGCGTGGCGTGGAACCGGCCGTCGGGGGCGAGGGCTGTGGTCGTGTCCGCGTAGGCGAACCCGGGGTGGGTGGCCACCCAGCTGCGATACAGCGGTTCGAGCGCGGTGCGCGAGCCGTCCCATGGCACCTGCACGATCGGCGGGATGCCCACGAGCACCACGGTGGTGCCGGGCCGGCGGACCGCCGCGATTCGCTCGAGCGCGCGTCGCGTCTCGGCCGCAACCTCGGCCGGGAAGAAGGCCCTCGTGCACGGCGACGTGAACGACGTGTTGCCGATCCACTCGATCGCGACGACCCGCGGGTGCGCGGCCAGCGCCTGCTCGACCAGGCCGAGCTGGTTGCACGGCCCGGCCTTGCCCTGCGTGTGCAGCTGGAGGGGCAGCCCGCTGCGGGCGGCGGCGGCGCGCAGCTCGCGGATCGACTCGTTGGCCATCGAGTCGCCGATGAGCACGAGCGGCGACGTCTGGCGGCGGGGGAGCGGGGTGAACGGCGGCTGGGCCGCGACGGTCGAGCCGACCATGGGCCGGGTGCTGTGCATGCCGAAGGCATGGCTGCCGCCCCCGCCGCAGCTGGCGACGAGCGCGAGGGCACCCAGCGCCGAGCTGGCGACGCGGCGCCGGGCCAGCATCAGTGCTCGCGTGACCGACTGGCCATGGCTCGCTGGGCATCGCGGTCGGCGTCGCGCTTGGCGATGAGCTGGCGCTTGTCGTAGGTCCGGCGCCCCTTGCCGAGGCCGAGCTCGAGCTTGGCCCGGCCGTTCTTGAAGTAGAGCGAGAGGGGCACGAGCGCGAGGTGCTCCTGGTCGGTGCGCGACTTCAGCTCGATGATCTCGTGCTGGTTGAGCAGCAGCTTGCGCTCGCGCAGGGGCACGTGGCCGCCCTGCGACGACGCCAGCGAGTACGGCGCGATGTGCAGGCCGATCAGCCACACGGCGCCATCACGCACGCGGGCGTACGAGTCGGCGAGCTGCACCTTGGCCTCGCGCAGGGACTTGACCTCGCTGCCCTGCAGCACGATCCCGCACTCCCAGGTGTCGAGGATCTCGTAGTCGCGCCGGGCCTGCCGGTTGGTGGCGACCACGTTCGCGTCGGTCTTCTTCGTAGCCATGGTGGACGTCGAAGGCTAGCGGCCGGTCAGGCCGGGCGGCGGCCCCACATCAGGATGCGCTTGAACGCGAAGAAGTAGGGGCGCTGGTCGCCGAGCTCGACGAGCAGCGCGTCGCGGTAGCGGTCGACGAGGTCGCGGTAGGTGCCGGCGTCGAGGACGCGTTCGAACCGGGTGAGGCTCGTGCCTTTCATCCACTCGACCACGTCGGCCGTCTGGTCCAGCACCACGCCGTAGACCTGCAGCCGCACGTGCTGCTCGACGTAGCCCAGCGCGTGCAGCAGCTCGGCGTACGCCTCGGGCGGCAGCACGTGCTCGGCCACGACGTCGGGTGGCGGCGGCCCGCCGAACGCGGCCGCGAAGAGCGGGTCGGCGGCCACCTCGCGGGCGAGGCGATGCGACGCGTGGTCGGCGTTGGCCGGGACCTGCACCGCCAGCTGGCCGCCCGGCGCCAGCGCGGCCGTCCAGCGAGCGAGCACGGCGGCATGGTCGGGCACCCAGTGCAGGCTGGCGTTGGCGGCCACGAGGTCGACGGGATCGGCGGGGTCGCCCCAGGTGGCGAGGTCGCCCAGCGCGAAGCGGACCCCGGCTCGCTCGTGCTCGCGGGCCGCGTCAAGCATCGCCGGCGACGAGTCGAGCCCGAGCACGTCGGCCGCGCCGGTGCGCTCGGCCAGCAGCATGGTGAGCTCGCCGGGGCCGCACCCGAGGTCGACGGCGCGGCCGCCGGCGATCGGGTCGATGAGCCCGTACAGATCGTGGGCCGGGGCGTGCCGGTCGGCCTGGAAGCGGAGGTACTGATCGGGGGACCACGCGTCGGCTGCCATGCGGTATGTATACAAGTTAAATACAAGTTCCACAAGTAGCCTGCCCGCCGTGCTCAGGATCGCCGCCCCAGCTCACGAGCTCATGCTCGTCCACGCGTACGACGGCCTGCCGCACGAAGCGTGCGGCCTGCTCGGTGGTTCGTCGGCCGACGGCACCGTCGACGTGTTCGTGCGCTGCCAGAACGCGGACGCCTCCAGCCGCACCTACTCGATCGGACCGGCCGACTTCATGGCGGCCGAGCGGATGCTCGATCCGCTCGGGCTCGAGATCGTCGGCGTGATGCACTCGCACACCCACACCGATCCGTATCCGTCGCCCACCGACGTCGCCAAGGCCGACAACCCGCTGCTCGAGGGCTGGCACTACGTGATCGTCTCGCTGCGAGAAGACGTCCCGATGCTGCGCTCGTGGCTGCTCGACGGCGGCACGATCGTCGAGGAACCGGTGGTCGTGGTCCGCCAGCCGCCGCCGACCCAGCCGACGCCGCGGCCCGTCGGCTGAGCGGATCTCGCGGCCGGCCGGAGCGGCTCGGCGAGTCGGGCCGGTAGAATCCTCACCGATCTAGTCACCTTTTCGACGGGAGCTGCGCCGTGGCGCTGTACGACAGCATCCTCGACCTCGTCGGCAACACGCCGATGGTCGACGTCAGCGCGCTGAGCCCCAACCCCAACGTGCGCATCTACGCCAAGCTCGAGGGCCAGAACCCGGGCGGCTCGGTCAAGGACCGTGCCGCCAAGTACATGATCGACGACGCCGAGAAGAACGGGCAGCTCACGCCGGGCGCCACCGTGCTCGAGTCGTCCTCGGGCAACACCGGCATCGCCCTCGCCATGATCTGCAAGATGAAGGGCTACGCCTTCAAGGTGGTGCTGCCCGAGAACGTCTCGATCGAGCGCCGCCAGCTGCTCGAGGTGTGGGGCGCCGAGATCATCCCGTCGCCGGCGTCGGAGGGATCGAACGGCGCGATGCGCCGGGCCCAAGCCCTCGCCGCCGAGCACCCGGAGTGGCACTTCCCCTTCCAGTACGGCAACGACGCCAACCCCCGGGCGCACTACGAGGGCACCGGCCCCGAGATCTGGCGGGACTGCCCCGAGATCACCCACCTGGTCGCGGGCCTCGGGACTGCCGGCACGCTGATGGGCGTCGGCCGCTTCCTCAAGGAGCAGAACCCCGACATCAAGATCTGGGCGATCGAGCCGCCGGTCGGGGAGATGGTCGACGGGCTCAAGAACTTCGACGAGGGCTTCATCCCGCCCGTGTTCACCGAGTGGCATGGCTACGAGCTGCTCGACCGCAAGACCATCGTGCGCCTCCGCGAGTCCATCGAGTGGACGCGCAGGTTCACCGAGGTCGGCGTGTTCGCGGGCATCTCGTCGGGGGCGATCATGGCCGGGGCCGCCAAGTGCGCGGCCTCGATCGACGAGGGCGTGGTGGTCACGATCGTGTGCGACGGGGGCTGGAAGTACCTCTCGACCGGCGCCTGGACCGACGACATCGACGCCGTCGAGGCCCGAGCCAAGGGCACGATCTACTTCTAGACCGCCTGCCGGGCCCGACTCGAACGTCGGAGCGGGCTCCGGCGCGCCCGCAGTGCGGCGGTGGGTCGGCGGTGGGTCGTAGCCTCGGAGCGTGACCGGCGCCGGGGACAACCGTCCCATCGGGATGTTCGACAGCGGGTTCGGCGGGCTGACCGTCGCCCGGGCCGTCATCGACCTGCTGCCCGGCGAGGACCTGGTCTACGTCGGCGACACCGGCCGGTACCCCTACGGGCCGCGGCGGCTCGACGAGGTGGCCGGGTTCGCCCGCGAGATCGGGCGATACCTGGTCGACGAGCACGACGCCAAGCTCGTGATCGTGGCCTGCAACACCGCCGAGTCCGCCTCGTCGCTCCCGGCTCTCCGGGCCGAGCTGGCCGTGCCCGTCGTCGGCGTGATCGGCCCCGGAGTGCGCTCGCTGCTCGCCGCGACCACCACCGGCCGGGTGGGCGTGATCGGCACCGTCGGCACGGTGAGCTCGGGCGCCTACCAGCGGGCGGTGGCCGCCTCGGGTGTGGGCGTCGAGCTGACGTGTGCGGCGTGCCCGGGCTTCGTCGAGTTCGTCGAGCGCGGGGAGCTCGCGTCCGATCAGGCCCGCGTGCTCGCCGAGCGGCTGCTGGCGCCCGTGGCCGAAGCGAAGGTGGACGCCCTGCTGTTGGGCTGCACGCACTATCCGTTCCTGGCCCGCACGATCAGCGACGCCCTGGGTCGGGACGTCGTGCTGGTGTCGTCGGCGGACGAGACGGCGTTCGAGGTCCGGGCCGCGTTCGACGGCCGGCACGGGCCTGACGGCCTGACCATCGCCCGCCGCTCGGCGTCCGGGCCGGGCCGGCACCGCTTCTTCTCGTCGGGCGACATCGGTCGCTTCCGCGACCTCGGCGCCCGGCTCCTCGGCCCCGAGCTCGACCACGTCGAGCACACCCCGTGGGCCTGACCGGGCCATGACCCTCACCGTCACGGTCCTGGGCTCGTCCGGCACGTTCGCCCACGCGGGCAACGCCTGCAGCGGCTACCTCGTCCGCACGGCGGAGACGACGGTCTGGGTCGACGCCGGCCCCGGCACGCTCGGCGCGCTCCAGGAGCACGTGGCCCTCACCGACCTCGACGCGCTCGTGCTCAGCCACGAGCATCCCGACCACTGGCTCGAGGTGCCCGTCCTCCGCAACGGCCTCAAGTACGTCCTGCACCACCAGGGCCTGCGGGTGCTCGGCACCGCGTCGACGCGGGCCATCGCCGAGCAGCTCGTCGGCAGCGAGCTCGCGCCCGAGCTGCTGTGGGAGGTCGTGGCCGACGGCTCGGAAGCACAGGTCGGTGACCTGCACGTGCGCTTCTCGGCCACCGACCATCCGGTCGAGACGCTCGCCATGCGCATCACCGGCGAGGGCCGCGTGCTCGGCTACACGGCGGACACCGGCGTCGGGTGGTCCCTGGCCGAGCTCGACCCCGACGGCCGCGGCTTCGACCTCGCGCTGTGCGAGGCCACGCTCGACCCGTCCGAAGAAGACGAGGTGCAACACCTCTCGGGTCGCCAGGCCGGGGCGATGGCGCGGGCGGCCGGCGTACGGCGGCTGGTCGTCACCCACCTCATGGCCGGCACGGCTCAGCGACGGGCCGCCGAGGCCGGCGCGCCGGACGCGTTCGCCGGCCCGGTCGAGGTGGCCGAGCCGGGGCGCACGTTCGAGGTGTGACGCTTCCGCCGTGATCCGGCGAGCCTGACCGGAGGGTGCGGGCGCCGTCGGCGCGCCATTTCGGCCGCGGCGTGGGGTCTGCGAGTGTGGTGCGGCCCGCCACCCCAGGAGAACCCCCTATGCGTCACGACGGCCGCCAGCCCGACGAGCTCCGCGAGATCACCTTCGAGCGCGACTTCACCGACCAGGCCGCCGGCTCGGTCCTGGTGTCGTTCGGACGCACGCGGGTGCTGTGCACCGCCTCGATCGACGAGGACGTGCCGCGCTGGATGCGGGGCCGGGGCAAGGGCTGGGTCACCGGCGAGTACTCGATGCTGCCGGGCTCCTCCGCCGAGCGGATCCGCCGCGAGGTGGACAAGGGCAAGCCGTCGGGGCGCACGCAGGAGATCCAGCGCCTGATCGGCCGGTCGTTGCGCGCCGTCACCGACATGGCCGTGCTCGGCGAGCGCCAGGTCGTGGTCGACTGCGACGTGCTGCAAGCCGACGGCGGCACCCGCACCGCGTCGATCTGCGGCGGCTACCTGGCCCTGCACGACGCGCTGACCCGGCTCGTGCAGAGCGAGCGCATCAAGGCCCACCCGCTCACCGACACCTGCGGTGCGATCTCGGTCGGGATCGTCGATGGCGTCCCGCTGCTCGACCTGCCCTACGTCGAGGACTCGCGGGCCGAGGTGGACATGAACGTGGTGATGACCGGCGCCGGCCGGTTCATCGAGGTGCAGGGCACGGCCGAGGGCCTGCCGTTCAGCCGCGGTGAGCTCGACGACCTGTTGGCCCTGGCCGAGTCGGGCATCGCGCAGATCCGCGACCTGCAGCAGGAGCTGCTGTCCGAGCCGCCCGAACCCCGCCGCCTGGGGTGATCGGATGCCTGAGGCCGAGGCGGAGGCTGAGGCCATGACCGGGCGGGCCGGGTCAGGCTCGGCGCGACGGTTCGTCCTGGCCAGCGCCAACCCGAAGAAGGCCGCCGAGATCGCCGAGATCCTCGGCGACCGGGTGCACCTGATCCCGCGCCCCACCGACGTCCCCGACGTGGTCGAGGACGCCGCCACGTTCGAGGGCAACGCCCGGCTGAAGGCGGTCGCGCTGGTGCGAGCCACCGGTGAGCCGGCCATCGCCGACGACTCGGGCCTGATCGTCGACGCGCTCGACGGCGCCCCGGGCGTGCGCTCCGCTCGCTACGCGGGCGAGGACGCGTCCGACGAGGACAACGTGCGGCTCCTGCTCGCAGCGCTGGCCGACGTGCCACCGGCCGAGCGGACCGCCCGCTTCCACTGCGTCGTCCTGGCCCGCTGGCCGGACGGCCGCGAGGTGGTGGCCCAAGGCACGGTCGAGGGCCACATCACCGCGGCACCACGGGGTTCGGCGGGCTTCGGCTACGACCCCGTGTTCGTGCCCGAGGGTGGCGGCGGGCTGACGTTCGCCGAGCTGGGCTCCGCGCCCAAGCACGCGATCAGCCACCGCGGCCGCGCCCTCCGGTCGCTGGCCGACCAGCTCCCGCCGACCGAGGCGAATGTGGAGTAGAAGCGGTCGTCGGAGCAACCGCTTCTACTCCACATTCGTGGGGGTTGGCGGGGGTCACCAGCCGCGGAGGTCGACGGGCCAGGTGTCGACGATCTCCTCGGCGCGGATGACATGGAGCAGCTCGTGGTACGCGACCGTCGGGTCGACGTGAGCGGGGACGATGCGCACCCGGTCGCCGACCGCCGGCAGATCGTGGCCCTCGGCGGCCGAGAACACCGTGTGCTCGTCGGCGCAGTACCAGACGTCGCCGCCTTGGACCTGCGGGTTGCCGTGGTCCATGCCCAACGCCTTGAGGCCGGCGTCGGCGGTCGCGTAGCCGCCCTGGCGGTTGACCGAGACCACCGTCGACCAGAGGAACAGCGCCTGGCGGAAGGGCAGGCCGCTGGCGGCATAGGCCGTGTCCATCAGCGTGTACGACCCGGCCTGCAGCTCGGTGACCCAGCGGTTGGTGCGCCAGGTGCCGGTGCCCCCGCCGGAGATGACGTCGCCGCCCACCTCGTCGTGCGCCTGGAGCAGCTTCGCCACGGCCGCCTCGACCTTGCCGGCCTGGTCGTCGCTCTCGACCATGAGGTGGCCCTCGTAGCCCATCACGCCGCGGACCTCGAGGCCCTTGGCCCGGGCGAGCTCGGCGAGGCGGCCCGCGTCGCGCCACGCGCAGCCGCACCGGGGCATGCCGACGTTCACGTCGATCAGCACCTCGGACACGCCGCCGCGCACCGCGGCCTCGATGGTCTCCTCCGAGTCGACGGCGATCGTGATGCGGGCCTCGGACCCGGTGGTCATGGCCTGGAGCCGGCGCACGTCGACCACCTCGTTGGCCAGCAGCAGGTCGTGGCCCAGCCCCGCGGCGGCCATGCCCTCGACCTCCCGCGGCGTCGCGCAGCAGAACCCGTGGTGGCCGGCCACGTCGAGCTCGTGCGCCAAGGCGGTGGACTTGAAGGCCTTCACGTGCGGGCGGAGCCGCTCACCGGGCCGGTCCGAGGCCATGAGGTGCACGTTGTGGTCGAACGCGTCGACGTCCACGAGCAGCGCCGGCGTGGCGAGGTCGTGGACGTTCACGCCGACTCCCCGGGCTTGGGCTCGGGCTGTGTGTCGGGCTGCGGGTGCGCCTGGGGTGCTGGCGCCGCGGCGGGCGACGGGACGGGCGGCGCCTGCATGCGTCGCAGGCGTCGCAGCAATGATCCGGGTCGGCGGGCGGCCCGGGCGCGGTAGCCGTCGTCGACCAACAGCAGGATCCGCTTGGTCCACTCGCTGCGGACGTCGAAGTCGAGCCGCCAGTCGGCCGCCACCCCGAACTCCGGTCGCTCCAGGTCGAGCGTGCGCCAGGCGCCGAGCGCGATCTCCGCGTTCAGCTGGTCGCTGGGCCAGTGGTTGCTGGCGATGTCGTTGGTGATCAGGCGGTAGCGGTAGCGGCCGCGGGTGGCCTCGAGGAAATGGCGGACCCAGGCCGCCGGCCAGTGCTGCAGCACGTCCTTGCAGATCAGGAGGTCGGCGGGGGGCGGCAGCTCCCGGTGCAGGTCGAGGCACGCGAAGGAGACGCCGTCGCGGCCGAGCTCGCGCTGGTTGCGCTCGATGACCTCGGGCACGACGTCGACGCCGACGTACGACACGCCCGACCAGTCGATCAGGCGGGCGAACTCCCAGTCCCCGCAGCCGGCATCCACGACCGTGCGGACGTCACGCCCGCTGATGGCGCGCTCGACGACCTGCCGGTACACCTCGGTCACGTCCGGCCGCGAACCCTGGCCTGACCCCGACTCCCAGTGGGCCGTGGCATAGATCTGCTCGAACACCGCCTGAGGATCGTTGCCGTTCGTCACGGGGGCGGACGCTAGAGGGTCGGCGTCTATCGGGGCTGACATGCGCGGCAGGCCCAGGTGCGGCGGCCGGCGAGGGGGAACACGTCGAGCGGTGTCCCGCAGCGACCGCAGGCCTCCTGCTTGTAGGCGTAGCGGCCCGCACCGCGGGCGAGCCGGCTGATCGGCCGACCGAGCTCGGCGGGGGACATGGTCACGATCTTGTTGCGGCGCACGCCCAGCCGCAGCTGGCGCACGGTCTCGGCCCACAGGGCATCGAACTCGTCGCGGGTCACGGCGCGGCCGGCGCGGCGCGGGTCGATCCCGACGATGTTCAGCAGCTCGGAGCGGTAGACGTTGCCGATGCCGGCCACCACGTCCTGCTCCATCAGGAGGATGCCGACCGGCTTGTCGCTGCGCTGCAGGCGCGACCACATGCGGTCGGGGTCGGCGTCGGGACGCAGTGGGTCCGGCCCGAGCCTGGCGACCACCGCATCGCGATCGTCGGGGGTGACGATGCGGCACACCATCGGGCCGCTCAGGTCCCACGTCCGCTCCGGGCCCTCGAGGCGCAGGCGCATCTCGCCGACGGCCAGCGGGGGCGGGCTGGGGCGCCGCTGCCACTTGCCGATCAAGCCCAGGTGGACGTGCAGGACGTCGCCGCTCTCGTACCACTGGAACAGGTGCTTGCCCCAGGGCTCGACCCGCCGCAGGACCTGGCCGTCCAGCCGCGCCGCACCGCCCACGAACCGCTCCTGCGCGCTGGACGCACCGAGCGGCGCGCCCACCAGGTCGCGTCGCTGGTCGCGGGCGAGGCGGTGGATGGTGTGGCCCTCGGGCACGGCGGACCTCGGTGATCGACGGACGTTGGCGGACTGCGGACTGCGGACTGCGGACAGCGGACAGCGGACAGCGGCGGGTGGCGGAGCCGCTGGCATGGCGGGGGTGGACCACGATGCCACGCCGTTGCGGGGGCAATTGCAGCCGGTGGCCGCCGGTACGCTCGGCGCCACGCCGGCGTAGCCCAATTGGCAGAGGCACCGCGTTTAGGTCGCGGCCAGTGAGCGTTCGAGTCGCTCCGCCGGCACCACATGCCCGCGGCCGGCGGGCCGCCGCCCCGGCGTTGATCGGACGCGGACGGGGGTCTCCGGGCCGGCCGTCGGGGCCCGGCCGGGCGCCTCAGCGGCGCGCCAGGTCAGTTGTGGCTCCCGCTAGCCTGCGCGCCATGGATCAGCCGCACCTCGTGCCGACCGCCCAAGGGCCCGCCTTCGACCCCGCCTCAGACATCTACAACCGCCTCCTCAGGGAGCGCATCGTCTTCCTCGGCACCGACGTCAACGACACGATCGCCAACCAGATCTCGGCCCAGCTGCTCTACCTCGACGGCCAGGACGCCGAGCGGGACATCTGGCTCTACATCAACTCGCCCGGCGGCTCGATCTCGGCCGGCATGGCCATCTACGACACCATGCAGTTCTGCACGGCGGACGTGGCCACCGTCTGCATGGGCCTGGCCGCCTCGATGGGGCAGTTCCTGCTGTGCGCCGGAGCCGCCGGGAAGCGCTACGCCCTCCCGCATGCGCAGATCATGATGCATCAGCCCTCGGGCGGCATCCAAGGGCAGGCCTCCGACATCGCCATCCAGGCCGAGCGCATGGTGTACATCAAGCGGCTGATGGCCGAGCGCATCGCCTTCCACACCGGCCAGACCGTGCCGCAGATCGAGGAGGACTCCGAGCGGGACCGCTGGTTCACGTCGGAGCAGGCCAAGGAGTACGGCATCATCGACAACGTCATCGTGCGGCGGGGCGAGCTGGCGTAGCCGGAGCGGCGCGGCGGGCCCGGCCCGCACGTGCGGGATGGTCAGCGCGTCGTGGTGGTCGAGCTTGCTGCGGCCGTCGTCGGCGCTGAGCTCGTGGGCGCATTGCTGGGGTTGAGGTCGATGTTGCACTGCTGCTTCGCGTAGCCGGCGATGTCGAGGGCGGCCTTGGCCGCGCCCGTGTGCGAGGTGGCCAGCGTGCGCAGCTTGGACTTGATGGCCGCGGGGTCGCTGGCGTTGGCCTTGACCACCTGGGAGATCGCGTTCACGAGGTCGGCCAGCTCGGACGCATCGCTGCGGACCTCCCGCGGGGCCGCCCGCTCGAGGTCGGCGAACGCTTTGGTGACGGAGTCGAGCTTGCCGCTGAGCGTCCGCGGGTCGTCGCTGCCGAATCCGGAGAGCACGTCCGACAGGGCCGGAGTGCGCTTCAGCTGGCTGCAGAACGCTTCCTTGCTGCCCTTGGACTTCGAGCAGGCGACCGGGACGCAGAGCACGAGCACGGCGACGACGACGGTCGGGAGGATGCGGCGCATCCGGCCAGTATCACCGAACCTTGCGGCCGCACAGGACCGGCCTCGGCGGGCGCCGGCGTCACGCGGACGGCTCAGGCGCTGCGCGCCTCCGGGCGGCCCACGCGCCGGCGCACGTCGGCCTTGGCCGCGGCCAGGTTGGGAACGGTCCGCTCGACGGCGTCGCCGGTCTGGCAGAACACCAGCCGGGCATCGACCACGGTCAGGCCGGTGCTCGACTCGAGCGCCACCGCGTAAGCAGCGAGCTGGAGGGCATAGCGCTCGGCCTTCGCGTCGATCTCGACGGGACCGGACACGGTGTCGGTCTTGTAGTCCACGATCACCAGACCGTCGGCTGTCTCGTACAGCAGGTCGATGTAGCCCTCGATGGCGCGGGTGCCGATCGGGGCGGCCACGTACAGCTCGCGCCACGACCGGCTCGCCGCATGGGCCGCCTGGACGCTGGGCGCGCCGAGCGCGGAGCGAGCCAAGCGGGCGACCGTGTCCGCGTCGTCGGGGACGGCCTCGAGGTCCGCCTGCTGGGCTGCGAGCGCGTCGAGGTCGGCGCCGCCCTCCGCGACCAGCTGCAGTGTGGCGTGCACGGCGCGGCCGATGGCCGTGCCAGCCCGGCCGCGCCGGCGGGGCGCGATCACCGGCGTCGCCTCGTCGTCGGGCTCGGGCTCCTCGGCGTCGGCGACCGCCGCGCCGAGCGCGACGGCGGTGGCCGACACGAAGTGCGGCTCGCGCTGCGCGTCGAGCAGGGCGTGCCTGCGTGCCAGCCACTCGTCCCGATCGTCGAGGGGGCTCGGGCCCGCGAGGTCGGTCGCGGACGGCCTGGCGGCGAGCTGCGGCTGCAGCGCGTCGTCGACGTCGAGCCGGAGCTGTTCCACCTCCTCTGGGGCCGCGGCGAGCCGGCGGCTGAGCCGATCGGCGCTCTCGGCGGTGTGCTCGGCGAGCCAGGCGCCATACGAGGGCTTGCCGGGCTTGTGGAACATCGAGACCACGAGGTGGTCACGGGCACGGGTGCAGGCAACGTAGAGCAGGCGGGCCCGCTCGTAGACGTCCATCTCGGCTTCGATGTCGGCGAGGCGATCGAAGTGGGTGGTGGCGGTCTCCTTGCGCAGCCGCACCTCGGGCTCGTCGCCGCGCCACAGCACCTGCACGCCACGGCGGCCGGCGCGTGCCTCGGTGGTCGTGCCGCTGACGATCGTGATGGGGAACTCCAGCCCCTTGGCGCCGTGGATGGTGAGGATGGAGACCGCGTCGTCGTCGGTCTCGGCCTGCAGCGGCTCGTGCACGCGCGTGCCCTCGCTGCGCTGCAGGTCGGCCCACTTGAGGAACCGGCGCAGCCCGCCGCCGCCGGCCTCGGTGAACGACCGGGCCTGGTCGACGATGAAGCGGAGGCGCCGCCAGACCTCCCGCGGCCGGCGATGGGAGAACGCGAGGGCAAAGGCCTGCCGCTCGCGCAGCAGGCGCTCGAGCAGCGCGCTCGGTTCGAGCCACCACCGGTCGAGCCAGAGCGAGCGCAGGTGGGCCAGCCCCGCGACCACCGGATGGTCGGACGGCAGGTGCGTGGGCGCCGAGCCGCGGAGGTCCCATCGTCCACCGGCCTCGACAAAGGTCAGCAGGTCGCGGTCCGAGCAGGCGTAGAGCGGCGATCGGAGGGCGCTGACGAGCGCGACGCTGTCGCCCGGGTCGTCGATGGCCCGGAGTGCGTCGAGCACCTCGCGCACCTCCTGCGTGTCGTAGACGAGGGTGCCGGTGGCGACGCGGTAGGGGATGTCCTCGATCTCCAGGGCGTCTTCGAGCTGGCGCAGCGAGGTGCGGGTCGGCACGAGGATGGTGACGTCGGACATCCGCGGGTGCCGCCACTGCCCGGCCTTGGTGTCGTGGACGAGCCAAGCGTCGGGGTCGTCACGGACCGACGCCACGGCGGCGGCGACGGCGGCTGCTTCGGCCTGCCGCAGCTCGCCGGCGCTGCGATCAAGCGCGCCGCCGAGCAGCACCACGCGGTGATCGACCGGTCCATCGACCCGCTGGGCCGTGAGCTCGTGGTAGCGAGGCTGCGCGCCGTCGACCTCGTCGGGCATCAGCCGGCCGAACAGGTCGTTGACCCAGGCGAGGATCGGCTCGATGGTCCTGAAGTTCTGGCGCAGCACGACCGGGGCACCGGTGGAGAACGCGTCTCGGGCGCGCAGGAAGAGGCCGATGTCCGCGCGTCGAAAGCGGTAGATCGACTGCTTCGGATCGCCGACGAAGAAGAGGCGGCCGGCCTCGGCGGCGACGTCGGCCCACGGGCGGTCGATCTCGCCCTCCTCGATCGCCCCGGCGATGAGGACGGCCACCTCGATCTGGATCGGGTCGGTGTCCTGGAACTCATCGAGCAGCAGCCGCTGGTAGCGGTGGTGGAGCGTGGCCCGGGCGCTCGGGCTGGTGCGGACGAGTCGGCGGGCGAGCACGAGGAGATCGTGGAAGTCGAGGCGGCCTTCGGCGCGCCGGGCCTCGGCGGCGCTGACCGTGAAGCGGGCGAGCCGGATCGTGAGCCGGCGGAGCACCTCGTCGGTCGCTCGCCGGGTCACCACGTCCGCGGCCTCGCCCACCGCGTTGACCATGGCCTTGGCGGCCTGCACGTCGGGGTCGGGCCAGCTCGCGGTGGCGCCCCCGCGCCCGGCCTTCCAGTCGGCCCGGTGCTGCGCGATGGCCCGGAGGGTGCGCAGCGGGTCGGTCTCGGCCAGCGCCAGGGTGACGCTCGGCAGCACGACGTCGGTGATGCGCCCGAGCAGCTTGTCGCCCGCGGACACGCAGGTCGCGGCGAGCTCGCGGAGGTCGGCGACTGCCACTCGGAGCGGCTCGACGTCGATCGGCGGCAGCGGCGGGACGTCGGCGGCGGCGACCGCGGCCAGACGGTCCCAACTGTCCTCGAACACCGCGGCGACGTCCTTCAAGGACGAGCTGCCTCGGCCGCGGCTGTCGATCTCGACCCCCAGCGCCCATGCCCGGAGGATCAGCTCCTCAGCGGCGGGGTCGTCATAGAGCTCGTCGACGAAGCCCTCCCACCGCTCCTCGAACGCCAGCTGGGAGGAGACCTCGTCGAGGATGTCGACCCGCGGAGGCAGCCCGATGTCGAGCGGGTGCTCGCTCAGGATGCGCAGCGCGAAGCCGTGCAGGGTGCCGATGGCGGCCTCGTCGATCTCCTCGAGCGCCTGCTGGCAGGCAGCTTCGATCGCCGCCGACTCGCGCGCGGCGAGCCGGCGTTCGAGCTGTTCGCGGATGCGGTCGCGGAGCTCAGCGGCGGCTGCCTCCGTGAACGTGATCGCAGCGATAGCCGCCAGTGGCACCTGCTCGTCGGTGACGAGGTGCACGACCCGCTGCACGAGCTCGTGGGTCTTGCCCGTGCCGGCACCCGCCTCGACGAAGAGGGTCTGGCGCAGGCCTGACCGCTCGACCAGGTCACGTTCGGCGGCGTCGACGAGCGGCTCCTCGGCTGTGCCGCGGAGATGGTGCGCCGTCACCTTGGTTCCCTCGCTTCGCTCGTTGACGAGGCGCCTTCGTCGGCGACGGCCAGCGCCAGGCGCCCGAGGAGCCGTAGCTCGGGCGCGCCCGCCTTGGCCTGCTGGTGGTCGTCGCGATCGCGCGGGCAGAGGCGGTCGAAGGCGCAGAAGCGGCAGTTCGTGTGGGTGGCGAAGAACGAGTCGTACGAACCGGGAAGCGCCGGGAAGGTGCCGGACTCGACGCCTTCCACGATCGTCTCGAGCACGTCGTCGAACCGGGCGCGTCGGTCGGGCGTCCACTCGTAGCCCCGGCGCCTGAACTCGCCGCGCGACGTGGCCATCCAGTAGTGCGCCTCGACTGGGCCGCCACCGAGCTGCGCCCGTGCCGCCTCGGCGTAGATCCCGAGCTGGAGCGCCGAGCCTGCCAGCACCGGGTCGTCGGCCAGCGCGCTGCTGTAGTTGTCGCGACCGGTCTTGTAGTCGGTGACCACGAGCCGCCCGTCGTCGCCGACATCGACCCGGTCGGCCTTGCCCCGAAAGGCGATCGTGCGACCGCCCGGCAGGGTGAGCTCGAGCGGGGCGCGCCCGGCGAGCCCGAACGCCATCTCCACCCGAGCCGGGACCAGGCCCGACGAGGCCCGATAGGCGTCGTCGGCCGTGAGGAACCGGTCGAGGTCGACGAGGATGTCGTCCATGCTGCGGCGCCAGGTGAGCGGCCGGCCGGTGAGGCCCTCGCCCTCGGCGACGGCGAACTCCTCGAGTGCCAGCGTCCGCATGCGGTCGCGGTCGTCGTCGGTCCAGGGCTCGTGGGGCCGGGGCGGTCCGCCGGGCCGGTCGATGGCCTCGCCGATGAAGCGCTCGAGCACCGCGTGGATGAGCGAGCCGCGGGCCGCGGGCTCGATCTCGACGATGCGCTCCGGATCGTCCCGCTCGGCCAGGCGCAGGACGTCGGCAAGGAAATAGGCGAACGGGCAGCCGGCCCAGCGCTCCAGCCGGCTGGGGGAGAGCGGCACGCCCGTGGCCGGCGAGGGGATCGACGCACCTGCGAGGTTGCCGTCCCACTCCGTGAAGGCAGGGCCCTGGCGGGCCTGCCGGCACCGGAACCCGCGCTGGAGCGGGCCGAGCACGAGGGGATGGGCGTGCACGCCACCGGCGACCTGGACGGCGAGAAGCGACGCCACGTCACGCTCCACCAACGTGCCCTGCTGGCCAGCTGCGGCCACGCCGGCGGCGAAGGACTCGATCACGTGGACGACCGGTGCCGCGAGCTCGGCCACCTCGCTGCTGTACACCGTGCGCCCGCCGGCGAGCTTCGAGGCCGTCGGCAAGATCCAGCGCGAGGCCAGTCGGACGCGCCGGTCGCGCAGGTCGCCGCGGGGGAGCACGAGCGTGCGCGTGGCGCCGGCTGCGAGCGCGGCCAGCAGGGCGCGGTGCTGGTCGTGCAGCCGCTGCGGCCGGGTGAGCAGCTCGCCCGCGACGGCCTGCGCACGGTCGGCGTCGGGCAGCAGCGCGTCGTCGCGCCGGAACGACGGGCACGAGCCCTCGGTCATCCCGAGCACGAACACGGCGTCGAGGTCGAGGCCGACCGCGGCGGCGAGCGGGCTGACGAGCACGCCCTGCCCGAACGTGCCGACCCGCCCGGTGCGGGCGTCGAGCTCGGTGGCCACCGCCAGCTCGAACGTGCTCGCGCTGGGTGCCGCCTCGATCTCGTCGAGCAGGCCGAGCCGAGCGAGCGCTGCGTCGATGCTCTCGGCCGCCTTGACCTCGGCCTCAGGCCAGGCCGTGCGGAGCTGCTCGGGCCCGAGCAGCTCGGCGAGCAGCTGCCGTGCGCGAGCGGTCCGCTCGGACCAGGAGCCGGCGGCGTGGATGCCGCTGACCGTCGTGTCCAGCCGATCGACGAAGCTCGCGAGCTCATCGGCCGCCTCCGCGTCCGCACGTAGCGAGGCCAGCCAGGCCTCTGACGCGTCGCCGTCCTCGCGCCCCTGCGCCTCTTTCGCCCGCAGCTGCGCAGAGGAGGCCGCGAGCTTCGTGCGCCAGTCGACGAGCCCACCGACGACCCCGGCGCGCCGTGAGACGGCGTCCCATCGGCCGCTGGAGGCAAGACCGTGGCCATGGCGGATCGGCGCCCCGACGACGAGGCCGATCACGTCGCCGCGGCCCCAGTCGTGGGCCGGCAGGGCCAGCGCGGCGAGCAGCGTTCGGCCCGCGGCGCTGTCGGCCAACCGGGCCGTGGCCGGGCCGTTGTGCGGGATCTCGGCGCCGTCGAGCTGCTCGAGCAGCGTGCGGGCATAGGGGGCGGGAGTGGGGTGGAAGATCGCGATGCGATCGAGGGCCATGCCGGACTCGACCAGCGCCAGCACCTCGCGCACGACGGCGCGGACCTCTTCGTCGGGGTCGGAGGCGCTGATGATGCGGTCGGCGACCGCTGGCTCGATCCCGGCTGGATCGAACGGGGCCACGCCTGCGGCGGCGCACACGTCGACGACCGCCGCGTCGGCATCGGTGTGGCCGGTGAGCCCGACCACGACCGAGCTGGGGGTGCGAGCCAGCAGCTGCGCGACCAGCGCGACCAGCGCGGGGCTGAGGCGGTCGGGGAGGTACCAGATCACGGCGCCGAGGGCGGCGGCTGCAGACGGGTCGTCGGCCAGGCGGCGGGCGGCCGCCGCCGCGAGGTCGTCTTCGTCGTGGAAGCGGCTGAGCGCGGCGCGGACCGACCGCAGCAGTCGCACGACCTCGGCGCCCCTCGCGCTGGCGGTGCGGATCCGCTCGAGCGTGTCGGGTCGCGCCCGGCTGAGCTCGCCGTAGAGGCCGACCACCGCGGCCTGAGTGGCCTGGTGCCCGGCGACGCCGGCGAACAGCCCCGGCTCGCGGACGAGGACGGCGCGCACGGCCGCCGCGAGCACCGGGTTGGTGAGACGCCGGGTGCCCGCCAGCTGGGCCGATCCGACGGCCTCGGCCAGCCCGAACGCGGTGACGAAGGCGACGTTGGCCAGGCCGGGACCACCGAGCAAGCCGCCGCCGAGTGCCCGCCGGGCCGAGAGCCCGACCAGGTTGGAGGGCACGACGACCGTGACCCGGTCGAGGGGGTGGTGGCGCTGCGCCGCGACGATGCGGCGGGCCAGGGCTTCGGTCGCCGGGCGCCCGAAGGCGACGATCTCCACGTCCACCTCCACCGCCGTGGTCGCCGCCGAAGTCATGCGGAAACCGTAGGCGCGGGGTGTGACAGCGAGGCCGGGAGCAAGCGGCGGCTGGTCAGGCCAGCCCGGCGGCGGCCTCGGCGCGCGAGCGCAGGTCACGCACCGCGTGCTCGAGGCCTTCTGGATCGCGGAACAGGGCGCTGCCGGCGACCAGCACGTTGGCCCCGGCGGCGGCGGCCGCAGAGATCGTGGCGGGCCCGATGCCGCCGTCCACCTCGATGTCGACGTCGAGCCCGCGCTCGACGATCAGCGCCCGCAGCTCGGCGATCTTCGGCTCCATCGTGGCGATGTACTCCTGGCCACCGAAGCCGGGGTTGACGGTCATCACGAGCACCATGTCGACTAGGTCGAGCACGTGCTGCACGGCCGAGATGGGCGTCGCCGGGTTGAGCGCGACCGCGGCCTTGGCGCCCGCCTCGCGGACGTGGCCGAGCGTGCGGTGCAGGTGCGGGCAGGCCTCGGCGTGGACGATCAGCAGCTCGCAGCCGGCCTCGGCGTAGCGCTCGAGCAGCAGGTCGGGCGTCTCGACCATGAGGTGGGCCTCGAACGGCACGCCGACGTGGGGCCGGCAGGCCGCGATCACGTCGGGTCCGAACGTGAGGTTGGGCACGAACTGGCCGTCCATCACGTCCCACTGGATGCGGTCGACGCCCGCCTTCTCGAGGGCCTGGCACTCCTCGCCGAGCCGGGCGAAGTCCGCCGGGAGCACCGAGGGGACGATCGAGATCGGTCGGGGAGTCGTCGCAGTCCTCACCATCGCATCCTACGGCGGGGGACGCCGCACCCCGGCGAGGTGGTCCCGGGTCGGATCTCGGGCGACAGGTCCTAGGCTCAGCCGTCGTGCCCATCGACCTGCGCCCTCACGCCATAGCGGTCGGCGGCGACGCCGTGGCCCGAGACGCCGACGGCCGGGTGGTCTTCGTCGCCGGTGCGCTGCCGGGCGATCACGTGCAGGTCGAGGTCACCGAAGAGCGCAAGGCGTTCGCCCGGGCCGACCTGGTGGCGGTGCTGGCGGCCGGGCCGGACCGCGTCGAGCCCGGGTGCCCGCACGTGCGAGTGGGCTGCGGCGGCTGCGGCTGGCAGCACGTCGAGCACGGCGCCCAGAGGCGGCTGAAGCGCGGGCTCGTGACCGAGGTCCTCGAACGGCAGGGCAAGGTGGTCGACCCCGTCGTGCTCGACGGGCCGGACCTGCCGCCGAACGGCGCGCGCACCACCTTGCGGGGGCTCGTGGTCGGCAGCCGGTTCGCCTACCGGCGCCGGCGATCCCACGATCCCGTCACCGTGGCCGACTGCCCCATCGCGCACCCGCTGATCGACGAGCTGGTGGTCGAGGGCCGCTTCGGTGACGCCACCGAGGTCACGTTGCGGGCCAGTGCTCGCACCGGCGAGCGGCTCGTGGTGGTCACGCCCGACGCGTCGGGCGTCCGCGTGCCGGCCGGGGTCGAGGTGGTCGGCATCGACGAGCTGCAGAAGGGGCACCGGGCCTGGTTCCACGAGGAGGTCGCCGGCCGCCGCTGGCGGGTGTCGGCCACCTCGTTCTTCCAGGCGCGGCCGGACGGCGCGGATGCGCTGGTGGCGGCCGTGCGTGACGCGGTGGAGCGGCTGGCCCCCGACGCCGAGCGGCTGGTCGACCTGTGCAGCGGGGTCGGGCTCTTCGCCGGCACCGTCGGGGCGGGGCGGCGCGTCGTGGCCGTCGAGCGCCATCGCCCGGCCGTGGTCGATGCCCGCCACAACCTGGCGGACCTCGACGTGCGGCTCATCCGGGCCAGCATCGGCTCGTGGCGGCCGTCGGCGGCGGACGTGGTGGTCGCCGACCCGGCCCGCACGGGTCTCGGCAAGGAGGGCGTCGCCGCGGTCGCGGCGACCGGCGCCGACGCCTGCGTGCTGGTCAGCTGCGATCCCGCGTCGCTCGGGCGGGACGCCGGCCTGCTCGCCGCGGCGGGCTACCGCCATGCCGGCTCGACCGTGATCGACCTTTTCCCGCACACGCCGCACGTCGAGGTCGTGTCGGGGTTCGTCCGTCCCGAGGGAGGTGCCGGGCGAGGATGACCGAGGGTCGGGCGGATCGGTCATCCGAACGTGCCGAGGCCTCCGTAGAAGGTCCCGGTGACCCCGTGACGAACGCCGACCTCCACGACACGAGCGACGCCGGCCTGGTGGTGGCGATCAGCCGCTACCAGCAGGACGCGCTGGCCGAGGCCTACCGGCGCCACGCCGGCGCCGTGTTCGGCCTGGCCCGGCGCCTGCTCTACGACGTGTCGCTGGCCGAGGAGATCGTGCAGGAGGTGTTCCTGCGCCTCTGGAACAGCCCCGACAAGTTCGACCCCGGCCGCGGGTCGCTGCGCTCCTACCTGCTGGCCCAGTGCCACGGTCGCGCCGTCGACCTCCTGCGCTCGGAGTCCTCACGGCGCCGACGCGAGGAGCGCGACCTGCAGCGCACCGCGGAGGCCGGCTACGACCTCGAGCACGAGGTCTGGGACATGGCGGTGGCCGACCAGGTCCACGAGGTCATCGCCCGGCTGCCCGAGACCGAGCGCAAGGCGATCGAGCTGGCCTACCTCGGCGGCCACACCTATCGCGAGGTGGCGGCCATGCTGTCCGAGCCCGAGGGCACCGTGAAGAGCCGCATCCGAGCCGGCCTGAAGCGCATGCGCCGCGAGTTCGCCGATGCCGGGATCGGAGAGCTGTTGTGAGCAGTCGCCCGAGCGAGCCGATACGAAGAGTGGTGGTGCTGCAGCCCATGCCCCCCGCAGGCAGCCCTGGGTCGCAGTCCGAGGAGCAGCGATGACGATCCAACTGACCCACGCCGAGATCGAGGAGCTGCTGGGCGCGTACGCCCTGGACGCCGTCGATGGTGACGAGGCGGAGGCCATCGAGCTGCACCTCCGCGACTGCCCGCGTTGCCGGGCCGAGGTGGCCGAGCACCGTGAGGTAGCGGCGCTGCTGGCCCATGGCGGTGCTGCGGCCCCTGACGGCGTCTGGGGTCGCATCCTCGACGAGCTCGAGCCCGCCCCGCCCGCGCTGCGGGTGACGGTCACGTCGGAGACCGGCCGGGCCGAGGTGGCCCCGCGCCCAAGCCCAGCCAAGGACGACACGGCCGCTGCCGTGGTCTCGCTCGGTTCCCGCCGCCGGTCCGTGCCGGTGCGGGCGTTCGTCGCCCTCGCGGTGGCCGCCGCGCTGATCGTGGCCGTGCTCGGGGTGAACAACATCCGCCAGTCCCAGCGCCTCGACCGCATGCAGACGGCGCTCAGCGACGTCTCGCTCGACCGGGTCGCCAAGAACGCCCAGATCGATCCAGCGGTGCAAGCCAAGCTCACCTCGACCGACGGCCGCCTGTCGGCGAAGGCCGTGGTGAGCCGCGACGGCCGCGGCTACCTCATCGGCGCCACCGCGCTGCGGGCGGCGGCAGCGGGCCGCACCTACCAGCTGTGGGGACGGGTCGACGGCACGGTGATCTCGCTCGGCACGTTCGACGGGCGCAGCGACGTGGTGCAGTTCCAGCTCGGCAAGGACCGGCTCGTCGGCGTCAACGCCTTCATGGTCACCGACGAGAAGGCGCCGGGCGTGCCGCAGTCCAAGAACCGTCCGCTGGTCATCGGCACCGTCTGACCGAGCCCGGCCGGCCCCGGGCGGCCGCGCCGGCCCCGCTGGGGGACCTCAGGGTCCGACGCGGGCGGCGTACGCCGGGCTGTCGAGGATGTCGGCGACGAGCGTGGACAACGGGGCGCCGCCGGCGAGGAGGGCGAGGTCGGCGCCGTACTCGCCGCTCGTCGGGACCCGGTCGAGCATGGCGACGAGCACGACGACCACGTCGACCTTGTGCGCCGCCTTCTTCACGTGCTCGGAGGACTCCGAGAAGCCGACCATCACCTGGCCGCGGGTCGCGGTCCTCCGGTCGAGCCGGTCGGTCCAGTACGCGAGGCCGCCCGTGTCCCCCGGGCGGCCGAGCACGTTCGTGTACACGAGCTCGACGAACTTCCGGTTGGTCAGCGGGCCGTAGCGGCTCGTGAACTCGGGCGAGGACGCGAACGCCGCCGAGATCGCGGCCAAGCTCGTTCCGGACCGGCGCGTCGCGATCCAGTGCACTAGCCCGCCGCGATCGGGGATCCGCTGGAAGTACGAGTCGTAGAGCCGCGCCACGGGGTCGACCACGCCGGTGCCGTCGGGGGCTCGGCGCAGGCCGACGATGTAGTCGGGCGCGCTCTGGCCACCGTTGATCGCGGCCACGCCGGCGTCGATCGCGGCCGCGGGGGCCGACCGGGTGAAGTCGAGCAGCTGGCTGGACACGAACGAGCGCACGGTCGCGAAGGGTCGGACGGGCGTCGGCGTGACCGCGGCCGAGGGCGCGCTGGCCGGGCCGGTGGCCGCCTCGTTGATGGCCTGGACGGTGAACGTGTACGGCGTGCCGTTGGTCAGGCCGCTCACGACGTGGGACGTCGCCGGCGACGCGACGACCACAGCGGCCTGCGGGATGCCGTTGGCGATCGGCGTGATGCGGTAGCCCGTGACCGGGAGACCGCCGCCGGCCGAGGCCGCGGTCCACGACACGCTGGCGGCAGCACGCTTGGGCGCGGCCTGCACCGCGCCCGGCGCGGTCAGGCCCGAGACGAGCGCCACCAGCGACGCGTCGGACGCCGGCCCCGGCGTGGCCCCGTAGATCGCCTGCACGGTGAGCTCCAGCGGCGTGTCGACCGGCACGGAGGCGAACACGACCTGGGTCGCCGAGCCGGCCACGTCGACCGGTGCCGGGACGGTGCCGCCGGCGCTCGGCCCGGGGCCGGCCGCCGGGGTGATCCGGTAGCCGTCGGGCGCGGGCCCGGGCGGCGCCGTCCAGCTGACCGTGATGCCTGTCCCGCTCGGGGTGGCCTGCACCGCGGTCGGCACCCGGGCCGGCAGGTAGCCGCGGCAGGGCTGGTTGCGGAGCGAGACGGCTTGCGTGGTCACGCCGGGGAGCGTGCAGGGCGGGAGCGCCGCGGCCACCGGCGGGACCGCGCTGTCGGGCAGGCGGGGGAGCACGACACGCGATGGCATGCCGACGCTGTGGCCGACGCGGTTGGTGGCTCCGCCGGCGAGCGTGTCGAACGCCCAGAAGTCCTGGTTGCCGCCCGGCGCCTCGATGTTGACCCGCAACCGCGAGCCCGGCCGGATCACATGAGCGAACGGGAAGAGCTGCAGCCGTACGGGCGAGTACTGCCCCGCGGGCAGCGGCGCGGCGTCGGCGGCCTGGTGGGTCGGGACCGGCACCAGCTCGGTCGAGGCCGCCGTGTCGAGCTTGCGGTGGCTGGCCCGCAGCCAGCCGCTCTGGATGAAGACCTCCTTGCCGTCGGGCCGCACCTCGGTGAGCGTCGCCTCCAGGTCGGTGTCGGCCGCCGTGGACTTCAGCCACAGGTCCACGCTGCCCGAGCCCGCGTACGCCGCCCGCTTCGGGTACGGGTCGCTCAGGAAGCTCAGCGCCGTGCCCTCGACCAGGGTGTTCCAGTGCACGTCCGGGTGTGCCGTCCAGGCCGCGTCGGTGCTGCCGTCGAACGTGCGGTTGCGCTTGGAGGCCGGGTCGTAGCGGTAGGCGGACGAGGCCCGGGCCGCCGCGTCCGCCACCGCGGGGGCGCTGCCCGCCAGCTTGCCATCGGGCTGGAAGTACAGCTTCTCGGCGCTGATGCTCGCCGGCGGCCAGCTGCTGAACCGGGTCACGACCGGCGCGAATGGCAGGCCGTAGGTCGAGCTGCTCGACCCGTTGTTGTTGGCCACCGTGCCGTTCTCCCAGCGGACGCGCACCGGCTGCTGGCGCTCGTACGCGGCCAGCGTCGCCGCGTAGCTGGGCTGGCTGGCCCAGGGGTTGTAAGGCAGCTTGAACGCCACCTTGTCGGTCGACCCGTACAAGGCCGCCAGCACGCTCGGAGCGCCGAGGGCCAGGAGGCTGGAGGTGTGCGGGATCCGCTTGCCGACGTAGAGGTCGATGAACACCATCGCCTCGAGGATCTCGCTGGGCGCCTCGGGCTCGACGTGGGTGCCGTTCGTGAAGTTGGCGCGCAGCTTGGCCTCTGGCGCGAACAGGGGCGCGAGCTGCGCGGCGCTGCCCCCGGTCTGCTCGTCCTGCCACTGGCTGCTGAGGAACGTCGGCACGTTGATCGTGTGCACGAACGTCTTCGGGTTGAGGTAGTCGAACTGGTGGTCTGCGAACGGGTGATCGTGGATGGTCTTGTAGAGCGGACGGCTCTGGAGGCGCATCACCTGGTTCTGCGCGCAGGTCGTGTCGCCGTTGGCGATGCGGTCCTTCACCCACTGGTGCGCGGCCGGCTTCGCGTCGTTCTCCCGCTGGGTGGCCCAGTCGAGGGCGAAGCCGTCGTTGAGGATGCCGCCCGGATCGAGGATCCCGGTGTAGGTGTCGGCGAACGGCGAGAGCGGGGTGATGGCCCGCAGGTGCGGCGGCCGGGTCGCGGCCACGTAGAGCTGGCTGAACCCCGAGTAGGAGATGCCGACCATGCCGACGTCGCCGTTCGACCACGGCTGGTGGGCGAGCGTCTCGACGACGTCGTAGCCGTCGGTGCCCTGCAGCGCCTCCAGGAAGTCGAACGCGCCGCCCGAGCAGGTCGTGCCCCGCATGTTGACGCCCACCACCACGTAGCCCTGGTAGGCGTACACCGTCGCCTCCTGCGGCGGACTGCCCGGCTGCGAGGGGTCGTAGCCGGAGTAGGTGACCACCACCGGACACGGGCAGGTGCTCTTGTCCTTCGGCATGGTGACGTTGGCCGAGAGCGTGGTGCCGTCGCGCGTCGTGATGTAGCCGAAGCCCGCGTTGACGGCGGGAGTGCTGCTGTAGAAGGAGTCCGGCGGGTTGTCCGCGGGGTCGGTGACGTCGAGCCCCGACACGGTCACGCCGCCACGGCGTACCTGATAGCCGAGGCCCTTGGCCACCTGCTTGAACAGGTAGGCGCCCTGCGCGTCGGCCACGCCGCTGGCGACCGGCGTGCCGTCCGCGGTCAGCAGGTCGATGGTCTGGCCTGCCTCGTGGCCGTACGTGAACACCTGGTTGACGCTGCCGCGCGCCGTGAAGGTCGGTGCCGCAGCGGCCGGTGACGCGACCGTGCTGGCCAGCGACGCGGTGAGCGCGATGGCGATCAGCGCAGCCACCGCTCGTCGCATGGAGTCCCCCCTGGACCGTGCCTCGCGTGCCTCGCGCCCGCCGGGCACGAAAGCGCCGAGTCTGTCCCCGCCGGATCGAGCTGCCAAGTCGGGCCCCGCGACGGCTGTCGGGCTGGAGCGCCCCGTCGTAGGGTCGAGCGCATGAGCGCAGCTGCCGCAGACGACCACAACCTGACGGTCCTCGGGTCGACCGTCCGTCATGCGATCGACCACGTCGAGTGCTTCCCGGCCCCGGACGGCTGCACGGCCGTCCGCTTCAGCACCGATGAGGTCATGTCGATGTGCCCGGTCACCGACCAGCCCGACATCTCCTCGCTCCTCATCGAGTACGAGCCGAACGAGCACTGCATCGAGTCGAAGTCGCTCAAGCTCTACCTGTGGTCGTTCCGCGACCGCGCCGTGTTCGCCGAGGCGCTGGCCGCCGAGATCGCCGACGAGGTCTGGCGCACGGCGGCGCCGCTGCGGGTGCGCGTGGTGCTGCGCCAGCACCCCCGCGGCGGCATCACGATCGAGGCGACCTCCGAGCGGCCCTGACCCCTAGAGGTCGTCGCCGCGGTAGGTGACCCCGCTCGTGCAGGTCTCGCGGACCACGACCTTGCGCAGGCCCGGCAGCGTCTCCCGCAACCGCATCCAGAGCCAGCGCGCCAGCACCTCGCTCGTGGGGTTCTCGAGCCCGGCGACCTCGTTCAGGTAGCGGTGGTCGAGCTGGTCGTGCAGCGGCGCGAACGCGGCGGCGAGGTCGGCGAAGTCCATCACCCAGCCGGTCTCGGCGCGGACCGGCCCGGCCACGTGCACGCTCACGAGGAACGAGTGGCCGTGCAGCCGCGCGCACTTGTGGTCCTCGGGAACGTTCGGCAGCCGGTGGGCGGCCTCGAACCGGAACTCCTTGAAGACCTCGGTCACGGGATCCCCAGCACCTTGTGGGTCTGCACGCTGAGGCGCCACTGCGGGTGCTGCAGGCAGTGCTCGATGCAGGCGCGGGTGCTCGCCGCCACGTCGGGGCCGTCCATCGGCTGCAAGGAGAACCACGCGAAGTCCCAGGCCTCGAACCGCTCGGGGGGCGCTCCGTCCTGAGGATGGACGAGCTTGAGCTCGTCACCGGCCCGCAGCACGACCTCGCTGCCGGCCTTCGGGCTGACGCACAGCCAGTCGATGCCGTCCGGCGCGGGGACCGTGCCGTTCGTCTCGACCGCGATCGTGAACCCGCGCTCGTGCAGGGCGTCGATGAGCGGGCGGTCGAGCTGGAGCAGCGGCTCGCCGCCGGTGCACACGACGAAGTGGTGGGCGGGTCCGGCGGCGGGCCACGCCCTGCCGACCGCGTCCGCCAGCTCGGCCGCGCTGCGGAACGTCCCGCCGCCGGGGCCGTCGGTGCCGACGAAGTCGGTGTCGCAGAAGCGGCAGACGGCGGTGGCGCGGCTGGCCTCGCGGCCGGTCCACAGGTTGCAGCCGGCGAACCGGCAGAAGACGGCGGGCCGACCGGCGTGGTGGCCCTCGCCCTGGAGCGTGGCGAAGATCTCCTTGACGGCGTACATCAGCCCGGTGGGGTCCGGTAGGCCGTGGGGTCGGCGATGCCGGCCTCGACGAAGCCCTTGCGCCGGAGGCGGCACGCATCGCACTCGCCGCACGCGCGCCCGGCGGCGTCGGCGTCATAGCAGCTGACCGTCTGGCCGTAGTCGACGCCGAGGGCCGTGCCGCGCTGAACGATCTGCGCCTTGGTGAGCTCGATCAACGGCGCGTGGATGGTCAGGTGCTGCCCCTCGACCGCCGCCTTGGTGGCGAGGTTGGCGAGGCGGGTGAACGCGTCGAGGAACTCCGGCCGACAGTCCGGGTAGCCGCTGTAGTCGAGCGCGTTGACCCCGATGAACACGTCGCTGGCGCCGACCGTCTCGGCGTACGCGAGCGCGTACGCGAGGAAGATCGTGTTGCGGGCGGGCACGTAGGTGACCGGGATCTCGTCCTCGGCGTCGAGGGCCGCGCCCTTCGGCACCTCGATGTCCGCGGTGAGCGCCGACCCGCCGAAGATCCGCAGGTCGATGTCGGCGACCACGTGGCCGGCCACGCCCGAGCTGGTGGCCAGGTGCCGCGCCGCGGCCAGCTCGGCCGCGTGCCGTTGGCCGTACTGGAAGCTCAGGGCGAAGGTCCGGTAGCCCTCGTCCTTGGCGATCGCGAGGACGGTGGCAGAGTCCAGCCCACCGCTCAGCAGCACCACGGCGTTTCGTGCCTCCACGTCGCCCCTCCTCTCCTCGGCCCGTGCGCAGCTCGCGCCCCACCCTGCGCGCCAGCGTGCCCGCGCCGCAAGCCGAGATGGTCCCGGGCGCGACAGCGCCCCCGCTCCGGCGAACGGGGGCGCTGACGACGGGGGGCAGAACGGCGCGCCGCCGACGGGACCTAGAGGAGGCGGCGGTCGACCGGCCGATCGACCACGACCCGGTCGCGCCGGCCGTAGATCATCAGCGACGCGAGCAGGCCGATCGCTCCGGCCACCATCAAGATCACCCCGACGACGGCGAGGTCGATGCCCCGAACCGTGTCGGTGACGGCGAAGCGCAGGATGGCGCCCACGGCGATGAGGAAGACGCTGGCTCCGATGGTCATTTGGGATGCCTCCAGGGCGTGACGAGAGGTGGTGCTCGGCTGGACTCCGCTGCCTCTACCCGATGCAAGAACCAGACATTCCGTCCGCAATCGCCGGGCAACCCGCGCCGAGGACCGTCGGCGTGGCGCGCCCGCGGGCGGATGAAGCTCTCGGCTGCCTCTGAGGAAACTCCCAGGACCGGCTGCCACACTGCCGGCGTGGCTGGCGAACGACTTCTGCTCGTGGACGACGAGGACAACCTGCGCTCGATGCTGGAGGCGGCCCTGCGCCACCTCGGGTTCGAGGTGCATCCGGCGGCATCGGGACGTGAGGCGCTCGACGCGCTCGCCACCGTGCGCCCCGACCTGATCGTGCTCGACGTGATGATGCCGGACCTCGACGGCTTCGAGGTCGTCCGGCGGCTGCGGACCGAGGGCAACCGCATCCCGGTCCTGTTCCTCACCGCCCGCGACGCCACCGAGGACAAGGTCCGGGGGCTGACGCTGGGCGCCGACGACTACCTCGTGAAGCCGTTCAGCCTCGAAGAGCTCGTGGCGCGGATCCAGTCGATCCTGCGGCGCGCCGGGCTGTCGCAGCCCGACACCGTGCTGCGCTGCGCCGACCTCGAGATGGACGACGATGCGCACCGCGTGCTGCGGGCCGGCGAAGAGGTCGGGCTGTCGCCGACCGAGTACAACCTCCTGCGCTACCTGTTGCTCAACCAGGGACGAGTGATGTCGAAGGCGCAGATCCTCGACCACGTCTGGCAGTACGACTTCGGCGGCGACGGTGGCGTGGTCGAGACCTACATCGGCTACCTGCGCCGCAAGGTCGACGCCTGCGACCCGCGCCTGATCCACACGATCCGCGGGGTGGGCTACACGCTGCGCGAACAGCGGACCTGACCGCCGGTGTCACTGCGCCTCCGGCTCGTGCTGGGCATGGTGCTCGTGTCGTCGGTGCTCGTGGTCACGGCGTTCGCCGTCACCCGCACGACCGAGCGCCACCTCGTCGACCAGATCGACGCGCAGCTGCGCAGCACCGCGGCCTCGGGCGTGGTCGTGGGCGGCGATCACGGTCCCGACCACCACGGCGGCGGTCAGCTCCCGGCGCGCCCGGGCGGGATCAGCTCGCTGTACTCGGCCGCGATCACCAGCGACGGGAACCTCACGACCCTCACCGAGTCGAAGCTCACCGGCTCGGCGCTCCCGTACCCCGAGATCCCGGCGTCCCGGCTGCGCTCGTCGGCCCCCGCGACCCAGATCTTCAACGCGGGGACCAAGGGCTCGGACCTGCGGTACCGCGTGCTGCTGCAGCAGCCCGACCAGGGGCGGGGCTACTCGCTCGTCCTGGCGCTGCCGCTCAGCGACGTCGAGGCGGCCGTGAGCCGGCTGGTGCAGGTCGAACTGGTCGTCACGCTCTCGGTGCTCGCGCTGCTGGCGCTGGTCACGTTCTGGGTGCTGCGGCTCGGCGTCCGGCCCATCAAGCAGATGACGCAGACCGCGAAGGCGATCGCCGGCGGCGACCTGTCGCACCGCGTGCCGGAGGGCGATCCGCACACCGAGGCGGGCGAGCTGGGCCTCGCGCTCAACGGCATGCTCATGCGCATCGAGGAGGCGTTCGACGAGCGCAGCCGGTCCGAGAACCGGCTGCGGCGCTTCGTCGCCGACGCGTCCCACGAGCTGCGCACGCCGGTGACGACCATCCGGGGCTACGCCGAGCTCTACCGAGCCGGCGGCCTCGTGAAGCGCGAGGCCCTCGACGACGCCATGCGGCGCACCGAGCAGGAGTCGATCCGCATGGGGACGCTCGTCGACGACATGCTCCTGCTGGCTCGGCTCGACCAGGGCCGTCCACTCGACGCCGGGCCGGTCGATCTCGGCGCGCTGGCCGAGGACGCCGCACAGGACGCGCGGGCCGTCCAGCCCGGCCGGCCGATCACCGCCCACGTGGGCGCGGGGGTCGAGGTGGTCGGGGACGAGGGCCGGTTGCGCCAGGTCATCGCCAACCTGGTGACCAACGCCCTGCAGCACACCCCGCTGGCCACCGCGGTCGACATCACGGTGGCGCGCGTGGGGGACCGGGTGGCTCTCGACGTCGCTGATGCCGGGCCCGGCATGGCGCCCGACATCGCCGAGCGCATCTTCGAGCGGTTCTTCCGCGCCGACCCTTCTCGCTCGCGCCACCAAGGCGGCTCGGGCCTCGGCCTCTCGATCGCGAAGGCCATCACCGAGGCCCACGGCGGGCGGATCTCGCTCGACAGCGCGGTCGGCCGTGGCACCACGGTGCGCATCGAGCTGCCGATCACCCACCACGCCGCGCCCACGGACGCGTTCGGGTCGGACGCCACCGACGCCGCCCCGGACGATCGGCCGCCGGCTCGGCCGACCGGGCCACCGCTGGCACCGCTGGACACCCCGCCCACCGACTGACCCGCGCGTCGCGCCACGATGGCGCCGTGCCGATCCGCCCGTACGTGCCCGCCGACCGCCCTGCGGTGCGGTCCATCTGCCATCGCACCGGCTACATGGGCGAGCCCGTGGCCCGGCTGTGGCGCGACGAGGCGAGCTTCGCCGACCTCTTCAGCGGCTACTACACGGACGAGGAGCCCGACTCCCTGCTGATCGCCGAGCGCGACGGCGAGGTGGTCGGCTACCTCCTCGGGTGCCTCGACAGCCGCCGGCCGCCCCACATGTTCCGGGTGCTCGGACCGCACGTCTTGCGGCGCGGGCTCCTCGTGCGTCCGGGCACGGCCGGCTTCATGTGGCGCGCGGCCCGCGACATCGCCCTCGACGCCGCCCGCCACGACGGGCCGCCTGATCGGGTCCTCGATCCGCGGTGGCCCGCCCACCTCCACATCAACCTGTTGCCCGCGGCCCGGGGTGCGGGCCTCGGCGGCGCCCTCGTGCGGGCCTGGCTCGACCGGGTGCGGGCCGCCGAGCTTCCCGGCTGCCACCTCGAGACGCTCGCCGAGAACCGCGACGGCATCGCCTTCTTCGAGGCCATGGGCTTCGAGCGTGAGGGCCCGCCGCACCCCGTCCCGGGCATGCGCACGCCCGAAGGCGCCCGCAACCACGTCCAGCTGATGGTCCACCCGCTCTGACGGGTGGCTCAGATGTTGGTCTCGTCGGCGGGGATGTCGACGCGCTCCGGTTCTGCGCCGGGCGCGTCGGGCGGAGGCCCGACCGGTGGGGCGCCGACCGTGTACGAGGTCATCGACAGCGAGCCGAACGCGTAGCCGTCGACGAGCACGTCGGCGGGATGCGCGGCCGCGGCCGCCAGGCCCGCGACGTACAGCAGCGGGATGAAGTGGTCGGGCGTGGGCGCCGCCCGGGCGAAGTCTGGGTGCTCGCGTAAGCGGGCGACGTCGCCAGGATCCGTCGTCATGATGGCGCGTGCGGACTCGTCGAAGCGCTGTGCCCAGTCGTCACCGGCCTCGGGGCGGTTCCAGCTGACCTGGCGCAGGTTGTGCACCACGTTGCCCGAGCCGATGACGAGGACGCCCCGGTCACGCAGCGCGGACAGTCGGGCCCCCAGCGCAACGTGGTCCTCGAACGGCTTCGCGGCGTTGATCGACAGCTGGAGCACGGGGATGTCGGCGTCGGGAAAAGCGTGCACGAGCACCGACCAGGTGCCGTGGTCGAGGCCCCAGCTGTCGTGGTCGAGCCCGACCCAGATGGGGTGGGCCACGTCGGCGACCTCGGCCGCCACCTCGGGCTCGCCGGGAGCGGGGTACTCGACCGCGAACAGCTCGTCGGGGAACCCGAAGAAGTCGTGGATCGTGCGGGGTGCCGCCATGGCGGTCACCGCGGTGGCGTTGATGTACCAGTGGGCCGAGATCACCAGCAGCGCTCGGGGCGTGGGCACCGACGCGCCGAACGCCCGCCAGGACTCCGTGTAGCGGTTGTGCTCGAGGGCGTTCATCGGGCTGCCGTGGCCCACGAACAGGGCCGGCATCGGGCTGCTCATCCGGATGGTCTAGCGCACCGTTCGGCCACGATCCGTGGTCAGAGGAGCTGGTCGAAGACCTGGAAGGCCCGCTCCCAGTGCTCGGCCTGCGGGTTCTTCAGATCGGGGTCGAGGATCGTGAACGTGCGGGCCAGCGCGTAGCTGATGGCGCCGACGATGGTCGGCAGCTGGGCGGTGGCCTCCTCGTCGAGGGGGCGGTCGAGCTGGGGACGGATCGCGAGCTGGTCGAGGATCGGCTGCAGGTCGACGTCCTCGTCGAGCCGGCGGAACGCGTGCATGCTCTCCTGCAGCCCCTTGGTGATCGGCAGGTCGTGGAGGTGCTGCACGTCCCGGCCGTTCTCGCTGGCCGCGACCTCGCCGAGCAGGAGCAGGTCGTAGAGCTTCGTGTTCACGAAGTCGCTGTAGCGCTCCAGGTCGTCCTTGTCGACGTCGAGCCCGGCCGCCGCCCTGAAGAACCGCTCGAACCTCGGGATCGCCATCACGGTCATGAGGCCACCTCCGCGGGCTGCCCGCTCGCCGGGCCGCGACCGTTCCCCGCGCGTGGTCCGCGCAGAACCGAGCGCGCCACCCCCGGCGTCAGCGGGCGGAGATCGTCACGAAGTCGCGGGACTCGTTGCTCAGATAGCGGTCGGCGGAGCGCTGCATGCCGTCGACCAGCTTGCGCCCGGTCACGTCGGCCGGATTGGCCGGGTTGGCATGGTCGAAGAAGTTGAACGTCACCCAGTTCGGGTTGATGTCCAACGTCATCGCGCGCAGCGCACCGGCGCGGGCCATCACGTCGGCGAGCGCGGACGCGCTCAGCCCGGGCCCGGCCGCGTAGAGCAGCGCCCCGTTGGCCGTGACGCCAACAGCCGAGCGCCAGACGAGCGTCTTGTTGCCGAGCGTGGAGCCCCACACGCGGGTGTCGCCGGCGTCGATGCCCGGGACCGGATGGCCGTTGTCGACGAGCAGCACGAGGTTCTGCAGCACGCTCGCCGTATCGGGCGTCAGCCGCACGTCGCGACCCCACTGGCCGACGGTGACCCGCCCGTCCTTCATGACGACCAGCGACGCCGCTCCGGCCTGCAGCGGCACCGCCTCACGGCCCTCGGCGTAGAAGCCGCCGTGCGCGTCCTTGAAGCGGAAGCCACCGTTGAACGCGGCCACGATCTTTGGCCGCTCGGCCGGCGTGACGACCGGGGGATGGGTCCAGCTGCCGCCCGGCTCGCGCCCACCGGGGACGATGTCGAGCTTGTAGGCGTTGGGGTCGAGCCACACGATGCTGGTGAGCACGCTGGTGTGGATCTGGTCGGGCCGGACCTGCGAGACGTACATGGCCGGCTTGCCGTTCACGAGCGCGCCGGTGGGCAGCCAGGAGCCCTCTCCCGGGAGGCCGGCGACGATCGGCGGGATCATGGGCGGCGCCGGGAGCACCTGCTGGCCGTTGGTGTGCACCAGCAGGGAGGGCTTCGCGACCGCGTTGAGGCCGTTCGGCTTGCCGCCGGCCTTCGGGGCCTGCGCGGCGTAGTACTTGTGCTCCATCCAGTTCACGAACGTCACCGCGTGGTGGTTGCGCAACCAGTCAGCCCACTTGGCCCGGAACCCGTCGTTGCCCGGAGTGCGGAGCGCTCCGTACACCGACATGCCGAAGAACACGGCGATCAGCAGCAGCACCGCGAGCACGCCGGCGATGATGCGGCGCACGATGTAGCGCCACCGGGCTCGTGGCCGTGGCGGTCGGCTGTGTCGACCGCCACCGCCGCCGGAGCCGGGGGGCGGCGGCTGGCCGGGCCGGCCCGGCTCACCCAACCGGTGGTCGCGGAGAGGCGCGCCCGAACGCGCCCGGGTGGGCGCTTCGACCCGTCCGGCGCCCC